>NZ_JBFOCP010000036.1:0-156554 GCF_040907855.1 Aeromonas sp. s4 | reverse complement strand
TTGGTGAGGTGTCCGAGTGGCTGAAGGAGCACGCCTGGAAAGTGTGTATACGGCAACGTATCGAGGGTTCGAATCCCTCCCTCACCGCCAAATTGTAAAAACCGACCTCAGGGTCGGTTTTTTGCATCTGGTGACATGGCAACATCCGATGCCGATGGAGAGAAGGTGAGAAGCCTCGTCGGGTTCGAGCAGAGCAGCTTGCTGCGATGAACGACCGCAGGCCGCCCCGAAGGGGTGAGCCATGCAGTGGTGAATCATCCCTCCCTCACCGCCAAATAAAGTAAAAGGCCCCGTCGCAAGACGGGGCCTTTTACTTCATCCGATGATGGGCGGCTCGGTTCAAACCCTGTCGACAGGCGGGCAGGATAGCCCGACTGGACGGCCAGAGGCCGCCCGCAGGGCGAGCGCCAGGGATGGTGCGAGTCAATCCCGATCCAGCGTACAGCTTGAAGAACCGACCTTAAGGTCGGTTTTTTGCTTCAAGGCGTCTGCCAACCCCCTGGCAGGAGAAACCCGTCATCGGCGGGGGCCAGAAAAAACGGTTTGCCGCGATACCTGGCCGAGTGCCGCCCAGCCAATCCTATCCCTTCCGCCTCTCTGCTCTCTGCTCTCTGCTCTCTGTCGACAGGGTATATGTCCCGAGGGCAGCCAGCCCTTTCTCGTTGACAGCTTATCACGCCAAGCAAAGAGAAAATGACGATATAAATAACCAACATACTCTCACGGATAGCACAGTATATTGTGATATCACCTGGATAACTGCCTCGTCCTGCCATACCAGCGCCGTCAACCTGCTCTGCTGACCAGGCGGCACAGGCCGATGCCACCGGACACTACCGGGTCTGCGCAACCTCTCGGATATTGCTCACCGATTGGATATCGTTTTGAAAAACTGATAGTTAAATGGCTACACTAGCCTCACACATCGCATAGGGATATGGACAAATGAGTCTTATTGGCTTGCTGCTGGCCCTGGCAGCCATTCTGGGTGGCAACATGATAGAAGGGGGGCACCCCAGCGCCCTGCTCGATCTTCCCGCCTTTCTCATCGTGATCGGCGGTACCGTCGGTGCCGCACTGACCCAGTTTCCCTTCTCCGTGGTTGGTAAAACCCTCAAGCGCTTCAAGTGGCTCATCACTCCCCTGCGCCTCGACATGCTGGAGCAGGCCCAACTGCTTGAAACCCTGGCGGGCAATGCACGGCGCAGTGGCATGCTGGCACTGGAGGGCATGATCGACGACATCAAGGATCCCTTCCTGCAAAAAGGGGTACAGATGATGGTCGATGGCTACGAGAAGACCAAGATCCACGAGGTACTGGAAAACGAGATCGAGTTCGAGCAGGAAGATATCGAACAGACCGTCAAATTCTACGAGGCCATGGGGGGCTACTGCCCGACCATGGGGATCGTCGGGGCCGTATTTGGCCTCATTCACGCCATGGGCCTGCTGGATGCCCCCGACAAGCTGGGGGGCGCCATCGCGGTGGCATTTATCGCCACCATCTACGGGGTGTCGGCCGCCAACCTCATCTTCCTGCCCTTCGGCAACCGCTACAAGGCGTTTGCCCACCAGATCCGCCACTACAAGGAGATGACCCTCACCGGCATCCTCTGCATCGTGGACGGCGAGTCACAGCAACGGCTGCAAGTGACCCTTGAGCCTTACCTCGGAGGCCACGGTGGCGAAAAAGAAAAAGGCTGAGGCACCGGAGAACCACGAACGCTGGCTGGTCTCCTACGCCGACTTCATGACACTGCTGTTCGCCCTGTTCGTGGTGCTCTACTCCTTCGCCATGGCCAAGCAGTCGGAGACTCGCGTGCTCATTCAGGGCTTTATCGAATCTCTTGGCAAGATAGGGCTGGTCTCCCTTCCCGCCGGCTCCCCCGTGATGCAGGGGGGCACAGGCATACTGGAACCCGAGTCCAAGACCACCCCCAATACCTCCCAGAAAGAGCAGGTGCTGGATACCCAGACGCCCGCAGCGGCGGCCGACCCTTTCAACGAGACCATCGGCTCCTCGGAGAAACCTACGGCCACGGAGTCCTGGCCCCACAAGACCAAGGAGCAGGATTGGGTCACAGTCACCAAGCAGAAGCTGGATCAGCAGCTCAAGAGCCAAATCGAGTCCAAAGAGATCGAGGTGGAGCAGCTTGGCAGCCAACTGGTCATCCGCATCGGCGAAAAGACCTTGTTCCCGGCCGACTCCGCCTTCTTGCAGCCCCAGTTCATTCCGCTGGTCAACAAGGTCTCGGACGTGCTGGCGGACATCCCCGGCATGGTGGTGGTCACCGGTCACACCGACAACTCCCAGGCGCCGGTGGAGCTCTATCGCAACAACTGGGAGCTGTCGGTGCTGCGGGCGGCCACCATCACCCACACCCTGCTGACCAACCCCAAGCTGGATTCACGACGGCTGATCGCCCAGGGGGTGGCTGATACCCAACCCCGTTATCCAAACGATACCCCGGCTCACCGCCAGGCCAACCGCCGGGTGGAGATCGTGCTCTCCCAGGGCAAGGCGGCAGAGCAGAGCCTCCCCGTTCTCCAACCCTGAAACAGACCCCGCCATGCGGGGTCTTTTGTTTCCTGCCATCCCCCGGATTTTCAAACTATCCGGTTTTTTTCTGCTACATAAAAACGATTGAAAACAATTCTCAAACGAGAAAGTTGACCCCGCTAGCAAAACACAATTTTCATCCCGTTGATTAATAATTAATCCTTTGAAATGACATGTAAATCAGTACGAAAGTGGCATACTACGTAACATCATTGTTAAGTCACATGATTAATTTGGTTAGGGAAAAACCTATATGTTTGCTGATATTGCCGTCCAGCACTGGGCTTTTGCTGTCTATGTCATTGGCGCCATCTGTATCTGCTTGACCATGATAGGCCTGGCGGCCTTGCTGGGGGGACGCGCCTATGGCCGTGCCAAGAACAAACCCTTCGAATCCGGGGTGGATTCCGTCGGCAACGCCCGCCTGCGCTTCTCCGCCAAGTTCTACCTGGTCGCCATGTTCTTCGTCATCTTCGATGTCGAAGCCCTCTATCTCTTTGCCTGGTCCGTCTCCGTTCGCGAGAGCGGCTGGGTCGGCTTCATCGAAGCCACCATCTTCATCACCCTGCTGCTGGTAGGCCTCCTCTACCTGTGGCGCATTGGTGCCCTCGACTGGGCCCCGAAAAAGCGTGTCCTGACTGACAAGAAACCAGACTGAACTACCGATTATCTCTTTGAGGTTGCACCATGAAGTACACCCTGACCCGGATTGACCCGGATGCGCCCGTTGAGCGCTACCCCCAGGAACAGCGCCAGACCGTCGATGATCCACTGGCGCAGCAAGCGACCCGCGGCATCATGATCGGGCGCCTCGAAGAGGTGCTGCAAGACACCGTCAACTGGGGCCGCAAGAACTCCCTCTGGCCCTACAACTTCGGCATCTCCTGCTGCTACGTGGAGATGTGTACCGCCTTCACTTCTCCCCACGACGTGGCTCGCTTCGGCGCTGAGGTCATACGAGCCTCCCCCCGTCAGGCCGACTTCATGGTGATTGCCGGCACCCCCTTCATCAAGATGGCCCCTGTCATCCAGCGGCTCTATGAGCAGTTGCTCGAGCCCAAGTGGGTCATCTCCATGGGGGCCTGCGCCAACTCCGGCGGCATGTATGACATCTACTCCGTGGTACAGGGGGTGGACAAGTTCCTGCCGGTCGATGTCTACATTCCGGGCTGCCCGCCCCGCCCCGAGGCCTTCCTGCAAGCCCTGATGCTGCTGCAGGAGTCCATCGGCAAGGAACGCCGTCCCCTCTCCTGGGTGGTGGGGGATCAGGGGATCTACCGTCCCCAGATGCAATCCGAGAAGGAACGCAAGCGCGGCGAGCGGATCAACGTGACCAACCTGCGCACGCCGGATGAGATCTGATCATGAAACTGACTCGAGAATTCCCAAGCAATTACACCATGGCCCAGTGGCAAACCGCCGATCACGCCGATGCCCAGGTGGTCGGCGAGCTGTTCGCCCACTTCGGTGCCGAGCGCTTCACCGTGCAGAGCACCCGTACCGGCGTGCCGGTCATCTGGCTCTCCCGGGATCTGCTGCTGGACGTGATGGGCTTCTTGCAAAAGCTGCCCTCCCCCTTCGTGATGCTGTTCGATCTCAGTGCCACCGACGAACGGATGCGCAGCCATCGCCACGGCCTGCCGGAGAGCGACTTTACCGTCTTCTATCACCTCATCTCCATCGACCGTAACGCCGACGTGATGCTGAAGGTGGCGCTCAAGGAGAGCGATCTCCATCTGCCCACCGTCAGCCGCCACTTCCCCAACGCCAACTGGTACGAGCGGGAAGTGTGGGATCTGATGGGGATCACCTTCGATGGCCACCCCCATCTGACCCGCATCATGATGCCCAAGAGCTGGCAAGGGCACCCCCTGCGCAAGGACTACCCGGCGCGCGCCACCGAGTTTGATCCCTTCATGCTCGATGCGGTCAAGCAGGATCAGGAGCAGGACAACCTGCTGTTCAAGCCGGAAGAGTGGGGCATGGCCCGCGGCAACGAGAACGAGGACTACATGTTCCTGAACCTCGGGCCGAACCACCCCTCCGCCCACGGCGCCTTCCGCCTGGTGCTGCAACTCGACGGGGAAGAGATCCGCGACTGCGTGCCCGACATCGGCTATCACCACCGCGGCGCCGAGAAGATGGGCGAGCGCCAGTCCTGGCACAGCTACATCCCCTACACCGACCGGGTCGAATACCTGGGCGGCGTGATGAACAACCTGCCCTATGTGCTGGCGGTCGAGAAGCTGGCCGGCATCAAGGTGCCGGCGCGGGTCGACATGATCCGGGTGATGATGGCGGAGCTGTTCCGCATCCAGAGCCATCTGCTGTTCCTTGGCACCTACATTCAGGACGTGGGGGCCATGACCCCGGTCTTCTTCACCTTCACGGACCGCCAGAAGATCTACACCATCATCGAGGCCATCACCGGAGCCCGCATGCACCCGGCCTGGTTCCGCATCGGCGGCGTGGCCCACGATCTGCCTGCCGGCTGGACCCGCCTCATCCAGGACAACCTGTTGAGCTGGCTGCCCAAGCGGTTGATGGAGTATGAAAAGGCGGCCATGCGCAACAGCATACTGCGGGGCCGCACCATCGGCGTCGCCGCCTACAACACGGCCCAGGCCCTGGCCTGGGGCACCACGGGGGGCGGTCTGCGGGCCACGGGGCTCAACTTTGACGTGCGCAAATGGCGCCCCTATTCCGGTTACGATCAGTTCGAGTTCGAGGTGCCGGTGGGCAGCAACGGGGACGCCTACGACCGCGCCACCGTGCGCATCGAGGAGATCCGCCAGAGCCTGTCCATTATCGAGCAGTGCATGAAAAACATGCCTGAGGGCCCCTTCAAGGCGGATCACCCGCTCACCACGCCACCGCCCAAAGAGCGCACCCTGCAGGACATCGAAACCCTGATCACCCACTTCCTGCAAGTCTCCTGGGGGCCTGTCATGCCGGCCGCCGAGTCCTTCCAGATGATAGAGGCGACCAAGGGGGTCAACAGCTATTACCTGACCAGCGACGGCTCCACCATGAGCTACCGGACCCGGATCCGCACCCCGAGCTTTGCTCACCTGCAGCAGATCCCCTCGGTGATCCGCGGCCAGATGGTGTCGGATCTTATCGTCTACCTGGGCAGTATCGATTTCGTTATGTCAGATGTGGATCGTTGAGTCCTCTCGCCCCGGCAGCCGGGGCGAAGGGCAAGACGCGCAGTAAAGGGACAAGCCACAAAAGGTCAAGTCATGAGCCAATGTCAGTGTCACAATAACCAGACCCCACAAGGGCAAGGGGCATGCAGCAGCCAGCAGGGAGATTTCGTCCTGAGCCAGGCTGAGCGCGATGCCATCGAACACGAGAAACACCACTACGAAGATCCCCGTGCAGCCAGCATCGAAGCGCTCAAGATAGTGCAACAGGCCCGTGGCTGGGTGCCTGACGGCGCCATTCACGCCATCGGCGCCGAGCTCGGCATCCCCGCCAGCGACGTGGAAGGGGTCGCCACCTTCTACAGCCAGATCTTCCGCCAGCCGGTGGGTCGTCACATCATCCGCGTCTGCGACAGCATGGTCTGCTACATCAACGGCCACGAGCAGTTGCTTGCCGGTCTGAAAGAGGTCGTCAATCTGGCCCCCGGTCAGACCTCCCCGGATGGCCGCTTCACCCTGTTGCCCGTCTGCTGCCTCGGCAACTGCGACAAGGGGCCGGCCATCATGATCGATGACGATACCTATGGCGGACTCGATGCCGTCAGCCTGCTGAAAACCCTGGAGGCTTACCCATGAGCATTCAGCCAGGCAAGACGCTTGCCTCCCTCGGCACCGCCAACCGCATCCCCCGCACCGCCGAGACCCACCCTCTCACCTGGCGCCTGCGGGACGACGGCCAGCCGGTCTGGCTCGAGGAGTATCAGGCAAAACAGGGCTATGAGGCCGCCCGCAAGGCGCTGGGCCAGATGAGCCCAGATGACATCGTCAGCACCGTCAAAGATGCCGGCCTCAAGGGACGCGGCGGCGCCGGTTTCTCCACCGGCGTGAAGTGGGGCCTGATGCCCAAAGACGAGAGCATGAACATCCGTTACCTGCTCTGCAACGCCGACGAGATGGAACCCAATACCTACAAAGACCGCATGCTGATGGAGCAGCTGCCCCACCTGCTGATCGAGGGGATGATCATCAGTGCCCGGGCTCTCAAAGCCTATCGCGGCTACATCTTCCTGCGCGGCGAGTACGTGGATGCCGCCATCCACCTGCGCCGCGCCGTGGAAGAGGCCAAGGCCGCGGGGCTCCTTGGCAAGAACATCCTGGGCTCGGGCTTTGACTTCGAGCTGTTCGTCCACACCGGCGCAGGTCGCTACATCTGCGGCGAAGAGACGGCCCTCATCAACTCCCTGGAAGGACGGCGCGCCAACCCGCGGGCCAAACCCCCCTTCCCCGCCGTCTCCGGCGTCTGGGGCAAGCCGACCTGCGTCAACAACGTCGAAACCCTGTGCAACGTGCCCGCCATCATTGGCAACGGTGTGGCCTGGTATCAGGGGCTGGCACTGCCGGGTTCGGAAGATCACGGCACCAAGCTGATGGGCTTTTCCGGCAAGGTCAACAATCCCGGCCTGTGGGAGCTGCCCTTTGGCATCACCGCCCGCGAGCTGTTCGAAAACTACGCCGGCGGCATGAAGCCCGGCTATCGCCTGAAAACCTGGCAACCGGGCGGCGCCGGCACCGGCTTCCTGCTGCCCGAGCACCTGGATGCCCAGATGTACGCTGGCGGCATCGGCAAGGTGGGCACCCGCATGGGTACGGGCCTTGCCATGGCGGTGGATGACAGCATCAACATGGTCTCCCTGCTGCGCAACATGGAGGAGTTCTTTGCCCGCGAATCCTGCGGCTGGTGCACCCCCTGCCGCGACGGCCTGCCCTGGAGCGTCAAGATCCTGCGGGCGCTGGAGCGGGGCGAGGGCCAACCCGAGGATCTCGCGACCCTGGAACAGCTCGTCAGTTTCCTGGGCCCGGGCAAGACCTTCTGTGCCCATGCCCCCGGCGCCGTCGAGCCCCTTGGCAGTGCGATGAAGTATTTCCGGTCCGAATTCGAGGCCGGGGTCAAGGCCCCCCATGACAATCACAAGCTGTTCAAGGGTATCCAGCCCAACCTGCTGGGCGAGCGCTGGTAAGCGCCAGGACGCATCGGGCAATAGCCGATTTCATAAAACAGGTTTCAGGGAAGTTGTATGGCAACCATTCATGTAGACGGTAAAGAGTACGAGGTAGACGGGGCAGACAACCTGCTGCAAGCCTGTCTGTCGCTGGGTCTGGACGTCCCCTATTTTTGCTGGCACCCGGCGCTCGGTAGCGTCGGTGCCTGCCGCCAGTGCGCGGTCAAACAGTATCAGAATGCCGACGACAAGCGCGGCCGCCTGGTCATGTCCTGCATGACCCCTTCCACCGATGGCACCTATATCTCCATCGAGGATGAAGAGGCGAAGGAGTTTCGCAAGACGGTGGTGGAATGGCAGATGACCAACCATCCCCACGACTGCCCGGTGTGTGAAGAGGGTGGCGCCTGCCACCTGCAGGACATGACGGTGATGACGGGCCACAACAGCCGCCGCTACCGTTTCACCAAGCGCACCCACCAGAATCAGGATCTGGGCCCCTTCATCAACCACGAGATGAACCGCTGCATCGCCTGCTACCGCTGCGTGCGCTATTACAAGGATTACGCAGGTGGCGAGGATCTCGGGGTCTATGGCGCCCATGACAACGTCTACTTCGGTCGGGTCGAGGATGGCACTCTGGAGAGCGAATTCTCCGGCAACCTGGTGGAGGTCTGTCCCACCGGCGTCTTCACCGACAAGACCCACTCCGAGCGTTACAACCGCAAGTGGGACATGCAGTTCGCCCCCAGCATCTGCCAGGGGTGCTCGGTCGGCTGCAACATCAGCCCGGGTGAGCGCTACGGCGAACTGCGCCGCATCGAGAACCGTTTCCACGGCGCCCTGAACCACTATTTCCTCTGCGATCGCGGCCGCTTCGGCTACGGTCACGTCAATCTGACCGACCGCCCGCGCCAGCCCCTGCTGCAGGATGGCAGTGACAAGCTGGCCATCACGGTGGATGGTGCCCTGAACCGGGCGGCGGATGCGCTGCGCACCGCCAGCGGCATCATCGGCATCGGCTCACCCCGCGCCTCCTTGGAGAGCAACTTCGCCCTGCGCGAACTGGTGGGGGCCGCCAACTTCTACTCCGGGGTCGAGCAGAGCGAATGGGAATGCCTGCAGAAGATGCTGGACATTCTGGAGCACGGCGGCGTGCGTACTCCCAGCCTGCGCGACATGGAAGAAGCCGACGCCGTGCTGGTGCTCGGGGAAGATGTCACCCAAACCGCCGCCCGCATCGCCCTGGCCCTGCGCCAGGCGGTGAAAGGTAAGGGGCGCGAAATTGCCCGCAAGCTGAAGGTGGATCTCTGGCAGGTCGCAGCCGTGCAGACCCTGGCCCAGAACCAGCGCTACCCCTTGCTCATCACCAGTCTGGATGCCACCCGCCTGGATGACGTGGCGAGCAGCACCCTGCACGCCCCCCACGCGGATCAGGCGCGCCTCGGGTTTGCCATCGCCCACCTGCTGGACGCCAGTGCACCGGCGCCAACGGATCTCTCCCCCGAACAGCAGGCCCTCGCCGCCCAATGGGCCGACCTGCTTGGCAACGCCAAAAAGCCCCTCATCATCGCAGGCAATGGAGCCCGCAACGAGGCGCTGATCGAAGCGGCCAGCAACATCGCCCGCGCCCTCAAGGGCCGTGGCCAGGCCGCGGAGCTTGCCCTCGTGGCTCAGGAAGCCAACAGCCTGGGGCTGGCCATGCTGGCCCGGCATGCCGCCCCGCTGGAGGCAGCCCTCGAGCGCATGGAAGGGGAAGAGAGACTTGCCCTGGTCGTTCTTGAGAACGACCTCTACCGCCGAGCCCCCCGCAGCCGGGTGGACACCGCCCTGGATCGCCTGCAACACCTGCTGGTCATCGACCATCAGGAGACGGCCACCGCGAAGAAGGCGGGTCTGGTGCTGCCTGCCGCCAGTTTTGCCGAAGGCGATGGCACCCTGGTCAACATGGAAGGCCGCGCCCAGCGCTTCTTCCAGGTCTATGCTCCCGCCTTCTACAACGCCGATATCCAGGTGCGCGAGAGCTGGCGCTGGCTGGATGCCCTGCAAGGGAGCCAGCAACCGCGTTCGGTTCGCTGGAACACCTTCGACGATGTGAGTCGCGATTGCGCCGCCAGCGCCCCGCTGCTCACCACCATGGGTGAAGCTGCACCCAACGCCGGCCTGCGCATTCGCGGCATGAAGCTCGCCCGGGAGCCGCACCGCTACAGTGGTCGAACCTCCATGCTGGCAAACCAGAACGTGAGCGAGCCCAGAGTCGCCCAGGATCCCGATTCGCCGTTCGCCTTCTCCATGGAAGGCTACGCTGGTTCCCGCCAGCCCCTCTCCCAGGTACCGTTTGCCTGGGCGCCGGGCTGGAACTCCCCCTCCGCCTGGAACAAGTTCCAGGACGAGGTGGGCGGCAACCTGCGTGCCGGGGATCCCGGTCGCCGCCTGCTGGAGCCGGGCGAAGGCAACCTGGGCTGGTTTGGCACCATCCCGGCCCCCTTCCAGCCCGCCGCATCCCTGCAGGTGGTGAGCTATGACCAGCTGTTCGGTGGCGAGGAGCTCTCCGCCAGAAGCCCGGTCATCCAGGCTCGCATGGGGGAACCCACCCTGGTACTGAACCCGGCGGATGCCGCGCGCCTGGCACTGTCCCCTGACGCACTGGTGGCCTTCTCCTGGGGTGGCAACCACTGGCGCCTGCGTCTGCGCCTGAGCGATGCGCTGGCTCCGGGCCTGGCAGGGTTGCCACTCGGGGTGAACGGCCTGCCGACCGCCCTGCACCACGCCCTGATCGATAACCTGCAGGAGGTCATCGCATGAGCGACTCTCTGATGGATCTGCTGATCGAGGTCGGCAAGGCCTTGGTCGTGCTCGTGGGGATCGTGGGGGCCGGCGCCTTCATGAGCTTCATCGAGCGCCGCCTGCTAGCACTGTGGCAGGACCGTTACGGCCCCAACCGGGTTGGCCCCTTCGGTCTGCTGCAACTGGCCGCCGACATGGTCAAGATGTTCTTCAAGGAGGACTGGATCCCGCCCTTTGCGGATCGCCGGATCTTCGTGCTGGCCCCCATCATCGCCTTCACCGCCTTCATCCTGGCGTTTGCGGTGGTGCCCATCACCCCCACCTGGGGCGTGGCGGATCTCAACGTGGGGCTGCTCTATATCCTGGCGATCGCCGGGCTGGCGGTCTATGCCGTGCTGTTCGCCGGCTGGTCGAGCAACAACAAGTACTCCCTGCTCGGCAGCCTGCGCGCCTCGGCCCAGACCCTCTCCTACGAGGTGTTCCTTGGCCTCTCGCTCATGGGCATCGTCATCCAGACCGGCAGCTTCAACCTGCGTGACATCGTCGAGGCCCAGGCCGGCATGTGGAACGTGATCCCCCAGATCCTGGGCTTCGTCACCTTCCTGTTTGCCGGGGTCGCCGTCACCCACCGCCACCCGTTTGACCAGCCGGAGGCCGAGCAGGAGCTCGCCGACGGCTATCACATCGAGTACGCGGGCATGAAGTGGGGTCTCTTCTTCGTGGGGGAGTACATCGGCATCGTGCTGATCTCTTCACTCATCGTGACCCTCTTCTTCGGTGGCTGGCACGGCCCCTGGCTGCCGCCCTTCATCTGGTTCGCCCTGAAGACAGCCTGTTTCATGGTGTTCTTCATCCTGCTGCGGGCCTCCCTGCCCCGCCCGCGCTTCGACCAGGTGATGTCCTTTGGCTGGAAAGTGTGCCTGCCCCTGACCCTGCTCAACATGCTGGTCACCGCTGCCGTGGTGCTGATGAATGCGTGAGCAAAACGAGATGGACATGACGATGATTCGGCCGTCTGCGGCAAGGAAACGCCCAGGCGCCAGTGCTGATAAATGTGCAGTGAGGCACCTATGAAAATTACGAGCATTATCAAGGGTGTTGGCACCCAGTTGCGCAGTCTTGGGATGGTCTTCTCCCATGCCTGGCGCCCCCGTGAAACCCTGAGCTACCCGGAGCAGCCGGTCTACGCCGCCCCCCGCTTTCGCGGTCGCATCGTACTGACCCGGGATCCTGACGGCGACGAACGCTGCGTGGCGTGCAACCTGTGTGCTGTTGCCTGCCCGGTCGGTTGCATCTCCTTGCAGAAGTCGGAGCGGGAAGATGGCCGCTGGTACCCGGAGTTCTTTCGCATCAACTTCTCCCGTTGCATCTTCTGCGGCCTGTGCGAGGAGGCCTGCCCCACCACCGCCATCCAGCTGACGCCGGATTTCGAGATGGGGGAGTATCGTCGCCAGGATCTGGTGTACGAGAAGGAAGATCTGCTGATAAGCGGCCCCGGCAAATACCCGGACTACAACTTCTACCGCATGAGCGGGATGGCCATCGACGGCAAACCCAAAGGGGATGCCGAGAACGAAGCCAAGCCCATCGATGTCAAGAGCCTGCTGCCCTAGGAGTCAATCATGGAACTGGCATTCTATGTCGCGGCCCTGGTCGCCGTTTACAGCACGCTGCGGGTGATCAGCACCAGCAACCCCATGCATGCGCTGCTCAATCTCATCATCTCCCTCATCGCCGTGGCCATGATCTTCTTCTGCCTGGGCGCCGCCTTTGCGGGGGCCCTGCAGGTGATCGTCTACGCCGGCGCCATCATGGTGCTGTTCGTGTTCGTGGTGATGATGCTGAACCTGGGGAGCGCCCAGGATCAGGAGAAGAAGTGGCTCACCCCCATGACCTGGGGTGGCCCGGCCCTGCTCTCCCTCATTTTGCTGGGCTTTCTGGCCCACGGCATTCTCGGCGTGACCGGCGGTGAACTGGGTCTGACCGAGGTCAGCGCCAAGGAAGTCGGTATCGCCCTGTTCGGCCCCTATGTGCTGGCGGTGGAGCTCGCCTCCATCTTGCTGCTGGCAGGTCTGGTCACCGCCTATCACCTGGGCCGCGAGGACAAGAGCGGGGAAGTGCTCTCCGTACCTCGCACCACACAGGAAGGAGGTCAGCAATGAGCGACATCCCCGTGGTGATGCATGGCTCGCTGCCGGCAGCCCGCCCCCTTTCCATCCAGCAAGCACAAGGAGCATGGCGATGAGTGGAATTCCCATGGAGCACGGCCTCCTGCTGGCGGCCATTTTGTTTGCCATCGGCCTGTGCGGCCTGCTGATACGCCGCAACCTGTTGTTTATCCTCATGAGTATCGAAATCATGATGAACGCGTCCGCCCTGGCATTCGTGGTGGCGGGTAGCCGCTGGGCCCAGGCCGACGGCCAGATCATGTACATACTGGTGATTTCTCTGGCGGCAGCGGAGGCCAGTATCGGCCTCGCCCTGTTACTGCTGCTCTATCGTCGTTACCACACCCTGAACGTGGACACTGTGAGCGAGATGCGCGGATGAGCCTCCTATATCTGACTTTCCTGTTCCCGCTGCTGGGATGGCTGCTGCTGGCCTTCTCCCTCGGCCGCCTCGGCGAGCGCACCTCGGCGCTCATCGGTGTCGGCAGCATCGGTCTCTCGGCCCTCACTACCCTGTGGGTCGGCATCGATTTTCTCAATACCATGCCGGAAGGCGGCGTCTATACCCAGACCCTGTGGCAGTGGATGACGGTGGGCGAGTTCCAGCCCGCCTTCCGTCTCTCCCTGGACGGGCTGTCGCTGACCATGCTGGGGGTCGTGACCGGGGTGGGCTTCTTCATCCACCTGTTCGCCTCCTGGTACATGCGCGGGGAAGAGGGGTATTCGCGCTTCTTCACCTACACCAACCTCTTCATCGCCAGCATGCTGTTCCTGGTGCTGGCCGATGACCTGCTGTTCGTCTACCTGGGCTGGGAAGGGGTGGGGCTGTGCAGCTACCTGCTGATCGGCTTCTACTACAAGGATCGCAACAACGGCGCCGCCGCCCTCAAGGCGTTCGTGGTGACCCGGGTCGGCGACGTCTTCCTCGCCATCGGGCTCTTCGTGCTCTACCGCGAGCTCGGCACCCTCAACATTCACGAGCTGCTGGTGCGAGCCCCTGCGATGTTTGCCGACGGCTCCCCTGCCCTGTCGTTCGCCTGCCTCATGCTGCTCGGCGGCGCGGTCGGCAAATCCGCCCAGCTGCCCCTGCAGACCTGGCTGGCGGACGCCATGGCGGGCCCGACCCCGGTCTCGGCACTGATCCACGCCGCCACCATGGTGACCGCCGGTGTCTACCTCATCGCCCGCACCCACGGCCTCTTCCTGCTGGCCCCGGAGATCCTCCATCTGGTGGCGCTGGTCGGTGCCATCACGCTAGTGCTGGCCGGTTTTGCCGCCCTGGTGCAGACCGACATCAAGCGGATCCTGGCCTACTCCACCATGAGCCAGATTGGCTACATGTTCCTGGCCCTCGGCGTTGGTGCCTGGGAAGGGGCCATCTTCCACCTGATGACCCACGCCTTCTTCAAGGCGCTGCTGTTCCTCTCCGCCGGGGCCGTCATAATCGCGACCCACCACGAGCAGAACATCTTCAAGATGGGGGGCCTGCGCAAATCGCTGCCGCTGGTCTACGCCTGCTTCCTGGTGGGGGGCTCGGCGCTCGCCGCGCTGCCACTGGTGACCGCCGGTTTCTACAGTAAGGACGCCATCCTCTGGCAGGTGCAGGCCAGTGGCCAGAGCGCCCTGCTGTGGGCCGGTCTGGGGGGGGCTTTCCTCACCTCCCTCTACACCTTCCGCCTCATCTTCATCGCCTTCCACGGCAAGGCGCAGACCGAGGCGCACAAAGGTCACGGTCTGGCCCACCATCTGCCACTGCTGGTGCTGCTGGTGCTCTCCACCGGAGTCGGCGCCCTCATCGTGCCTCCGCTGGCAGGAGTGCTGCCGGCCGGCCCCGGGGATCACATCGAAGAGGGACGCCACAGCCTCGAGATCCTCTCCGGCGTCATCGCCGTGGCAGGCATTGCGCTGGCCGCCTTCCTCTTCCTCGGCGAACGTCGCCTGGCGAAAGGGATCGCCGAAAGTGCCGCCGGCCGCGCGCTCAGCACCCTCTGGTTCAATGCCTGGGGCTTTGACTGGCTTTATGACCTGATTTGGGTCAAGCCCTACCTGCTGGCGACTCGCCTGCTCGGCAAGGATCCGCTGGACAGGATGATGAACCTGCCCGCCGTGCTGGCCCAAGGGGGGCATCAGCTGCTGGCCTGGACCGTCTCCGGCAAATTGCGCTGGTACGCAGCCTCCATGGGGATGGGCGCCGCCCTGATCCTGGCCCTGCTGCTGCTCGGCTGATCCATGAGCCCAATATTGTGTGGCAGGCTCAGCGCCTGCCCGACTAGAACCTAGATGAGAGCTGATATCGTGACCTTACTCTGGATCTTGCTAATTCCCTTCATCGGCGGCTTGCTCTGCTGGCAGATGGAGCGGCTCGGCGGACAGTTTGTCCGCTGGGTGGCCCTCGCCTCCATGAGCGCCTGTCTGGTGCTCTCCAGCGCCATCTGGCTCGGTGGTGACTTCACCCTCGCCAACCCCGGCCTCCCCGTCTGGGCAGCCGAGTGGCAACAACCCTGGATCCCCCGCTTCGGCATCTCCCTGCACCTCGCCGTGGACGGGCTGTCGCTCCTGATGGTGATCCTCACCAGCTTCATCGGCGTGCTGGCCATCCTCTGTTCCTGGAAGGAGATCGTCCAGCGCATCGGCTTCTTCCACCTCAACCTGCTGTGGATCCTGGGGGGCGTGCTCGGCGTCTTCATGGCGGTGGATCTGTTCCTCTTCTTCTTCTTCTGGGAGATGATGCTGGTGCCGATGTACTTCCTGATCGCGCTCTGGGGCCACTCGGTCACCGATGGCAAGTCGCGCATCAACGCCGCCACCAAGTTCTTCATCTACACCCAGGCGAGCGGCCTCATCATGCTGGTGGCCATCCTGGGCCTGGTACTGACCCACCACGCCGCCACCGGTGTCTTCACCTTCAACTATCAGGAACTGCTCAACACCCCCATGAGCAGCACGGTACAGTGGCTGCTGATGCTGGGCTTCTTCATCGCCTTCGCGGTCAAGATGCCCCTGGTGCCGCTCCATGGCTGGCTCCCTGATGCCCACAGCCAGGCGCCCACCGCAGGCTCCGTGGACTTGGCGGGCATCTTGCTGAAAACCGCGGCCTACGGCCTGCTGCGCTTCACTCTGCCGCTTTTCCCCGAGGCGTCCGCCGAGTTTGCCCCCTACGCCATGGTGCTCGGCCTCATCGGCATCGTCTACGGCGCCCTGCTGGCCTTTGCCCAGACCGATATCAAGCGGCTGGTTGCCTACACCAGCATCTCCCACATGGGCTTCGTGATGATCGCCATTTACTCCGGCAGCGAGCTCGCCCTGCAAGGGGCAGTGGTACAGATGATTGCCCACGGGCTCTCGGCCGCCGGCCTCTTCATCCTGTGCGGCCAGCTCTACGAGCGCCTGCACACCCGGGATCTGCGCCAGATGGGCGGTCTCTGGGGACGGCTGCGCTACCTGCCCGGCGTGATGCTGTTCTTCTCCGTTGCATCCCTCGGGATGCCGGGGACCGGCAACTTCGTCGGCGAGTTCCTGATCCTCATCGGCAGCTTCCAGGTGGCCCCCGTCATCACCGTCATCGCCACCTTCGGGCTGGTGCTGGCCTCGGTCTACTCCCTCATCATGCTGCAGCGGGCCTGCTTCGGGACGCCCCGGGAGGAGAGCATGCTAAAGGGGCTGGATACCCGGGAACTGACCATGATGCTGACCATCGCCGGCCTCTTGGTGCTGCTCGGTCTTTATCCCCAGCCGGTGCTCGACACCGCCAGCAGCAGCCTCCTGAGCGTGCTGCACTGGTACGCGCTGCCGGGCACGGGGGCGCTGCAATGATGCTTTCTCTTTCGCCTTCCTTGTCCATGTCGGGAGCACTGTCATGACGTTTACTGTTTCTCAACTGCTGGCCCTGCTGCCCCTGTTGCTGACCACGGGGGCCATGGTGGCCCTGATGCTGGCCATCGCCTGGAAGCGCTGTGACGACACCGCCTTCGTGGTCACCATCATCGGCCTCAACCTCGCGCTCTTCTCCCTGCCCATCGTGATGGCCCAGGGGGATCAAGGGGTCACTCCCCTGCTGCAAGTAGACGCTTACGCGGTCTTCTACATGGGGCTGGTGCTCATCGGGGCCCTGGCCACCTGCACCTTCGGTCGCACCTGGCTCAAGGGCTATCCGGACAACCGGGAAGAGTTCTACCTGCTGCTGCTCATCGCCACCGCAGGTGGTCTGGTGCTGGCGGCCTCCCGTCACCTCGCCTCGCTCTTCATCGGGATCGAGATGCTGACCCTGCCCATGTTCGGTCTGGTGGGGTATGCCTATCGCGAGCGGCACTCGCTGGAAGCCAGCATCAAGTACATGGTGCTCTCCGCCAGTGCCACCGCCTTCCTGCTGTTCGGCATGGCGCTGCTCTACGCCCAGGCCGGGAGCCTGAGCTTCAACGATCTCGGTGTGACCCTGGCCCAGAGCCCGGCTCACCATCCGCTGCTGATGGGGGGCTTTGGCCTGATGCTGGTCGGCTTTGCGTTCAAGCTGTCCCTCGCCCCCTTCCACCTCTGGACCCCGGACGTCTATGAAGGGGCGCCGGCACCGGTGGCCACCTTCCTCGCCACCGTGAGCAAGATAGCGGTGTTCTGCGTGCTGCTGCGCTTCTACCTGGCAGTACCCGCCACCTCGGATCCCATGATCCACTGGCTGCTGGCGGCCATGGCAGTCATCTCCATCGTGGTCGGCAACCTCCTGGCGCTGATCCAGACCAACATCAAGCGGATGATGGGTTACTCCTCCATCTCCCACTTCGGCTATCTGCTGGCGGTGGTGGTGGCAAGCCGCCTCGGCGAGATGCCGGTGGAAGCGGCGGGTGTCTACCTGCTGATGTACCTGTTCACCAGCCTGGGGGCCTTCGGCGTCATCAGCATGATGTCCAGCCCCTATCGCGGCAAGGATGCGGACTCCCTGCACAGCTATCGCGGTCTGTTCTGGAAGCGCCCCTATCTGACGGCGGTGATGACGGTGATGATGCTCTCCCTCGCGGGTATCCCCATGACGCTGGGCTTCATCGGCAAGTTCTACCTCATCGGCGTCACCGTCGATGCCAAGCTGTGGTGGCTCAGTGGCGCCATCGTGCTCGGCAGTGCCCTGGGGCTCTACTACTACCTGCGGGTCATGGTCACCCTCTACCTGCGTGAACCCGGCATGCAACTGCGCGATGCCAGGGCCGACTGGGCCTTCTCCTCCGGGGGCCTGGTGGTGCTGCTCTCCGCCATTCTGGTGGTATTGCTCGGCATCTACCCCCAGCCCGTCATCAGTCTGGTACAGGGCTTCCAGCACGTGGTGCTGCGCTAGCCTCAGGTTCACAGTTCACACAGCGAAACCGGCCTCCGTGGCCGGTTTTTTATGTCCGCCAAGGCCCGGTCCGGCTTGCCCGTCTGGCAGGCGATACCAGATCGGTCCTCTCAATCCATGCCATATCCTCCAGCAAGCAGCTGGCGGAGCAGCGAGCTGAAGATGGCCTTGCCCCCATCGTGCTCGCCTCCTCCTGCCCTCCCCATTCTCAGACACATGCCCATAAAAAAACCGGCCACTGGGGCCGGTTTTTGGTTTCTTGCTGGCGCTTAACCCAGGCGAACCCGAGCATTGCGGAACATGCGCATCCAGGCGCCATCCTCTCCCCAGTTGTCCGGGTGCCAGGAGTTGGCCACGGTGCGGAACACCCGCTCCGGGTGCGGCATCATGATGGTGGCGCGGCCGTCCGCACTGGTCACCGCGGTGATACCGTCAGGGGAGCCGTTGGGGTTGGCCGGGTATTGCACGGTGACGTTGCCGCGGTTGTCCACGAAACGCAGCCCCACCAGACCGCTCTGTTGCAGCGCAGCCAGGTGAGCGGCATCGCGCACTTCCACGCGCCCTTCCCCGTGGGAGACGGCAATCGGCATCACGGAGCCCGCCATCCCGGCGAAGAAGGCGGACGGGGAGTCCTGCACTTCCACCAGGCTGAAGCGCGCCTCGAAGCGCTCGGAGCGGTTGCGCACGAAGCGCGGCCAGAGATCCGCCCCCGGGATGAGGTCGCGCAGGTTGGACATCATCTGGCAACCGTTGCACACCCCCAGGGAGAGGGTATCGCCGCGCTCGAAGAAGCGCTGGAACTGCTCACGGGCGTTGTCGTTGAACAGGATGGACTTGGCCCAGCCTTCGCCCGCCCCCAGCACGTCGCCGTAGGAGAAGCCGCCACAGGCCACCAGGGTCTGGAACTCCTCAAGCTTGATGCGCCCCTCGAGGATGTCGCTCATGTGCACGTCGACAGCGGTGAAGCCGGCGCGGTCAAAGGCGGCCGCCATCTCCACGTGGGAGTTGACCCCCTGCTCGCGCAGCACCGCCAGACGGGGAGAAACCCCGCGAGCGATATAGGGCGCGGCCACGTCGTCGGACGGGTTGTAGGTGAGCCTGGCCTGCAGACCCGGATCGGTGGCGTCCTGGCGGGCGGCATGCTCCTGATCGGCGCATTCCGGGTTGTCGCGCAGGCGCTGCATCTGCCAGCTGGTCTCGCCCCAGATGGTGCGAAGGGCGGTGCGGCTGGCGCGATACACTTCGCTGCCGGCACGCTGGAACAGAATGAGGTCGTCTTCGCGCACCGTGCCCAGCACATGGGAGCAAGCTGCCAGACCGTGACCGGCCAGCAGGGTCAGCACCGCTTCCTTGTCTTCGCGACGAACCTGGATGACGGCACCCAGCTCCTCGTTGAACAGGGCCGGCAGCAGGTCGCCACCCACGCGATCGAGCTGGATGTCGAGGCCGCAGTGACCGGCAAACGCCATCTCGGTCAGGGTGACGAAGAGGCCGCCGTCGGAGCGGTCGTGGTAGGCAATCAGCTTGCGATCCGCCACCAGCGCCTGGATGGCGTTGAAGAAGCCCTTGAGCTGAACCGGGTTGTCCAGATCCGGGGCGCTTTGCCCAAGCTGGCGATAGACCTGGGCCAGGGCCGAGGCGCCGAGGCGCTGCTTGCCGTTGCCAAGGTCGATGAGGATAAGGTCGGTCTCACCGAGATCGGTGCGCAGTTGCGGGGTCACGGTATTGCGCACGTCCTCGACCCGGGCAAAGGCGGAGATGAGCAGGGAGAGCGGCGAGGTGACGCTGCGCTCTTCCCCGTCCTGCTGCCAGCGGGTCTTCATGGACATGGAGTCCTTGCCCACCGGGATGGTGATGCCAAGGGCCGGGCAGAGCTCCTCGCCCACCGCCTTCACCGCCTCGTAGAGGCCCGCATCTTCCCCCGGATGGCCAGCTGCGGACATCCAGTTGGCGGAGAGCTTGACCCGCTTGAGGGAGCCGATATTGGCCGGAGCCAGGTTGGTCAGGGCCTCGGCCACCGCCATGCGAGCGGAGGCGGCATGAGAGAGCAGCGCCACCGGGGTGCGCTCGCCCATGGACATGGCTTCACCGTGGTAGCTATCGTAGGTCGCGGCGGTGACGGCGCAGTCAGCCACCGGGATCTGCCAGGGGCCGACCATCTGGTCGCGGTTGACGAGGCCCGTTACGGTGCGATCGCCGATGGTGATGAGGAAGGACTTCTCCGCCACGGTCGGCAAGCGCAGCACGCGCTCGGCGGCGTCGCTGAGGGTGATGCCGTCCAGTTGCAGCGCCTTGCCCTGGGCGGCCAGGCTCTGCACGTCGCGGTGCATCTTGGGCGCCTTGCCAAGCAGCACGTCCAGCGGCAGATCGATGGGCTGGTTGTCAAAGTGATCATCAGAGAGAGTGAGATGCTTCTCTTCGGTGGCGGTGCCGATGACGGCATAGGGGGCGCGTTCGCGCTCGCACAGGGCCTTGAACAGAGGCAGCTTGTCCTGGGCCACGGCCAGCACATAACGCTCCTGGGATTCGTTGCACCAGACTTCCAGCGGGCTCATGCCCGGCTCGTCGTTCGGAATGGCACGCAAGTCGAAGCGACCACCGCGCTCCCCGTCGCTCACCAGCTCCGGCATGGCGTTGGAGAGACCACCGGCGCCCACGTCGTGGATGAAGACAATCGGGTTGTCGTCCCCCAGTTGCCAGCAGCGGTCGATCACTTCCTGGCAGCGACGCTCCATCTCGGGGTTGTCACGCTGCACGGAGGCGAAGTCGAGATCTTCGGCAGACTGGCCGGACGCCATGGAGGAGGCTGCGCCGCCACCCAGGCCGATGTTCATGGCCGGACCACCCAGCACGATGAGGGCCGCCCCCACCGGGATCTCCCCTTTCTGGACGTGCTCGCTGCGGATGTTGCCGATGCCACCCGCCAGCATGATGGGCTTGTGGTAGCCGCGCACCTCGACGCCGTTGTGGCTCGGCACCTGCTCTTCGAAGGTACGGAAGTAACCCAGGATGGCTGGGCGACCGAATTCGTTGTTGAAGGCGGCGCCACCAAGGGGCCCTTCCTGCATGATGTCAAAGGCGCTGACGATGCGGCTCGGCTTGCCGAAGTCCTGCTCCCAGGGCTGCTCGAAACCGGGGATGCGCAGGTTGGAGACGGAGAAGCCCACCAGGCCCGCCTTGGGTTTGGCGCCACGGCCTGTCGCACCCTCGTCGCGGATTTCGCCGCCGGAGCCGGTGGCGGCACCCGGGAAGGGAGAGATGGCGGTCGGGTGGTTGTGGGTCTCCACCTTCATCAGGATGTCGACGCGCTCCTGGTGATACTGGTACTCACCGTTGGCGGGGCTCGGGAAGAAGCGGCCACCCTGGCTGCCTTCCATCACCGCGGCGTTGTCTTTGTAGGCAGACAGGACATGATCCGGCGTCTGCTCGAAGGTGTTCTTGATCATCTTGAACAGCGACTTGGGCTGCTGTTCGCCATCGATGGTCCAGTCGGCGTTGAAGATCTTGTGGCGGCAATGCTCGGAGTTCGCCTGGGCAAACATGTAGAGCTCGATGTCGTTGGGATTGCGACCCAGCCGGGTGAAGTTGGTCACCAGGTAATCTATTTCGTCATCTGCCAGGGCCAGACCCAGGGTCACGTTGGCCTCTTCCAGGGCGGCGCGACCACCACCCAGCACATCTACCTGGGTAAAGGGGCGCGGCTCGTGGTGAGCAAACAGGGCGGCAGCCTCGTTCATCTCGGCAAAGACCACTTCCATCATGCGATCGTGCAGCAGGGCCGCGATCTCGCTACGCTGGGCCACGCTCAGCTCACCCTTGGCCTGCACGTAATAGGCAATGCCGCGCTCCAGCCGCTTGACCTGTTTCAGGCCGCAGTTGTGGGCGATGTCGGTTGCTTTGGAAGACCAGGGGGAAATAGTGCCGGGGCGGGGGGTAACGAGGAACAGCTGACCGCTGGGGGTGTGTTCCGGGATGGTCGGGCCGTAGCGCAGAAGCTGGCCCAAGGTCGCTCGCTCGGGGGGCGACAGCGGGCTCGTCAGCTCGGCAAAATGCACGTATTCCGCATAGACGCTTGCTATCTCTACTCCTCTCTGTGCGCAGCTCTGCAGCAGCTTGTGGACACGAAACTCAGACAGTGCTGGGGCACCACGCAAGATTTCCATATACCTTTCTCACCAAGTTTTAGAGTGTGGGGGGATTTGAGACGCGCGTATTATAGGGATCAGGCCCATCCTGAACAAACGTTTTTCTCATCTCGCGCGGTGTGACTCCCTTCATACTCTCTGGTATAAAGGTGCCTCTTTTTTGACAAATGCCGTTTTTTTCAACAAGGGTACTCACCTACTTGCGCTGCATTTTTCGACTGTTCATCGGGATGATGTTGACGCTGGCCCTGGCCGGTTGCGACTTCTACCACCCCTCCAGCCAACTGGAGCAGATCCGCCAGCGAGGCGAGATCCGGGTTGGCACCCTCTATGGCCCCACTTCCTATTACCAGCGTGACGACACCGCACTGGGGTTCGACTACGAGCTGGCGCAGCTTTACGCCGACTGGCTGGGGGTCAAGCTGACCATAGTACCGGCCTACAGCACCGCCGAGCTGGTCGAGCAACTGCAAAAGGGCAAGCTGGATCTCGCCGCCGCCGCCATCGTCGTGACCCCGGAGCGGCGCAAGCTGTTCCGCTTCGGTCCTGGCTTCTACCAGGTCTCCCCCAAGCTGGTCTATCGCAACGGCTCCCCCAGGCCCAAGAACCTCGGTGACATCAAGGGCAGCATAGTGGTGCCGGCGGGCTCCACCGGCGAGGACCTGATGAAGGAGCTGGCCAAGCAGTACCCCAACCTGAAGTGGAGCACCAATCGGGATGCGGACGTGGAGGAGCTGCTCAAGCAGGTGGCCGACGGCAAGGTGGACTACACCGTGGTGCAGGACACCATACTGGCCCGTACCCAGCGCTACTACCCCGAACTCACCGAAGGCTTGACCCTCGCCAGCAAGCAGACCGTGGCCTGGGCCATGACCAAGCTGCCCGACGACAGCCTCTACGCCAGCATCATCGACTTCTTCGGTCAGCGCTTCATGGATGGCGCCATCGCCAAGCTCGACGAGAAGTACTTCGGCCACGTGCAGAACTTCGACTTCGTCGACACCCGTACCTTCCTGCAACGGGCCAAGAGCCTGCTGCCCAAGTACCAGGCGCTGTTCCAGACCCACGCCAAGGATATCGACTGGCGGCTGCTGGCCGCCATCAGCTATCAGGAATCCCACTGGGATCCCCAGGCACGTTCCTACACCGGGGTGCGCGGCATGATGATGCTCACCGGTCCGACCGCCAAGGCGATGGGGGTAAACGATCGCACCCACCCGGAAGAGAGCATCAAGGGGGGCGCCCGCTACCTGCAGGAGATGATGGCGAAGGTGCCCGACTCGGTCCCGGCGGACGAGAAAGTGTGGTTTGCCCTCACCGCCTACAACATCGGCTACGGCCACATGATGGATGCCCGCCGCCTGACCAAAGAGCTGGGCAAGAACCCGGACGCCTGGAGCGACGTGAAAGAGGTGCTGCCCCTATTGCAGCAGTCACGCTGGCATCGCAAGGTACGCTATGGCTATGCCCGTGGCGGCGAGGCGCGCAACTATGTCAACAACGTGCGCCAGTACTACCAGAGCCTGCTCTGGCTCGACAACGAACAGCAGAAGGCCCATCGTCGCGAAGAGCTGGACGAGGACGACAGCAGCGAGCCGGACGTGCCGGCGCAGCGTCCGGCCATCATCGCCGAAGTGGTCAAACAGATCATCACCCCCTAGCCTCGCCGGGGGTGTGTTTTCCTGCCCTGTTCTCTGTTACCATCCTTGGGTATACGAGGGGCGCTGGAGCGAACTTATTGCAATGTATTCATTGCGTTGCAGTTCCTGCCAAGGGCCCTTTCGGCCCCACGCAAGACCAGGGAGGAGAACAGGATGCGAGCACGCAGAAGAGCCATGTTGGCCCGAAAAACCAAATGTGCCTGGAGCCCGAGACGCAAGCTCAAGCTGGCCGACATGAAACGCAAGATCTGGCACAGAAACCGCTCCTTCACGCTGCTGATAGCGGAGCACACAGTATAAACCCGGCATCAGCCGGGTTTTTTTATGCCTTGTCAGGCTGCGCTTCAAACAGAACGGTGCGCTTGGAGACCAGGGTGTTGCAGTGGTTGCAAAAATAATCCACCGCGCCGCAAGCCCGAAGCCGCTCCAGCTCCTGCCCGCAGGCAGGACACAGGGCCCGGATGCGATAACGGGCCTGACACTGGCCACACGTCGTCTCGCGGCTGCGGCTGTCCAGTTCGCCCTGACAGGCAGGGCAGGTCAGCGTGTTCATTCTCTTCTCGACTCCTCTTTACGTCACTGTGCACCGGCGTCACTCGCAGCCCCTCCCCCGGTTTGTCTGCCCTGAGGAGGGCCATCAAGAAAAACGGCTGCCGGTAAGGGCAGCCGCAGGGCTTTATTTCTTCGCTTTGGCCTTGAGCAGGCGCTTGCGCTGGCGTTCCTGGCTCAGGGTCAGGGTGTTCTTCTTGCCCTCGAACGGGTTGACCGACTCCTGGAACTCCACCCGGATCGGCGTCCCCATGATTTTCAACGACTTGCGGAAGTAGTTGATGAGGTAGCGCTTGTAGGAGTCCGGCAGGTCGTTCAGCTGGTTGCCGTGGATCACGATGCGCGGCGGGTTGTAGCCACCAGCGTGGGCATACTTCAGCTTGACCCGGCGACCATTCACCATGGGCGGCTGGTGATCTTCCTGGGCCATCTGCATGATGCGGGTCAGCATGGCGGTGCTGGTGCGGCGGGTCGCGGACTCGTAAGCCTCGTTGATGGATTCGAACAGGTGACCGACGCCGCTGCCGTGCAGGGCGGAGATGAAGTGCACCCGGGCGAAGTCGATGAAACCCAGACGTCTGTCCAGCTCGTTCTTGACGTCCTCTTTCACCTTCTGATCCAGGCCGTCCCACTTGTTGACCACCAGTACCACGGAGCGGCCGCTGTTGAGCACGAAGCCGAGGATGCTCAAGTCCTGATCCGTGATGGTCTCCCGGGCGTCAATGACCAGCAGGCAGACGTTGGCATCTTCAATCGCCTTGAGCGTCTTGATGACGGAGAACTTCTCCACCGTCTCGTGCACCTTGCCACGGCGACGCACGCCGGCGGTGTCGATGACCACGTATTTCTGATCGTCGCGCTCCATGGGGATGTAGACGGAGTCGCGGGTGGTACCCGGCATGTCGTAGACGATGACCCGATCTTCACCCAGCATGCGGTTGGTCAGGGTGGATTTGCCGACGTTGGGACGACCGACGATGGCGAACTTGATGGGCAGGTCGGCGAACGGCGTCTCCTTGGTGTCTTCCCGGGTGTCGAGCTCACCGGCAGCCACCATGCGCAGCAGGGCCTCTTCGTCGAACTCCTCCAGCTCCTCTTCCTCTTGTGCCTGGGTGGCAGAGCCGACCAGAGTCTCGAGGTGAGGGGCCAGGGCCAGCTCCAGCAGGCTCAGTACGCCACGGCCGTGGGCGGCCGCCATCTGGTAGACCTCGCCCAGGGCCAGACCGTAGAACTCGGACACCGCGGAGTCACCGTCGATGCCGTCGGTCTTGTTGGCCACCAGAAACACCTTCTTGTGGGTCTTGCGCAGGTGCTCGGCGATGGCCTGATCCGCCGCGGTGAGACCGGCACGGGCATCCACCATGAAGAGCACCACATCGGCCTCTTCGATGGCCAGCAGGGACTGCTCGGCCATCTTCAGCTCGATCCCCTCCTCGGTGCCATCGATACCGCCGGTATCGACCACGATAAATTCCAGCTCGCCCAGCTTCGCCTGGCCATATTTGCGGTCCCGGGTCAGGCCGGGGAAGTCGGCAACCAGGGCATCCCGGGTACGGGTCAGGCGGTTAAACAGGGTGGATTTCCCCACGTTGGGGCGGCCCACCAGGGCAACTACAGGAGTCATAAAAGCCTCATTCTCAAGACGACAAAGGCTCCGGGTCCGAAGACCAGGAGCCGGATATTCACATTATCGGACGATCAAGGACGCTTGAGGGCGTACAACTTGCCGTCACGGCTCTGCACATACAGGGTGTCACCCTCCACCAGCGGAGCGGCATAGAGACCACTGCTGTCGAGCTGCTGCATGGCCTTGATGGTCCCGTCGGTACGGTCCAGCCAATACAGGTAACCTTCCACATCGCCGACCACCACATAGTCACCCAGGATGACGGGGGCGGTCACGGTGCGGTTTTCCAGCTGGGTGTTGGACCACAGCTCGAGACCGTTGCGACGATCGACCGCAAACAGATGGCTGCGGCTGTCGGTCAGCACGATGGCATTGCCGGTCACCGCCATGTCGCGATAACCGGAATACTTGCGCTTCCACACTTCGTCGCCGCTCATCAGCTTGCGCGCCATCAACTGGCCGTTGTAGGCGATGGCGTAGAGCTCATCACCGGCAATCAGCGGGCTGGCATCGACGTCCACCATCCGATCCAGTTCGGTGGCGCCGCGCGGGTCGGCCACCTTGGATTGACGCACCGGCTGGCCGTTGCTCAGCAGGGCGATGCCCACCTTGCCATCGGCGCGGCCATAGATGACGGCACCGTTGGTGATGATGGGGGCGCCGGCACTGCGCAGGGTCAGGGGCGGCTGCTCTTCGGACAGGGTCCACTGCAGCTTGCCCTCGTCGGTATCGAGCGCCACCAGACGACCGGAGGTGGTCAGCACCACCACGCGGCCATCCTCGACGGCGGGGCTCGCCACCACTTCCCCAGGTACCGTGGTCTGCCACAGCACTTCGCCGTTGGCCTCGTTCAGGGCGTAGACCACCCCGTTTTCGGACCCGAGGAACAGCTTGCCGTAGCGAGAGACCAGACCACCGGAGAGACGGGCACTGCGCTTGTCGGCGTTGATGGGCAGATCTGCCAGATCCACGCTCCACAGCTCCTTGCCGCTCTCGCGCTCGAAGGCGGTCACATCGCCATCGCGGGCCGCTGCATAGATGCGGTCCTCTTCCACCACCGGCTTGAGCTGGGAGTAGAAGTCGCCGATGCCATCCCCGACCGAGGAGGACCATGCGGTATCGGCAGTGAACGCGGACTCAACCTTGGGCAGGGGTGCCATGGGGTTGAGATCTTCTTCCGAACTGAACAGGGAGCAGCCCTGCAAGGCGAAGGAGACAGCCACCCCCAGCGCCATTCGCTTGTACAGATTACGCATCCGGAGCCTCGCCCGCAGTGACGGCTGGCAGCGCCAGATCATCCATCTTCAGCTTGAGTTCGGCGCTGCTCTGCAGGCCGCCGGCATCCGCCGCCGCCTGATAGGCATCGCGCGCTTCTTCGGCCTTGCCCTGCTTTTGCAGGATGTCGCCGCGCACTTCCGCCACCTGGGCCTTGAAGGCGTCGTTGTTGATCTTGCCAAGCTGGGCCAGGGCCTCGTCAGCCTTGCCCTGATCGCTCAGGACCCTTGCCAGACGCAGGGCGGCGATGGGCTTGATGCTGTCATCGCCACTGGCGGCCACCTGGGTCAGCTGCTCGGCAGCCAGATCCAGCTTGCCCGCCTTGACGGCGGCCGCGGCCAGTTGCAGGGCGGCCAGCTCGGCATAGGCGTCACCCTTGTGGGCGGTAATGAAGCTCTTTGCCTGCTCCAGGGCGGCGTCATCCCCCTTGGCGAGCTGGGCGGTCATCTCGTTGTAAGCCTGGGAGGCGGCTTCCTGGTTGTTCTGCTGCATCTCGTTGTAGTAGCGCCAGCCAAAGAGGCCGACCAGACCGATCACGGTCCCGGCGATCACCGAGGTGCCGTTCTCTTTCCACCAGTTCTTGATGACCTCAACCTGTTGTTCTTCAGTGGTATACACTTCCACAGCTTACTCTCCTTTCGCTGCCAGCAGGGCGATGGCGGCATCGACCGAGACGGTCTGTTGCTCGGCCTGGCCACGCAGATATTTAATGGTGATCTCCCCGCTTTGCACCTCGGTCTCCCCAAGGATCAGGGCAATGGCCGCGCCGCTCTTGTCGGCACGCTTGAGTTGTTTCTTGAAGTTGCCGCCGCCGCAGTGGCTCATGAGGCGCAAGTCCGGCAGGGCATCGCGCAGGCGCTCTGCCAGGGCGAAGCCAGCCTGCTCGGTCCCCTCACCCACCATGCAGAGATAGACATCCACCGCCGGGCGGATGTCAGCATTGAGTTCGAGGGTTTCAAGCATCAGCACCAGACGCTCCATGCCCATGGCAAAGCCCACTGCCGGGGTCGGCTGGCCACCGAGCTGCTCCACCAGGCCGTCGTAGCGACCACCGGCACAGACGGTGCCCTGGGCCCCCAGGCTGTTGGTCACCCACTCGAACACGGTCAGGTTGTAGTAGTCGAGGCCGCGCACCAGACGCTCGTTCACCTCGAACTGGATGCCGGCCGCCGTGAGCAGGCGCTTGAGCCCTTCGAAGTGAGCCAGGCTCTCTTCGCCAAGGTGATCGAACAGACGGGGGGCACCCGCCAGGATGGCCTGCACTTTCTCGTCCTTGGAGTCGAGCACCCGCAAAGGGTTGCTGTACATGCGGCGCTGGCTCTCTTCGTCCAGCTCGCTCTTGTACTGTTCCAGATAGGCGACCAGGGCATCGCGATAGGCGGCACGTTCGTTGCTCTGGCCGAGGGTGTTGAGCTGCAGGGTCACGTGATCGCTGATGCCGAACAGGCGCCACAGGCGGTGGGTCAGCATGATGAGCTCGGCATCGATGTCCGGCCCGTTGATGCCGAACAGCTCGACCCCGAACTGATGGAACTGGCGATAGCGACCTTTCTGGGGACGCTCGTGGCGGAACATGGGGCCCATGTACCACATCCGGCGTTCCTGGTTGTAAAGCAGACCGTGCTCGATGCCGGCACGGACGCAACTGGCGGTCCCTTCCGGACGCAGGCTCAGGCTGTCGCCGTTGCGGTCTTCAAAGGTGTACATCTCTTTTTCGACCACGTCGGTCACTTCACCGATGGCACGCTTGAACAGATGGGTCTGCTCGACGATGGGCATGCGCACTTCGCTGTAGCCATAGCTGGCCACGACCTGGCGCAGGATCTGTTCTACTTTCTGCCATACCGGGCTCTGCTCCGGCAGGCAATCATTCATACCGCGAATAGCTTGGATCTGTTTTGCCACGTTGATACTCGAGAAAAAGAGGTAAAATTTGGCCGCATTATAGGGATTTTCGACCCCGAGGTAAAATCGGGTGCCCGGATGCGGGATGTAAAATCAACAACCTAAAGCCGGGGCCACCCCAGGTGGCCCCGTCATCGTTCAACCTTTGTCCACCTGGATCTGGTTGGCCGGATCCAGCATGGCGGCCCTGGCACGGATGCGACGCTCCAGAGTCGGGATCAAATCCTTGTTGTCGAGTCGGTCGACCCGCTGGCCCCCCTCGTAGAAGGCACTCTTGTTGGCGGCGCCCGCAAGGCCGAGATCGGAGACCAGCGCCTCCCCCGGACCGTTCACCACACAGCCGATGATGGAGACATCCATCGGGGTGATGATGTCTTCGAGCCGCTCTTCCAGGGCGTTGACCGTGCCGATGACGTCGAACTCCTGACGGGAGCAGGAGGGACAGGCGATGAAGTTGATGCCGCGGGAGCGGATGCGCAGGGACTTGAGGATGTCGAAGCCCACCTTCACCTCTTCCACCGGATCGGCGGCCAGGGAGATGCGCAGGGTGTCGCCAATCCCTTCGCTCAGCAACATGCCAAGGCCAATGGCGGACTTGACCGCGCCGGCGCGAAAACCGCCCGCTTCCGTGATGCCCAGATGCAGGGGTTGATCGATCTGCTTGGCCAGCAGGCGATAGGCACCGACCGCCAGGAAGACATCGGACGCCTTGACGCTCACCTTGAAGTTCTGGAAGTCGAGGCGATCCAGATAATCCACGTGGCGCATGGCGGACTCCAGCAGCGCCTCCGGGGTCGGCTCGCCGTATTTCTCCTGGAGATCACGCTCAAGGGAACCGCCGTTGACGCCGATGCGGATGGGGATGTTGTAGTGACGGGCACAATCCACCACCGCACGCACCCGCTCTTCGTTGCCGATGTTGCCCGGGTTGATGCGCAGGCAGTCGGCCCCGTACTCGGCCACTTTGAGGGCGATGCGGTAGTCGAAGTGGATGTCGGCCACAATGGGGATGCGGGTCTGCTGTTTGATGAGCTTGAACGCTTCCGCCGCCTCCATGGTGGGGACGGAGACCCGGACGATGTCGGCGCCGACCCGCTCGATCCGCTGGATCTGCTCGACGGTAGCGGCCACGTCCGTGGTCTTGGTGTTGGTCATGGTCTGTACCGTGATGGGGGCATCGCCCCCAACCGGCACGTTGCCGACCATGATCTGTCTGGATTTGCGACGAACGATGGGTGATTCGTGTGCGGGCTTTTCGTGAACAGACATGGCGGACTGATTACTCCTGCGGCAGTGAGAAGCGGGCAGTCCGGCCGTTGTTGTAACGGCTCATGTCGAAGGACTTGCCCTGATATTCGAGATTGACCGCCATGGGCGCGCCAATGATGAATCTGAGTGGCTCGGGTCCTTCCAGTACCAGTTCGTCGTTAGCCTTCTTCAGACCGCTGAACAGGGTCTTGCCGTTGGCATCCTTGACGTCCAGCCAGCAATCGGCGGTGAAGCTCATCTTGAGCTGGGGCGCCTTGGCGGGCTCGTTGGTCGTGCTCTCGGCAGTCGAGACCGCGCCGGAAACGTCCGTCGGGACGGCTGCGCTGGCATCCGTAGCGACCACAGGCAGGGTCGCGGTGGCACCGCTCACCACAACCTGGGTGGACACGGCATCGGACGCGGAGGGCAGCACGGGCTCGGCGACCTCCACGGCGGGGGCAACATTCGCTTCCGGCGTATTGATGGTCGCGCTCATCTCGGTCGCCGCCAGGGCGTCGTCACCGGCAGAGCGGCGCGCCGTGCTCTGCCACCACCAGGCGACGGAGAGCCCGATCAGCACCAGGATCACCAGCCAGGTCACCACCTTGAGCCGGCTGTCATTGGCCTGCTGGCGGGAGCGACGGGAGAAGCTCTGCATGTCGATGTTGTCGGGGGGAGTCAGTCCCAGCTTCTCGTAGGCGGCGAGGATGGTCTCCTCCGGGATGCCCACGAGCTTGGCATAGGCCCGCAGATAGCCACGAATGAAGGTATGGGACGTGTGCTTGTCATAGGTATCCGCTTCGATGGCGGCGATCAGGGTCAGACGAAGGTGAATGCGGGACGCAACCTGTTCCCGGGTCCAGCCGAGCTGTTCACGGGCGTTGCGCAGCAGCTGGCCTGGGCCCGCTGCCTGGGAGTCGTCTTGGAAATCGTGTGGCTGTTCAGTAGTCATTGGCTAAGTAACGCTTGGCTTGTTGCGAAGTGGGATATTGCCTTACCAGCTCAGTCCCGAATTGGTGAAGTAATGCCGGTTTGTCCATGGCCTGGGCCAGCCGCAGCCGGAGCCAGAGGCTCTCCTCGTTCTCCTCTGCCACGTCGGCAAAGCGCGCGAGGTAAGACTGGACATCAGGAAGCTTGCCATCTTTCATGGAAAGCTCGGCCATGTCCAGCAATAACCTAGGATTGCGGGGATTATACCCCAAGGCCAGACGATAATACTCGCCGGCCTTGTCATTTCTGTGATTTTGCATCGAGCAGAGCGCCGCATTCTCGTAGGTATCGGCGATCTTCACGTAATCGGGCTGGCTGACGGCCTGCAAGAACGCCTTTTCCGCTTCGTCGAAGCGGCCACGGTTGCAGAGGAAGGCGCCATAGTTGTTCATCGCGTCAGCATTGGACGGATCCATGGCCAGCGCTTTCTTGTAGCTCGCCTCGGCGGCCTTGAAATCCGACACCTGCTGGTAGAAATAGGCAAAACCGATGTAGACCTGAGGATTGTTGGGATCGTACTGAAGGGCGCGGTCGAGGTTGAATTTGGCCTGCTCGGCATTGCCCTGGCGCAGATACTGGATACCCAGATCGAGACGAGTCTGGGCGGCGGCCTTGAGGTCGGGACCCACTTCACGCTGGGTCGAATTCTGGCCAGCGTAAGTGGTCTCTGTGACACAGCCTGGCAGCGCACAGAGCGCTGCCACTACGATCAATGTACGGATATCCATTTCCTGTCTATACAATGGCTTAGGAGTTAAACCATTTTGACGGAAATCCCATCCTGTTGCATCCGATTTTTCATGGTGCGCTTGGTGCGGTCGATCACCTCCCCCACCAGCTGGCCGCAGGCGGCGTCGATGTCGTCACCACGGGTCTTGCGCACGATGACGGTCAGGCCGTATTCCATCAACACCTTGGAGAAACGGTCGATACGGCTGTTGCTCGGCTTGCCAAACGGGTTGCCCGGGAAGGGGTTGAACGGGATCAGGTTGATCTTGCAAGGGGTTTCCTTGAGGACCTTGGCCAGCTCATGGGCATGCTGCATGTCGTCGTTGATGTGGTCGAGCAGCACATACTCCACGGTCACCCGGCCGCCGTTGGCGTTGGACTTGGCCAGATAGCGGCGTACCCCAGCAAGGAAGGCTTCGATGTTGTACTTGTCGTTGATCGGCATGATCTCGGAGCGAAGTGCATCGTTCGGCGCATGCAGGGAGATGGCCAGGGCAACGTCGATCTGGTCCCCCAGCATGTCCAGCGCCGGCACCACACCGGAGGTGGAGAGAGTGACGCGGCGCTTGGAGATGCTGAAGCCGAAGTCATCCATCATCAGCTTCATGGCAGGTACCACGTTGGCGAGGTTGAGCAGCGGCTCACCCATGCCCATCATCACCACGTTGGTGATGGGGCGCTTGCCACCCACCACTTTGGCGGCACGCCACACCTGGCCGATGATCTCGGAGACTTTCAGGTTGCGGTTGAACCCTTGCTGGGCGGTGGAGCAGAAGGTGCACGCCAGGGCGCAGCCCACCTGGGAGGAGACGCACAGGGTAGCGCGGTCCGCTTCCGGAATGTAGACAGTCTCCACCTCCTGATCGCCCACCTGCAGCGCCCATTTGATGGTGCCATCGGCGGAGCGCTGTTCACGGCTGATCTCGGGGGCTCGGATCTCGGCAATGGCCTTGAGCCGCTCGCGCAGCGCCTTGTTGACGTTGCTCATCTGATCGAAATCATCACAACCGAAGTGATAGATCCACTTCATTATCTGGTCTGCCCGGAACGGCTTCTCGCCCAACTCGACGAAGAAGGCACGCATGGCATCCCGGTCGAGATCCAGCAGGTTGGTTTTTGTTTCGCTCATCAGGGGCCTCAGCTCACACACTTCATAAATTATCGGCTGACCTACGTCAGGGGGCGGCATTGTACAAATAATGGGTCTGGCTTTCCACCTGGAGAATAAGTGGATATTGGCAGGATGACCAAAAAACAAAAGGGAGCCGAAGCTCCCTTGGTCACCAGCAGACAACATCAGCCGCGCGGGCAGATCTCGTCGTCGGAGAAGAAGTAGGCGATTTCACGGGCGGCAGAGGCCGGGGCATCGGAGCCGTGGACGGCGTTGCGATCGATGCTCTCGGCGTAGCAGGCGCGCAGGGTGCCGGCCAGCGCCTCTTTCGGGTTGGTGGCGCCCATGATTTCACGGTGACGGCGGATGGCGTCTTCACCTTCCAGCACCTGTACCATGACGGGGCCAGAGGTCATGAAGCCGACCAGACCATCATAAAACGGCTTGCCCTGGTGCTCGGCGTAGAAACCGGCGGCCTGTTCGCTGGTCAGGTGCAGCATCTTGGCGGCGATGACTTTCAGGCCGGCGCTTTCGAAGCGGCTGTAAATGGCACCAATCAGGTTCTTGCTGACCGCATCCGGCTTGACGATGGAGAAGGTACGTTCGATAGCCATTGAGTTCTTTCCTTAACTACAGAGTTTTATTGTAGGAATCCATGTTCGGCGGCGATTATACGTAAACAAAAAACGAAATAACACACAAAAAATCAACTTTTTGTTAAACAAAAGAATCCTTGAAACAACATGGTGACTCATCTTGTGCCAGGGCAGAGAGAAAAAATGTGCGCTTGCGCACGATCGGCATGCTAATGCCTCAAAACTGTATCAATTGCTCAGCAAAGCAGCACTGGAAAGGGCACCCTGAGGTGCCCTTGTGATGCCGTTCACTGACTCAGCGCGTCTCCGCCAGCAGGGTATGGGCGATGGTGCGCATCCCCAGGGTATTGGCCCCGGGCGCCCACAGACTGTCGCCGTTCTCACTGAAGCAGGCGGCGAGATCGACATGCAGCCAGCCTCTTCCCTCATCAGGGACAAAGCGGGAGAGGAAGCCTGCCGCATTGGAGGCCCCCCCCGGTCCGCCGCCCGGCACGGGGCGGCTGTTGGCGGTGTCGGCATAGTGGGACGGACACTGCTGGCGATGCCAGGGCTCCAGCGGCAGCGGCCATGCTGGCTCCTGCTCCGCATCCGAATAGGCCATGGCGCGGCTCACCAGCCCCTTGTCCAGTCCAAACAGGGCGTTGTAACGCCCCCCCAGCGCCATCACGGCCGCCCCGGTGAGGGTAGCAGCGTCGATGATGAGCGGCGCACCAGACTCGCCGGCCAGTTGCAAGCCGTCGGCCAGAATCAGACGCCCTTCGGCGTCGGTGTTGACCACCTCCACCGTGGTGCCGTTCTTGTAGGTGAGGATGTCGCCCAGCTTGTAGGCATGGCCGGATACCAGGTTCTCGGCGCAGCAGAGGATGAGCTTCACCCGCTTGTCGAGGCCACGCAGAATGGCCAGCGCCAGCGCGCCGGTGACGATGGCGGCACCGCCCATGTCGTGTTTCATGGTCAGCATGCCCTGGGAGGTCTTCATGGAGTAGCCGCCGGAATCGAAGGTGATCCCCTTGCCCACCAGGGCGGCCGCTACCGGCGCCTTGGGATCCTTGCCCGGATTGAAATCCAGCTCCAGCATCACGGGCTCGCGGTCACTGCCACGACCCACTTGATAGAGACCGACCCAGCCCGCCTGTTGCAGCGCCCCTCCCTTGAGGATGCGATGGCTGATCCGGTCTGGTGCCAGCTCGGTGAGGAAGGCGGCGGCTTCGACCGCCAGCTCCAGCGGCCCCAGCTGCTCCGGGGTGGCGTTGGTCATCTCCCGCACCCAGCGCCCGCACAGCCAGCGAGCCTCCAGCTCCTCCCTGTCCTCCTCGGACGAAGTGGCCCACTGCAACCCCACTTCCGCCTTGGGCGTCTGCAGCCCCTGGGCAAAGGCCCACTGCTGCTCCCGCTCCCAGTGGCCAGCCAGGACAACCTGCTGGATCCCCTGGCTACACAGGCGCCGCGCCGCCTGCTGGATATCCAGCAAGGGAGTGGTGCTCACCAGATGGATCACCATGCCGTCGGCACGGTGGGAGAGCAGTGCCCCCTCCCCCCACTCGGCCGGTGCAAACTCTCGGCTCAACCAGACGTTCATGCGCACACCTCCTGCAACCAGCGGGCAATCGTGCGAAGACCATGGCCCTTGGCCCCGGTCGCCCAGAGCTCATTGCCCGACTTCTGATAGGAAGCGGCCAGGTCCAGGTGCACCCAGCCCTTGCCTTCGTCACGGACGAAGCGCGACAGGAAAGCCGCCGCGGTGGTGGCGCCGGCAGTACCTTCTGCGGACGCCACATTGCCCAGCTCGGCAAAGGCCGAGGTGAGCTGGCCTGCGTGCCAGGGTTCGAGCGGCAGCGGCCAGGCCTTCTCGTTTTCGGCGTTGGCGGCAGCCAGCGCGCGCACCTGCTCCGCCTCATCGAGGGCAAACACGGCATTGTAGTCGCGGCCCAGCGCGGTCTTGGCGGCGCCGGTCAGGGTGGCAGAGTCGAGGATGTAGGCAGCCCCGCTTTCGCTCGCGGCCAGCAGGCCGTCTGCCAGCACCAGGCGACCTTCCGCATCGGTATTCTGGATCTCGACCGAGATGCCGTTGCGATAGGTGAGGATGTCGCCGAGCTTGAAGGCGTGGCCGGAGACCAGGTTCTCGGCGCAGCAGAGGATGAGCTTGACCCGCTTGTTCAGGCCACGGCTGATGGCCAGCGCCAGGGCGCCGGTCACCATGGCGGCGCCGCCCATGTCGGACTTCATCGGCAGCATGTTGTCGGAGGATTTCATGGAGTAGCCGCCGGAATCAAAAGTGATCCCCTTGCCCACCAGCGCCGCGACCACGGGGGCGTTGGCATCCCCGGTCGGGTTGTAGTCGAGCTCCAGCAGCACCGGCTCGCGCTCGCTGCCACGGCCCACCGACCAGATCCCGATATGACCCGATTCACGCAAGGCTTCGCCAGCGGTGATGCGGGCGGTCACCTTGTCACCGCCGAGGCTGCGAATGAGCAGCAGAGCGGACTCCGCCAGGCTCATGGGGTAGATGGCTTCCGGGCAGCCGTTGGTCACCTCGCGCACCCAGTGGGTCGCTTTGAGCAGGGCAGCGAGTTCGGCCGCTTCCTGCTCGCTCTGTTCACCAAAATCGAGCTCGCGAACCCCCTTGGCGGCATAGAAGCCCTGGGCAAAGGCGTAGCGACGCTCCCCATTCCAGCCCTCACCCACCAGTTTGACGCGCTTGATGCCGCTCGACTCGAGGCGTCTGGCCCCCCGCTGGATGGCGCGCAGCGCCTCCTTCTCCTGGCCAGCGGCCAGATGGAGATGGGCCTCGTCGCCGTTGAAACTGAGCAGGGCACCCTCGCCCCAGTGGGCGGCGGCAGCCTGGGACGACAACCTTACGTTCATCATGTCAGCCATGTTCTCTTGCTTCCTTTTTATTGGCACTTTCATCAACGAATAGGGAAATCACGGGCACAAAAAAGGCCGCTCCCTCAAGGGTCACGGCCTTCACCATATCATTACTGCACCATGAGATGCTGCACGCGCAATTCACTCATGTGTAATTAAGGGGTCATCAGTGGCGCTCGGACGCCAGATTCAGGGTGTACTTGGGCAGTTCCACCACCAGATCCTCATCCGCCAGTCTGGCCTGGCAGCTGAGACGGGATTCCGGCTCCAGCCCCCACGCCTTGTCCAGCATGTCGTCTTCCAGCTCGTCGCTCGGCTCGAGGGAGTCGAACCCTTCCCGCACCACGCAATGGCAGGTAGTACAAGCACAGGACTTCTCGCAAGCGTGCTCGATCTCGATGCCGTTGCGCAGCGCGATATCCAGAATGGTTTCACCGGTCGCACCTTCGAGGGCCGCGCCGTCCGGACAGAGCTCGGGATGGGGCAGAATAATCAGTTTTGGCATATCACACCTTGTTGACGTTTTGTCCGGTCAGTACCTTGCGGATGGAGGCATCCATCCGGCGGGCTGCAAATTCGCCACTGGCAGCGTCCGCCGCCTCGATGGCCTCTTTGATCTGATTGGTGGTGCCCGTGCTGCGCATAGTCAGCAGATGGGCGATGGCGGCATCCAGCTCGGCCCGCTCGGTGGGGCTCAGCAACGCCTCGCCATCGGCGGCCAGGGCGGCGTTGAGGCTCTCAACCACCCGGTCGGCCTCGACCTGCTGCTCCGCCAGCATGCGGGCGTCCATGTCCTGCTGGGCATTGGCGATGGAGGCGCTCAGCATGTTGAGGATGTCATCCTCACCCAGCCCGTAGGAGGGCTTGACCTGGATCTCGGCCTGCACGCCGGAGGATTTCTCCATGGCGCTGACCGACAGCAGACCGTCCGCATCCACCTGGAAGGTGACGCGAATATGGGCGGCGCCGGCCGCCATGGGCGGAATGCCGGTCAGGGTGAAGCGGGCCAGGGAGCGGCAATCCGCCACCAGCTCGCGCTCCCCCTGCACCAAATGGATGGCCATCGCGGTCTGGCCATCCTTGAAGGTGGTGAACTCCTGGGCGCGGGCCACCGGAATGGTGGTATTGCGCGGGATCACCTTCTCGGCAAGGCCGCCCATGGTCTCTAACCCTAAGGAAAGCGGGATGACGTCCAGCAGCAGCATCTCGGCGTCGGGCTTGTTGCCCACCAGGATGTCTGCCTGGATGGCGGCACCGATGGCCACCACCTTGTCAGGGTCGATGCTGGTCAAGGGCGTACGGCCGAAGAACTCGCCCACCCGCTCGCGCACCAGCGGTACCCGGGTCGAGCCGCCGACCATCACCACTTCCAGTACCTCTTCCTGCTCGAGACCCGCATCGCGCAGGGCGCGCCGACAGGCCTGCAGGGTGCGCTTGACCAGGGGCTGGATCAGCTCGTCAAACTGGCTGCGGGTGACGGTACCCTGCCAGCCGGCAAAGGTGCAGGTAACGGCATCGGCATCGGTGAGGCCGTGCTTGATGCTGGCCGCCGCATCCAGCAACTCGCGCTGGGTACGGGCATCGAGCTGACCGGACAACCCGGCTTGCTCTTTGAGCCAGTCCGCCAGCAGATGGTCGAAATCGTCACCACCGAGTGCCGAGTCGCCGCCGGTGGCCATCACCTCAAACACCCCGCGATGCAGGCGCAGGATGGAGATATCGAAGGTTCCGCCACCCAGGTCATAGACGGCGATCACCCCTTCCTGGCCTGAGTCGAGGCCATAGGCGATGGCGGCCGCCGTGGGTTCGTTGAGCAACCGCAGTACGTGCAGACCGGCCAGTCTGGCCGCGTCCTTGGTACCCTGACGCTGGGCATCGTCAAAATAGGCGGGCACCGTGATGACCACGCCGTCGAGGTCTCCCCCGAGGGACGCGGCACCGCGCTCGGCCAGTTTTTTCAGGATCTCGGCCGAGACCTGCACCGGATTGACCAGCCCCTGGCGGGTCCGCAACTGGGGCATGCCCGTCTCGGTAGCCACGAACTCGTAAGGCTGCTGGCGGGTATCGATGTCGGCCAGCGCCTTGCCCATCATCCGCTTGACCGAGACGATGGTGTTGTGGGGATCGAGGGCCGCCTCACGCTTGGCATCGAAGCCAACCCGGATGGTATCGGCCTGGTAATGGACCACGGAAGGCAGCAGATCACGCCCCAGCTCGTCACAGAGGGTGTCGGCCTGGCCGCTGCGCACGGCGGCGACCAGGGAGTTGGTGGTGCCAAGATCGATGCCGACGGCACGTTTATGCTGGTGAGGTGCGGCGCTCTGGCCTGGCTCGGCAATTTGCAGTAATGCCATGGGTAATCACAATTCCTGCGTTAGAGGGTCAAGACTCGAACAGCGAGTCTTCGAATCGTTCCAGCTCCTCGAGGAGCTTGTCGACAAATTTGAGCTTGCGAACGCAATCCGCCGCCTGCAGATCCTCACCCCTGGTGAGAGAGTCGGTCAGCCGTTGCATCAACGCCTGGTGATCATGCCTGATCTCCTGGCGAAAATCCTTGATGGCCCCCTCAGGGTCGGCGTCGCCCTTGAGATCAGCCAGCCGCTCTCGCCACTCCAGCTGTTGCATCAGAAAGGCAGGATCTTGCAGTGTCTGCTGCTCGCCGCGAATATCGGTGCCCCGCAAGGAGAGCAGGTACTCGGCTCGGCGCAAGGGGGCCTTGAGGGTGGTAAACGCATCGTTGATCTGGGCAGCACGCTGCACGGCAGCAAGCTGCTCCCGCTCGGGGGCACTCGCAAAACGATCGGGATGGAACTGGGTCTGCAGCTGACGATAGGTGTCAGCCAGTTGGCGAGTATCGAGCTCGAAGCCCTCAGCCAGCCCGAACAGCTCGAAATGATTCATCCTTCGTCCTCAGACAATAGCGCTGGGAGTGCAACCACACTCGTCTTGAACTTGAAAGCAGTGGCATGGACTGGCGTCCACACCACTGTGTTGATGAGCAAGGTGTTGATCACAAGAGACTCGCCGCAACAGGGCTCACCCTTGTGGCTGCGAGGCGTTGCAAACATGGGCGATCGGTCAATCGAACCACTTACACGCTGAAGCTTTCGCCACAACCACATTCGCCCTTGGCATTCGGGTTGTTGAACTGGAAGCCCTCGTTGAGGCCTTCCTTCACGAAGTCCAGCTCGGTGCCATCCAGGTGGATCAGGCTCTTGGCATCCACGATGATCTTGACGCCTTTCTGCTCGAACACCTGATCCTCGGCAGCCAGCTCATCCACGAACTCGAGCACATAGGCAAGGCCAGAACAGCCGGTCGTCTTGACGCCGAGGCGCAGGCCGATACCCTTGCCCCGGTTGATCATGAAGGAGGAAACCCGCGCCGCTGCGGCATCTGTCATGGTTATGGCCATACTGCTCTCCGGACCTTAAAGACCTTTCTTCTGCTTGTAATCGGCGATGGCGGCCTTGATGGCATCCTCCGCCAGAATGGAGCAGTGGATCTTCACCGGCGGCAGCGCCAGCTCTTCGGCGATGTCGGTGTTCTTGATACCGGCCGCTTCGTCCAGGGTCTTGCCCTTGACCCACTCGGTCACCAGGGAGCTGGAGGCGATGGCGGAACCACAGCCGTAGGTCTTGAACTTGGCATCTTCGATGATGCCATCGTCGCTGATCTTCAGTTGCAGCTTCATGACGTCACCACAGGCCGGTGCACCGACCATGCCGGTGGCGACGCTGGGATCGTTCTTGTCAAAACCACCGACGTTGCGGGGATTCTCGTAGTGGTCGATTACTTTTTCACTGTAAGCCATATCTAACTCCTGCTAATTCCGTTGTTCACCAGACCCTTGCCATGCTGGCAAGGATCAGTGATGTGCCCATTCGACCGTGTTCAGATCGACGCCATCCTTGAACATCTCCCACAGGGGGGACATCTCGCGCAGACGACCGATGGAGTCGCAGATGAGCTTGATTGCGTAGTCGATCTCTTCTTCGGTGGTGAAGCGACCGATGCTGAAACGGATGGAGCTGTGTGCCAGCTCGTCGTTCAGACCCAGGGCGCGCAGCACGTAGGAAGGTTCCAGGCTGGCCGAGGTACAGGCAGAACCGGAAGAGACCGCCAGATCCTTCAGTGCCATGATGAGGGACTCCCCTTCCACATAGGCGAAGCTGACGTTCAGGTTACCCGGTACACGCTGATCCAGATCCCCGTTGATATAGACTTCTTCGATGTTCTTGATGCCATCCCACAGACGCTGGCGCAGGGCCATGATGTGCTGGCTCTCGCTCGCCATCTCTTCCTTGGCGATGCGGAAGGCTTCCCCCATGCCGACGATCTGGTGGGTTGCCAGGGTACCGGAGCGCATGCCGCGCTCGTGGCCACCGCCGTGCATTTGGGCTTCCAGACGAACGCGGGGCTTGCGGCGCACATACAGGGCGCCAATGCCTTTCGGGCCGTATACCTTGTGGGCGGACATGGAGAGCAGATCAACCTTGAGCGCCTCCACGTCGACCGGGATCTTGCCCACGCTCTGGACGGCGTCCACGTGCAGCAGGATCTTGCGGGAACGGCACAGCTCGCCGATGGCAGCAATGTCTTGCACCACCCCGATCTCGTTGTTGGCGTGCATGATGCTGACCAGGATGGTGTCATCACGCAGGGCGCCTTCGATCTGCTCTAGAGTGAACAGGCCATTGGGCATGGGCTCGAGGTAGGTCACCTCATAGCCTTCCCGCTCAAGTTGGCGGCAGGTATCCAGCACGGCTTTGTGCTCGGTCTTGGAGGTGACGATGTGCTTGCCCTTGCCGGCGTAGAAATGGGCGATGCCCTTGATGGCCAGGTTGTTGGACTCGGTCGCACCGGAGGTAAAGACGATCTCGCGCGGGTCCGCGCCGATCAGCTCTGCCACTTGATTACGGGCCAGATCCACCGCCTCTTCGGCCTGCCAGCCGAAACGGTGGGAACGGGAGGCTGGGTTGCCGAACAGGCCGTCCATGGTGAGGCACTGCATCATTTTTTCTGCGACACGCGGGTCCACCGGACAGGTTGCCGAATAATCAAGGTAAATAGGCAGTTTCATCTTTTTCTCCGTTACGACGGGGTCACACAGCGACTCGTCGTGGAAAGCACGTTTATAGTTGGACTTTCAAGCTCACATCACCGCGTTCGGCCCGATCAACCAGGGACAACACGGTCTTCATTTGTTCATCTTGCTTGCCGGCGATACGGCGCACATCGGCCTGACCAACCAGCTCGGCCAGAGTGATATCCCCCAGGAAACTGGAGATGCGTTCGCTCAGATCCCGCCACAAGGAGTGGGTCAGGCACTGGGTACCACCGTGGCAGCCCCCTTTGCCGAGGCACTTGGTCGCATCGACCGATTCATCGACCGCGGTGATCACCTGACCGACCGAAATCTCGCCAGGGGCCAGACCGAGGCGATAGCCGCCACCGGGGCCACGTACGCTGCTCACCAGACCATGCTTGCGCAGACGGGCAAACAGTTGTTCCAGATAGGACAAGGAGATGCCCTGGCGCTCTGAAATATCAGCCAGGGGCACGGGCCCCTGCTCTGCATGCAACGCCACGTCGAGCATGGCTGTCACCGCGTAACGTCCTTTTGAGGTCAGTCTCATATGCCTTACCGTCTTGCGAACCAATCAATATGTGGCATATGGTCACATACCCGACTAAATCAGTCAAGTATATGCTTGAGTAAATCAGTCAGGATTAATCCTGTACCCTGGACTTCTGGACAGAGGTGAGAATGCCCCGCAGGATGTTCAACTCCACCGCTTCGGGTCTGGCCCGATTGAATAGACGACGCAGTTTGCTCATCACATGGCCTGGATGGTCATCGGCAATGAATCCCGTCTTTTGCAGCGTCTGCTCCAGATGCTGATAAAACCCTTCCAGTTGCTGGGCGCTGGGGTACTCGACACGCTCATCCTCCGGGGCCGAATGCTCCTGGTTCTGTACTTCCAGCCAGCGCATCCGCACCTCGTAACAGAGGGTCTGCACTGCCATGGCCAGATTGAGGGAGCTGTATTCTGGATTGGCGGGAATGGCCACATGGAAGTGGCATTTTTGCAGTTCGTCATTGGTGAGGCCGGTACGTTCACGGCCAAACACCAGCGCGACCGGGTGCTCCATGCCCTCGGCAACCAGCTTCTCGCCCGCTTCACGGGGATCCAGCATGGGCCAGCTCAGGGTGCGGGAACGGGCACTGGTGCCGATGACCAGACCACAGTCGGCAATGGCTTCATCCAGGGTCGGCACGATACGGGCGCGAGCCAGGATATCGCTGGCCCCCGCCGCCAGGGCGACGGCCTCCTCATCCGGCTGGGCCTGGGGATCGACCAGCACCAATTGAGTCAGTCCCATGGTCTTCATGGCCCGCGCCGCGGATCCCATGTTGCCGGTGTGAGAGGTGTTTACCAACACGATACGAATCTGATCCAACATGCCCAGTCAATCTTCAGTCAAAAATGGCGCGCAATTGTAACATAACCAATCGCTATTTTGGCACCGCTTCCGACCAGGCATTTCTGCACAAACAGGCAGATGATACATCCCCACCCTGCGTGGTCACGCTGACAGTGGGGTACTGCGGCTCAAGTTCACCTGTTCCGCAGCACTCGGGCAAGAAAACGGCTCAGCTCATTGTCGCGGCAGTGGGCACGTGCGTCTCGCGGGCCCGCTCGATAAAGGTCGCCAGATCCATCAGGGGGTATTTCATCAATCCCAGCCCGTCCAGATCCAGGCTGTCCATCAGATTTTTCACCTCCAGGCCCAACTCTGTATCCCCCTCTATCTTCAGGCGGCGCTGGAAGAAGAGGGAATCCGGGTCTTCACGGCGCCCGGCGATCAGAACAAGATCCTGGCTATTGCCGCTGAAACAGACATCGGCGTGCTCACACTCCCTCGCCACTACCAATTTGCCCTCCTGCTCGCTGATAAACCAGCATAACCCCAGATCGCTGACTTCCACTTTCAGCCACTTGCCCGCAAGAAACGCAAATTCCCCCTCTTCGATGGCCTCCCGGAATACCCTACCCAGCAGGGCCTCCATCAGGTTTTGTTGCAGCGGGAAGGGCACCAGCTTGAGGGGGTGGCGCAAGAGACGGGGTGCCTGTTCGACCAGGCGACGTTGCAGATGTTGCAGATGTTGCAGATGTTGCAGATGTTGAAACACGATAAACTCCCAGTTTTTTGCGCATTCAAGCACAGCCCCTTCGGCAAGATCCTGTTGAAAATCAAACTTGTGCCCACTTACCTCAAGAAGGGTAAAGCCACCTAAAGCTGCCTCAGGTCAAAAAGCGGGAGGGCAAGCATGAATACAATCGGGCCACTTTTGCATTTTTGCCCTCTCGGAGCGTACCCGATGGAATTACTCTGCCCGGCAGGCAGCCTGCCGGCACTGAAGACAGCCGTGGATAACGGGGCCGATGCGGTCTACATCGGCTTCAAGGATGACACCAATGCCCGCCACTTCGCCGGGCTCAACTTCACCGACAGCAAGCTGGAAAGAGCGGTTGACTATGTCCACCAGCATGGCCGCAAGCTGCACATCGCCATCAATACCTTCGCCCACCCGGGCTCCGACGCCCGCTGGAAGCAGGCCGTGGACAAAGGGGTGGCGCTCGGTGCCGATGCCCTGATCATCGCCGATCTCGCCGTGCTCGATTATGCCAGCCGCCGCCATCCCGACATGGAGCTGCATGTCTCGGTCCAGGCCAGCGCCACCAACGCCGCCGCCATCCGCTTCTACCAGCAGCACTTCAACGTCGGCCGGGTGGTGCTGCCGCGGGTGCTCTCCATGCATCAGGTGAAGCAGCTTGCCCGCGAGACCGACGTCGGCCTCGAGGTGTTCGCCTTCGGCAGCCTCTGCATCATGGCGGAAGGGCGCTGCTACCTCTCCTCCTACATGACCGGCGAGAGCCCCAACACCGTCGGTGCCTGCTCACCGGCCAAGTTCGTGCGCTGGGAGGAGACCCCGAGCGGCCTCGAATCCCGCCTCAACGAGGTGCTGATCGATCGTTACGGCCCGGGGGAAAACGCCGGCTACCCGACCCTGTGCAAGGGGCGCTTCGAGGTGGATGGCCAGACCTATCACGCGCTGGAGGAGCCCACCAGCCTCAACACCCTCGGCCTCCTGCCCGAGCTGTTCCAGACCGGCATCCAGTCAGTCAAGATCGAGGGGCGCCAGCGCAGCCCCGCCTATGTGGAGCAGGTGACCCGGGTCTGGCGCGCCGCCATCGACGTCTATCAGGCCAACCCAGAGGCCTATCAGGTCAAGGCTGAGTGGGATGCCCAGCTCGCCCGTGTCTCCGAGGGGAGCCAGACCACCCTCGGTGCCTATCATCGCCAGTGGCAATAAGGAGCACTGCTCATGAAATTCTCTCTCGGCCCCCTGCTCTTCTACTGGCCCAAGGCCGACACCCAGGCCTTCTATCAGGCGGTGGCCGCCAGCCAGGCCGACATCGTCTATCTGGGGGAAACCGTCTGCAGCAAGCGGCGCGAACTGAAAGTGGATGACTGGATTGCCCTCGCCCGTCAGGTGACCGCCTCGGGCAGGCAGGGGGTGCTCTCCACGCTGGCGCTGATCTCTGCCCCCTCCGAGCTCAAGGAGGTCAAGCGGCTGGTCGACAACGGCGAGCTGATGATCGAGGCCAACGATCTGGGGGCCGTCCAGCTCGCCAGCGAAGCCGGGCTGCCGTTCGTCTGCGGCCCCGCCATCAACGCCTACAACGCCGACGTGCTGCGCATGCTGCTTAAACAGGGGATGCAGCGCTGGGTGATGCCGGTGGAGCTCTCCCGCGACTGGCTGATGCAGCTCAATCAGGATCTGGGCAGGGAGCGCCAGAAGTTCGAGGTGGAGGTGTTCGCCTATGGTCATCTGCCGCTCGCCTACTCGGCACGCTGCTTCACCGCCCGCTCTCTCGACCGGCCCAAGGACAACTGCGAACTGGCCTGCATCCACTACCCCACCGGTCGCCTTGCCAGCAGTCGCGAGGGGCAGAAGGTGTTCAACCTCAACGGCATCCAGACCCAGTCCGGTTACTGCTACAACCTGGGCAACGAGCTCAAGGGGATGGAGGGCCTGGTGGATGTGGTGCGCCTCTCGCCCGAAGGCATGGAGACCCTGGCGATGCTGGAGCGCTTCAAGGCCAACGAACAGGGGATGGCCCCCCTGCCCCTGCTGCAGGAGCGGGACTGCAACGGTTACTGGCGCCAGATCCCCGGCATGAGCCTGGTGGAGTAGCGGCACACCCCGTGTCACCAGACAGCAAAAAGGCCTCGTCAAGAGGCCTTTTTCATGGGGTTCAAACCCGTTTAGTCACGCTTTGCCGCTCTTGCCCTGGGCTCCGGGTGGCTGGGGCTTGCGCGCCATCAGTTCCAGCTCCAGCAAGGCATAGCGATGCTCGATGAAGTCATAGACGTTGTTGGCCAGCGCCAGCTTGAAGTAGCTGATGGCTTCCTTGCGGTTACCCTTGGCCAGCTCGAACTTGCCGAGGTAGAAGTAGGTCTCGCACAGGCGCTCGGCGAGCTCCCTGTTGTCCTTGACCCCTTTCACCACGTTGCTCATCAACTGGGTGGCATTGATGTCGCCCGTATAGAGGCGCACCAGATCCCAGTTCCAGGCGTCGTCGTCATACTTGTTGAGCCGCTCGCGCATCCGGCTCATGGCCGCCGGTCCGTTGAGCTTCTGCTCGGCCAGATAGAGCCAGATCACCCGATAAGGGTCTTCCGGTTGCGCCTCGTAGAAGCGCTTCATATCCGCCGCGGCAAGCTCGGGGCGATTGCCGTAATAGAGCGCGATTCCCCGGTTGAGATAGGCGTAGTCGTAATCCGGGGCGAGCTCCAGGGCGGAGTCGAACGCCTCATAGGCCTCGTCGTAGTTCTGCTGTTGAACCAGATAGACACCGATGAAGTTGTAGGCCTCGGCAAAATCCGGCTTCTCCCGCAGGGCGCGGTTGAAGTCGAGTCGCGCCAGGGAACGCAAGCCCACCCGGTCAAACACCACGGCACGCTCATAGAAGAGTTCTGCCCGCTGTTCGGTCGTCAATTCCATTTCACTGAGCATCTGCCCGAGTCGCGCCAACGCCAACTCGCTCTGGTAGGAGACCTGCAAGGGGGTCGCCAATACCAGTGAAGCGGGTTGCGGCTTGGGAACTTGAGGCGCTTTTACCTGACTGCTACTGCTGCAACCCCACAAGGGGAGCAACAACAGGATACCCGTGAGGTATCCAATCCCTATCCTGACGTTCAATGAACACTCCGACGCTTACGCTTGACCCCGCATATGGTAAAGATCACGGGGCCGTTTGTCATGTGGCGCAGCCCCTCTCCCTCAAATAAATCAGGATTCGACAGGGTATCCGGCATCGCTCCAGCCGCGAAAGCCTCCATCGACGCTGACGACCCGGGAATAACCCATCTTCTGCAGGTTATCCGCCACCAGGATGGAGCGAAATCCCCCACCACAATAGAGGTAGAGTTCGGTGTCGGGATCCGGATACCGGGTCTCGATGTCACGCTCTATCACCCCGCGCCCGAGATAGGTGGCCCCCGGCAGATGACCCCTGGCCCACTCGCTCTCTTCGCGCACGTCGATCAGATGAAATGCTCGGCCCTCATCCTGCCAGCGCTTGATCTGATGCACATCGGTTTCCTGCACGTGCGGGCGGATGGCCTCTACCAGGGCCAGAAAACGGGGATTGTGTTGCATGGGCTTGCTCCTTGCTTTGGGTAATGGATGCTGGGTTGTGGGGAGCATCATGACTCACCCCGGCCACAAGAGAAAGGGCGCCTTGCGGCGCCCTTGTCTGTTACGGCAGGATCTCTTGCTGATCCGCGCCCTCTTTTTCCACCTGGGTCGGCAGCATGTGCTCCCGCTTGATCCCGAGGAACATGGCTGAGGCGCTCGCCACATAGATGGAGGAGTAGGTCCCGAAGGCCACCCCGATCACCATGGCGATGGAGAAACCGTGGATCAGAGGCCCGCCTTTGAGCAGCAGCGCCACCACCACCACGAAGGTCAACCCCGAGGTGATGATGGTCCGGCTCAGGGTCTCGGTCATGGAGAGATCCATGATCTCCGCGGTGTCCCCACGGCGCACCTTGCGGAAATTCTCCCGCACCCGGTCGAACACGACGATGGTGTCGTTCAGGGAGTACCCCACCAGCGTCATCAGCGCCGCCAGCACGGTCAGGTCGAACTCGTACTGGAAGTAGGCAAAGATACCGAGGGTGATGATCACGTCGTGAGCCAGGGAGAGGATGCCCCCCGTGGCCAGACGCCACTCGAAGCGCACCGCCACGTAGATCAGGATACAGATGATGGAGGCCAGCATGGCCAGGGCACCGTCGGTGGCCAGCTCGTCACCCACGGAGGGACCGACGAACTCGACACGCTTGAGCACGGCGCTCTCGTCGACCAGCTTGGCGGCCGCCAGGACCTCGTTGCCCTGCTGCTCGACCTTGACGCCCTCTTGCGGGGCCATGCGCACCAGCACATCACGGCTGGAGCCGAAGAACTGCAGGGTCGCCCCGTCAATCTTCTGCTGATCCAGCGCCTCGTGCATCTTGTCCAGGCTCACCGACTGCTGGAACCCCACCTCGATGGTGGTACCGCCGGTGAAGTCCAGCCCCCAGTTCAGGCCACGATCGTACAGAACGTAGAGGGCGAGCACCGTTACCAGAGCAGAGAGGACCATACCCAGCTTGGCGAAACGCATGAAGGGGATGGGCTTTTCAAAATGTAGAATTTGAAACATGTCTCTTCCTTAGATCGGCAGCTTGTCGATGCGCCGTCCACCCCAGGCCAGGTTGATGATGGCGCGGGATACCGTGATGGCAGTGAACATGGACGCCGTCAGGCCGATCCCGAGGGTCAGGGCGAAGCCCTTGATGGCACCGGTACCGATACCGAACAGGATCACGCAGGTGATGAGCGAGGTGACGTTGGAGTCGGCGATGGTGGAGAAGGCGCGATCAAAGCCCAGGTGAATGGCTTGCTGCACCCCGCGACCATTGCGGATCTCTTCACGAATACGCTCGTAGATCAGCACGTTCGCATCCACCGCCATCCCCAGCGTCAACACGATACCGGCGATGCCCGGCAGGGTCATGGTGGCCCCCGGGATCATCGACATGATACCGACGATGAGCACCAGGTTCATGGTCAGCGCCAGATTGGCCACCCAGCCGAAGGCACGGTAGTAGATCCCCATGAAGAGCACGATCACCAGCATGGCCCAGCCGATGGCTTCCATCCCGCTGTCGATGTTCTGCTGACCCAGGCTCGGGCCTATGGTGCGCTCTTCGACGATCTGGATGGGGGCAATCAGGGCACCGGCACGCAGCAGCAGCGCCAGGTTGTGGGCTTCGTTGGCGTTGTCGATCCCGGTGATGCGGAACTGGCTACCCAGGCGAGACTGGATGGTGGCGACGTTGATCACCTCCTCCTGCTTGCGGAACTTGCGCTTGCCGTCCGGACCAGGCTGACCCACCGGCTTGTACTCGATGAAGACGGTCGCCATGCCTTTGCCAACGTTGTCCTTGGTAAAGTTGGCCATCTTGTTGCCACCCTGACCATCGAGCTTGATGTTGACCTGGGGACGGCTGTATTCATCGAAACCGGACTGGGCACCCACGATGTGGTCACCGGTCAGGATCACGCGCTTTTGCAGTACCACGGGACGACCGTTGCGATCGTTGTAGACCTTGGAGCTCGGCGGCACGCGGCCTGCGGCAGCGGCCTGGATATCGGCAGCCTCATCGACCATGTGGAACTCCAGGGTCGCGGTGGCACCCAGGATCTCCTTGGCACGGGCGGTGTCCTGGATCCCCGGCAGCTCGACGATGATACGCTCGCCGCCCTGCTGCTGGACCAACGGCTCGGCCACACCCAGTTCGTTCACCCGGTTGCGGATGATGGTGATGTTCTGCTCGAGGGCATACTTCTTCACCTCTTTGACCTTGGCTTCGCTCAGACTGGCCAGCAGGATGAAGTCATCCCCTTTCTGGTCGGTGGTGAAGACAAGATCCGCATTCTGGCGACGCAGGAAGGAGAGTGCCTTGGCCTGATCGGCCTCGTCACGGAAGACCACCTGCACCTGATCCCCGACCCGGCGTACACCGGAGTAGCGGATCTTCTGGGTGCGCAGTTCGGCGCGGAAATCCTGCACCATCTGTTCCTGCTGCTTGGCCAGCGCTTCGGCCATGTCCACTTCCATCAGGAAGTGCACACCGCCCCGCAGGTCAAGACCGAGCTTCAGGGGCGCCGCGCCGATGGCCTCAAGCCAGGCGGGGGTGGACGGTGCCAGGTTGAGGGCGGTGATGAAATTGTCGCCCAGCTTGTTGGCCACGATGTCACGCGCCTTGAGCTGGTCTTCGGTGTTGTTGAAACGGATCAGGATGAAGCCGTGCTCGAACGCCGCATGCTTGACCGGGATCTTCGCCTCGTCGAGGGTTTCCTTCACCTGATCGAGGGTTTCTAGTTTGACTTCGGCACCACGGCTGGCAGAGACCTGCAAGGCCGGGTCTTCGCCGTAAAGATTGGGGGCTGCATATAGAAAACCGATGGCGATCACGACGATCACCATCAGGTATTTCCACAGCGGATAGCGATTTAACACGCTGTGCTCCTCGGGAGATTAGAGGGACTGGATAGAACCCTTGGGCAGAACGGCAGAGACGAAGTCACGCTTGATGGTGACCTGGGTCTGATCGTTCAGGGCCAGCACAATGTAGTCGCTGTCGGCGGAAACCTTGGCGATCTTGCCGACCAGGCCACCGGAAGTGAGCACTTCGTCACCCTTGGAGAGGGAGCTCATCAGATTGCGATGCTCCTTGGCACGCTTGGCCTGGGGACGGTAGATCATGAAGTAGAAGATGAGACCGAACACGGCCAGCATGATGATCATTTCCATGCCACCACCCTGTGCTGCCGGAGCCGCGCCTTCTGCATACGCCTTGGAGATAATGCTCATTTAACAACCTCTTATTGATGTAGATTTGAATACTAACTTATATGTCGTTGTTATTTCACGTCATTTTCAGCCAGTGGAGGCACAGGCTTCCCTTGCCGACGGTAAAACTCAGTTACAAAGTCGTCTAATTTACCCTGCTCGATCGCGTCCCGCAAACCCTGCATCACGCGCTGGTAATAACGCAGGTTGTGGATGGTATTCAGACGGGCACCGAGGATCTCGTTGCACTTGTCCAGATGGTACAGATAGCTGCGGGTGTAGTTCTTGCAGGTGTAGCAATCGCAGTCCGCATCCAGGGTGCTGGTGTCTTCCCGGTACTTGGCGTTGCGGATCTTGACCACCCCATCGGTGGTAAAGAGATGACCGTTGCGGGCGTTGCGGGTCGGCATCACGCAGTCGAACATGTCGATACCGCGGCGCACCCCTTCCACCAGATCCTCCGGCTTGCCCACCCCCATCAGGTAGCGCGGCTTGTCGGCCGGAATTTTCGGGCAGACATGGTCAAGGATGCGATGCATGTCCTCTTTGGGCTCACCCACGGCGAGACCGCCGACCGCGTAACCGTCGAAGCCGATCTCAAGGAGACCGTCCAGCGACACATCCCGCAGCGGTTCGTAGACAGAACCCTGGATGATGCCGAACAGGGCGTTCTTGTTGCCGAGCGCATCGAACTTGTCACGGGAGCGCTTGGCCCAGCGCAGGGACATCTCCATGGACTTGCGCGCTTCCTCGTAAGTGGCCGGGTACGGGGTGCACTCGTCGAAGATCATCACGATGTCGGAACCCAGATCGTACTGGATCTCCATGGACTTCTCGGGGTCGAGGAAGATCTTCTCGCCGTTGATGGGATGACGGAAGTGTACCCCCTCCTCGGTGATCTTGCGGATGTGCCCCAGACTGAATACCTGGAAACCACCGGAGTCGGTCAGGATCGGCCCCTGCCAGTTCATGAAGTCGTGCAGATCGCCGTGGGCGCGCATCACTTCCTGACCCGGGCGCAGCCAGAGGTGGAAGGTGTTGCCAAGCAGGATCTGGGCACCGGTCTCACGCACCTCTTCCGGTGTCATCCCCTTGACGGTGCCGTAGGTGCCGACCGGCATGAAGGCCGGGGTCTGGACCACGCCACGCTCGAACACCAGTTGACCGCGACGGGCACGCCCATCGGTGGTTTTCAATTCAAATTTCATTGCTACCTCTATTCAGTCAGAGAAACAGTCTGACAACAAAGGGCCCGAGGGGCCCGGTAATATGAAGCCGGCCGGCATACTGACAAGCAGAGCCTGAACGACTTCTGAAGGGCAAGGCTTAACCCTGCACCCGGCGACGGGTGACGAACATGGCGTCCCCGTAGCTGAAGAAACGATACTGTCCCGCCACGGCGGCCTGATAGGCGGCCATCACGTTGTCATAGCCGGCAAAGGCGCTGACCAGCATGATCAGGGTGGATTCGGGCAGGTGGAAGTTGGTGATCATGGCATCGACCACCTGGAACTCGTAACCGGGGAAGATGAAGATGTCGGTGTCATTGAAGAAGGGCGCCAGCGGCTTGCCCTGGGCCAGGGTCGCCTTGGCTGCGCTCTCGAGGGATCGTACCGACGTGGTGCCCACCGCAACCACCCGACCGCCGCGGGCGCGGGTCGCCGCGATGGCATCCACCACCTCCTGGGGCACTTCGGCGTATTCCGAGTGCATGTGGTGATCTTCAATCTTGTCGACGCGCACCGGCTGGAAGGTGCCCGCCCCCACGTGCAGGGTCACGAAGGCCATCTCCACGCCCTTGGCACGGATCTGCTCGAGCAGCGGCTCGTCGAAGTGCAGACCGGCGGTCGGCGCCGCCACGGCACCCGGCTTCTGGTTGTAGACGGTCTGGTAGCGCTCCTTGTCGGCATCCTCGTCGGGACGGTCGATGTAAGGGGGCAGCGGCATGTGGCCGATGGCATCCAGAATGGTCAGCACAGGGCGCGGGTCCAGGAAGTGGATCTCGAACAGAGCGTCGTGGCGGGCACGCATCTCGGCCTCGACGGGCACACCGTCGGCACCGCCATCCAGAAGGAGACGGGTACCTGGCTTGGGGGACTTGGACGAGCGGACGTGCGCCAGCACGCTGTGCTCGTCCAGAATGCGCTCCACCAGCACCTCCAGCTTGCCGCCGCTGGCCTTCTGGCCAAACATGCGGGCCGGAATGACCCGGGTATTGTTGAACACCAGCAGATCGCCGGGGTTGAGCTGGTCAAGCACATCGACAAAATGACCGTGGCGCAGGGCGCCGGTTTGACCATCGAGCTGCAGCAGGCGGCTGGCGGTACGCTCCGCCATGGGATAGCGGGCAATCAGCTCGTCTGGCAGATCAAAATGAAAATCGGATACTTGCATCTTTCACCTCGGGGGAATCGGCGGCTAGTCTAGTTATCCCCCTCTTCCAAGGCAACCCAAAAGACTAAAAACCCAAGGAAGACAAGGGATAGCGGGCCATTTTGTGAGGCTGGGCCCGTTAAAAAACCTTTAAGGTTTTGTATTGACCCCGATCATGTTCTGGCGACGGGGGCTGGGCTAGGGTGGAAGCAGACACACAAGGAGGCCCACCATGATGACCCTCTCCGAGATCATGACTGAACACCCCTTTACCCTGGGTCCGGAAAACAGCGTCAAGCAGGCGATGGAGCTGATGCAGCAGGAGCGGATCCGTCACGTTCCCATCGTCGATGAACACCAGCATCTGCTTGGTCTGGTCACCCTCTCGGACATCCTGGCCACCCGCGAATCCAAGCTGCTGCTAATCAACCCCGAGCGGGAGGCAGAGTTCACCGACAGCGTCCAGCTCGACGAGATCATGACTCGTCAGGTGGCGAGCGTGGATCCCCACGCCGGCATCAAGGAGGCGGCCCTGTATCTGCAGCGCCACAAATATGGCTGTCTGCCGGTACTCAAGGGGCGCAAGCTGGTTGGCATCGTCACCGAGTCGGACTTCATCGCCGTGGCCATCAATCTGCTGGAGCTGATGGAGGAGCAGGAGCCCCCAACCGACTTTTGATCTTAAAATTCTGTAATAAAATTACAATAAAAGCGTTTTCAGCCTAATTTAACGGCTATTTAAGTGAAACACTTTCAATTTGACTGTAAAATTACACCACATAACTTGCGTTGTGACATTCATCACACTATGATGCCCACCATGCAATGGTTGCCGAAGAGGAGATGAGGATTGTGCACCCGCCATCTTCTCTTCATATGTCTGCAAGTTTGCACACCCCGTAGTTAGTCTTTGCTGTAAAGCATATTTATCGCCATTCCTTGTTTGATGACCCGGCCCTGTCTGTGCGACGGCGCCGGGATTTTTTTATCCCTCTTTTTTCTACTGCGCCGCCTCGTCTGCCCCCTTCTCTGCTCACGCAATGAAAACAAATCCGGCCCAGCCCTTGAAAATGTGACATGCAGGACAGAAATTGAACTTCGACAATGAGTTATCTCCGAAGGCCTGAGATATTCATGTTAGGTACAGTTGTGATGGTCTATCTAATAAATAGATTTATGTGATTCAAAATTGTGGCTTTGACCGATTAGAAAAAGTCACTATGATGACTCCATCGAAAGTTAAGCGCCTCGTCTGGCACGACTCTTCAACACCAGACAGGCATATGTACATCACCAAGGAGCAAATACATGTCTACCTACATCAACACTGAAATCAAGCCGTTCAACGCCACCGCCTACCACAATGGCAAATTCGTTCAGGTGTCTGACGCTGACCTGAAAGGCAAGTGGTCCGTGGTGTTCTTCTACCCGGCTGATTTCACCTTCGTCTGCCCGACCGAGCTGGGCGACCTGGCCGACAACTACGCCGAATTCCAGAAGCTGGGCGTCGAGATCTACGCCGTCTCCACCGACACCCACTTCACCCACAAGGCCTGGCACGACACTTCTGACACCATCCAGAAGATCCAGTACCCGATGATCGGCGACCCCACCGGCACCATCACCCGCAACTTCGGCGTGATGATCGAAGAAGCTGGCCTGGCTGACCGCGGTACCTTCGTCATCGACCCGCAAGGGGTCATCCAGATCGTTGAAATCAACGCTGGCGGCATCGGCCGTGACGCACTGGAACTGCTGCGCAAGGTCAAGGCTGCCCAGTACGTTGCTTCCCACCCGGGTGAAGTGTGCCCGGCCAAGTGGAAAGAAGGCGACGCCACCCTGGCCCCGTCCCTGGATCTGGTAGGCAAAATCTAAGCCTCCCCGCTCTGAAGACCGGCCCGTTCAAGGGCCGGTCTTGTTTACGGCCCTCAGAAAATGCGCCGGTCTGCTGTGTGGACCTCTGTTTTCTGTATCCGGTCATCGTGCCGACCCGCATTCAGCAAGAAGGAATTCGACCATGTTAGATACCAACCTCAAACAACAACTCAACGGTTACTTGCAGTACATCGTCAATCCCATCGAGATCAGCGTGTCCGGCAATGACAGCGACAAATCCGCCGAACTCCTGGCATTGGCCAGCGAGATTGCCGAGATGTCCCCCAAAATTTCCCTGACCGATGGCACCAATACCCGCAAGCCTTCCATGAGCATCGCGCCCCAGGGCCAGGCCCCGCGCGTGCACTTTGCCGGCATTCCCATGGGTCATGAATTCACCTCCCTGGTGCTCGCCCTGCTGCAAAGCGGCGGTCACCCCTCCAAGGCCGATCCGGCCGTGCTGGAGCAGGTGAAGAACCTCAAGGGCGAGTTCCACTTCGAGACCTATATTTCACTCTCCTGCCACAACTGTCCGGACGTGGTACAGGCCCTGAACCTGATGTCCACCCTGAACCCCGGCATCACCCACACCATGATCGACGGTGCCCTGTTCCAGGATGAGGTGAACGAGCGTCAAATCATGGCGGTCCCGAACGTCTACCTGAACGGTCAGCCGTTCAGCCAGGGCCGCATCTCGCTGGAAGAGATCGTTGCCAAACTCGACACCGGCGCTGCCGAGCGCAAGGCGCAAGAGCTGAGCGAAAAAGCGCCTTATGACGTGCTGGTGGTGGGCGGTGGCCCAGCCGGCGCCGCCGCGGCCATCTATGCCGCCCGCAAAGGCATTCGCACCGCCATTGTCGCCGAACGTTTCGGTGGCCAGGTGATGGACACCGTCGGCATCGAGAACTTCATCTCCGTGCCCTACACCGAGGGCCCCAAGCTGGCCGCCAGCCTGGAGCAGCACGTGAAGCAGTACGGCGTGGAAGTGATCACCGAGCAGCGCGCCGCCGCCATCAGCAAGGATGGTTACGTCAACGTGGACCTCGCCTCCGGTGCCACCTTGAAGAGCCGCGCCGTGATCCTGGCGACCGGTGCCCGCTGGCGCGACCTGAACGTGCCGGGTGAACTCGAGTACCGTACCAAGGGTGTGGCCTACTGCCCCCACTGTGACGGCCCCTTCTTCAAGGGCAAGCGCGTGGCGGTGATCGGTGGCGGCAACTCCGGCATCGAGGCGGCCATCGATCTGGCCGGCATCGTCGAGCACGTCACCGTGGTGGAGTTCGCCGATACTCTGCGTGCCGACGATGTGCTGCAGAAGAAGGCCCGTTCCATGGGCAATATCGACATCATCATGAGCGCCCGCACCACCGAAGTGATCGGCGACGGCAGCAAGGTGGTGGGCATGGACTACGAAGATCGCACTACCGGCGAGATCAAGCATCTGGCGGTGGCCGGCATCTTCGTCCAGATCGGTCTGGTGCCGAACACCGAGTTCCTCAAGGGGAGCGAAGTGGCCCTGACCCGCTTTGGCGAAATCGAGATCGACACCAAGGGTGCCACCTCCCTGCCCGGCGTCTATGCCGCAGGGGATGCCACCACGGTACCGTTCAAGCAGATCATCATCTCCATGGGGGCAGGTGCCACCGCCGCCCTGGGTGCGTTTGATTACCTCATTCGCAACCCGGCGCCGGAAGCACAAGCTACCCAGGCCGATGCCGTGACCGCCTGATAACCGCCCAACAAAAAACCGACTCCCTGGAGTCGGTTTCTTTATCCCTGTCGTTGGGTCGCCAGCCTTCAGCGCCCCTGCGGCGCGTCCCTCTCCTGCCCCTCTTCACTCACCGCTCTCTCTTCTGCATCAGGCACGGCATAGCTCGCCGGCACTGCCTCCCCTTCCAGATCCGTTCTTGGCTCCAGCTCCGCCGTCATGGGGGTGTTGGGGGGCACAGGTATGAAAACCTGATGCTCCGTCAGCGGAATGGGGGCTCGCTTACGCCTGCGCCAGCCGAGATAGGCCGACAGCAGCAGACCGCACAGGGCAAAGTAGACGAACAGCCCCTGTGGTCCGAACGTTGCCATGGTAAAGGGGGCCAGCAGCGGACCCGTCATGGCCCCCAGGCTGTAGGCAAGCAGCAACCCCTGGTTTGCCCCCAGCACCTGATCCGGGCGCAGTTCATCGCAGGCATGGCTGAGGCTCAAGGGATAGATGGAGAACGCCATGCCCCCCAGCAGGAAGACAAGAGTCCCCTCGACTGGCTCACGCCAGGGCTCCGGCAGCAGCACCATCAACAACGCGATCAGGGTCAGCAGGGCGCAGAGCAGCAGGATCACCAACCGTCTGTCGTAACGATCAGATGCACGTCCGATAGGATATTGCAGACACATCCCCCCCAGGATCACCAGCGCCATCATGTCCGCCACCTGGGAGAGGGAGGCGCCGCTGTCGGTGAAATAGAGCGGCAACAGCCCATAGATGGACCCGAGGATGAGGCCCGAGGTAAAGCTGCTGCCCATCCCCGCCGGAGTGAGGCGCACCAGCTCCAGCACTCCCACCGGCTGGGGTGCCACCATGGCCGGCGTCGCCACTCGGGAGAGAGCCAGAGGCACCACGGAGAGAGTCGCCGCCATGGCGCACAGGGCGAACGGCGTCAGCACCATGGGGTCCACCTGCTTGAGCAGCTGCTGGCCCAGGGCAAGTGAACCGTACAGCAGGATCATGTAGAGGGACATCAACCGCCCCCGGTTCGCCGGGGTGCTTGAGACCAGCATCCAGGACTCCAGCACCACGAACAGGCCGCCGGTGGCAAACCCCCCGATCAGCCGCAGCGCCGCCCAGGTGACAGGCTCCACCACCATGCCGTGCAGCAGAAACAGAAAACAGAGCAGGGAGGCATAAGCCGCATAGGCCCGGATATGTCCCACCCGGATGATGAGGCGGGCATTGATGAAGGTCCCCAGCACCAGGCCGCCGAAATAGGCAGCCGACACCAGACCGATGGCCTGGGCGGACACCTGCTCGGCGGAGAGACGCACCGTCAGCAGGGTATTGAACAGACCGTGACCCAGAATGAAGATCACCAGACTGGTCAGGGGGGACAGCAACCTTGTCAGTGCCATGGAGCCTCCTCGCAATAAAAGGGTCATGGTAGCCCCTGCCTCCCGCCCCCTTCAACCCGAATGCCCTCCCCCTGCGGGGCTATGCTTGACGGGAACCCCACATGGAGATCCGAAAGATGAGACTCATGCTGTTGTTGGCCGCCCTGCTCTTTTGCGGCAGCGCCCTCGCCTTCCACTGCCCCATGGACATGAAGAAGATAGACGACGCCCTGGCCGCAGGCCCCGCCCTCAGTGCCGAGCAACTGGCCGAGGTGAAGCAGTTGAGGGCGGACGGAGAGACCCTGCACAACGCGGGCAAGCATCAGGAATCGGTCGATACCCTGGCCAAGGCCATGGCCATTCTCAGCATCGATCAGGGCTGATACCGCCCCTTCGCCGCGCGACGGTCTCTTTCGCATCGCCCGGATACAGACCGCCAAAATGAAACAAGGCCCTCGCCATCACTGGCGGGGGCCTTTTCACTGCGGATGTCAGCGCTGAACGGGGCTACACCCGGCCACTGTAGACCAGAGTGCAATAGTTGAAGGCTATCTTGCCGTCAACGGCGTGGCGAGCAAACTCGCGGCGAACGAGCGCTGTCATCTGATCGTGGGCCGGCGTGCCCGCCACAGGCGCATAGGAGGAGGAGTTGAGCCGTCCAAGCACCCCGTCAAGATCGAACAGCTGGCTGTTCTCGAAGCGATCGAGCCGGTACTCCCCGGTGAAGAAGGCGCGAAAATCCGCCTCACCGAGGTTGCGATGATTGACCTCCTCGTAATCCCCCGAGTAGGCGTGCAGCCCCTCTTCATAGGCCTTGAGAAACGGGGTGTTCGTCAGCCTGTCATTCCAGATGAGGGCGACCTGGCCACCGGGCTTGAGCAGCCGCTGGCACTCCTGCCGAAAAGCCGCGCGATCGAACCAGTGAAACGCCTGGGCGACCGTCACCAGATCCATCGCCCCCGTGGGCAGGCCCGTGGCTTCCGCACTGCCGTGCAGCCAGCCGATGTTCCCCACCTGGGCAAGCAGCCGTTTGGCGGCAGCCCGCATATCGTCATTGGGCTCCACCGCCCAGACCCGCGCGACCCGGGGGGCCAGCAGGGCGGTCAGGATGCCGGTGCCCGCGCCGATGTCCGCCACCTGGGCCTCTGGCCCCATGGCCAGCTCCCTTGCCAGAAAATCCAGCATGGCGGCGGGATAACCGGGTCGATATTTCACATAGGCCTCGACCCGGGTCGAGAATCGCTGGGTACTGTCCATGGCAGACTCCTCTCTTGATGCGGCCTTCATGCCGGCTCCCGGCCTGGTGACCAGGATCCCCATGCCACTACACTTGACCCCATCATGCAAGCCCCAAGCGGGTGGCAAACGGCGTACAGGCTGGCTTGCCACCCAGCGAAGCAGCAGGCGCTGCGGGCGGCAGGATACCCATCGGGGCGCCCGCTCACGGGCGTCGAAGGACAAACACCAGGATGGAGCTGCGACACAATGAGACCAGTCAAGAACAGGATTTGCCTCTGGTATGACGGGGATGCCGAGGAGGCGGCACGGTTTTACGCCAGCCTCTTCCCCGACTCCGCCGTCGGTGCCGTACACCGGGCCCCGGCCGACTATCCCGCCGGCAAGAAAGGGGACGTGCTGACGGTCGAGTTCAGGGTGATGGGGATCCCCTGCCTCGGCCTCAACGGCGGGCCCGGGGTCCGCCACAACTGGGCGTTCTCGTTTCAGGTGGCCACCCAGGACCAGGCCGAGACGGATCGCTACTGGCACGCCATCATCGACCATGGCGGTCAGGCGAGCGAGTGCGGCTGGTGTCAGGACAAGTGGGGCATCTCCTGGCAGATCACCCCTCAGGTCCTCATCGAGGCGATAAGCGATCCCGACCCCGAGGCAGCGAGACGCGCCTTCGAGGCCATGATGCAGATGGACAAGATTGACATTGCCACCATCGAGGCGGCGCGCCAGGGCGAGTAGCCCGTTCGCACGGGCGCCGCACACAACAAGGCCACCCCTGGGGGTGGCCTTGTGCATATTGGCTGTCAGCTCTTCACGGCGCCGCGATTACTTGGCGTAATCCTCGGTGGGTACGCAGGAGCAGAACAGATTGCGATCGCCATAGACGTCGTCGATACGGTTGACCGACGGCCAAAGCTTGCTGGCGCGCACCGCGTCGGATGGGAAGACCGCCTCGGCGCGGCTGTAGCCACGGTTCCACTCTGCATCCATCACGTCGTCCTGGGTGTGCGGCGCATGGACCAGGGGGTTGTCGGCAAGGCTCCAGTGACCGTCCTGCACCCGGGCAATCTCGGCGCGGATGGCGGTCATGGCTTCCACGAAGCGATCCAGCTCGCGCTTGGATTCGGATTCGGTCGGCTCGACCATCAGGGTGCCCGCCACCGGGAAGCTCATGGTCGGCGCGTGGAAGCCGTAGTCCATCAACCGCTTGGCCACGTCCATCTCGCTGATGCCACTGGCTTCTTTGAGCGGGCGGATGTCCAGAATGCACTCGTGGGCCACCCGGCCGTTGCGACCTGTATAGAGCACGGGGAAGGACTCGCCGAGCTTCTTGGCCAGGTAGTTGGCGTTGAGGATGGCGACCTGGGTGGATTTCTTGAGCCCCTCGTCCCCCAGCATGGCGATGTACATCCAGCTGATGGGCAAAATGCTGGCCGAACCGAACGGAGCGGCAGACACGGCGCCGTTGTCACGGCTCTCCTTGTCGGTCTTGACCACGGCGTGACCGGCCACAAACGGTGCCAAGTGTTTCTTCACGCCGATGGGGCCCATGCCCGGACCGCCACCGCCATGAGGAATGGCGAAGGTCTTGTGCAGGTTGAGGTGAGAGACGTCCGCGCCGATAAAGCCTGGCGCCGTCAGCCCGACCTGCGCGTTCATGTTGGCGCCGTCGAGGTACACCTGACCACCATACTGGTGAACGATGTCGCACACCTCCTTGATGGTCTCCTCGTACACCCCGTGGGTGGAGGGGTAGGTCACCATCAGGCAGGAGAGCTGGTCTCCGACCTCGGCGGCCTTGGCGCGCAGGTCGTCCAGATCCACGTTGCCAGCCTTGTCACAGGCGGTGACGATGACCTTGAGGCCCGCCATCTGGGCGGAAGCCGGGTTGGTACCGTGGGCAGAGGCCGGGATGAGGCAGACATCGCGATGCCCCTCGCCGCGAGACTCGTGGTACTTCTTGATGGCCAAGAGGCCCGCGTATTCGCCCTGAGCGCCGGAGTTGGGCTGCATGCAGACCGCATCGTAGCCGGTCACCTTCACCAGCCAGTCTTCCAGATCTGCCAGCAGCAGCTGGTAGCCTTGAGTCTGCTTGAGCGGCGCGAAGGGGTGCAGCTTGCCGAATTCAGGCCAGGTCACCGGGATCATCTCGGCGGTGGCGTTGAGCTTCATGGTGCAGGAGCCCAGGGAGATCATGGCGTAGTTCAGGGCCAGATCTTTCGCTTCGAGACGGTGGATGTAGCGCAGCATCTCGGTCTCGGAGTGGTACTTGTTGAATACCTCGTGGGTCAGCACGGCGTCGGTGCGCAGCAGATCCTGCGGGATCGCCTGATGCGTCTGGGCGGCCTGGTCGAGGGCCTCCACATCGAGGCCGTGACCCCCCCCAAGGAACAGGTCGAACAGCTCGGCCACATCGCCTCGGGTGGTGGTTTCAGAGAGGGACACACCGACCGCACCGTCCAGATCCGCGCGCAGGTTGATGCCGAGCCCTTCGGCCTTGGCAATGAGTGCAGCTTTGTCCGACGTCAGTACTGTGAGGGTATCGAACCAGCTTCCGTGCTTGAGAGTCACGCCCTTGGCAGTGAGGCCGAGCGCCAGGATGGTGGTCAGACGGTGCACGCGGGAGGCGATGGTTTTCAGCCCCACCGGGCCGTGGTAGACGGCGTAGAAGCTCGCCATGTTGGCCAGCAGCACCTGGGCGGTACAGATGTTGGAGTTGGCCTTCTCGCGGCGGATGTGCTGCTCGCGGGTCTGCATGGCCATGCGCAGGGCGCTCTTGCCACGGGCATCCTTGGAGACGCCGATGATGCGACCCGGCATGGAGCGCTTGTAGGCGTCGCGGGTGGCGAAGAAGGCGGCGTGGGGGCCACCGTAACCCATGGGCACACCGAAGCGCTGGGCACTGCCGAACACCACGTCGGCACCCAGTTCACCCGGGGATTTGAGCAGCAGCAGGGAGAGCATGTCGGTCCCGACGCAGGCCAGCCCCTTCTGGGCCTGGACGGCGGCAATGAGGGAACGCAGATCGGCCACATTGCCGGTGGTCCCCGGGTACTGGAACATGGCACCGAACACCTCTTCGCTCACGGCCTCGCCCGCAGGGCCGACCACCACATCGAAACCGAAGTGGACCGCGCGCTCCTTGACCACGTCGATCACCTGGGGGTGAACGTCGTCGGCCACGAAGAAGAGGTTGGATTTGGATTTGGCCATGCGCTTGGCCAGCGCCATGGCTTCGGCGGCGGCGGTGGCTTCATCGAGCAGGGAGGCGCTCGCCAGATCCATGCCGGTGAGATCCAGGGTGAGCTGCTGGAAGTTGAGCAGGGCTTCGAGACGGCCCTGGGCCAGCTCGGGCTGATAGGGGGTGTAGGCGGTGTACCAGCCCGGGTTTTCCAGCACGTTGCGCAGGATGACGTGGGGCACGTGGGTGTCGTGGTAGCCCATGCCGATGTAGCTCTTGGCGATCTGGTTCTTGGCCGCATAGCCCTTGAGCTTGGCCAGGGCCTCCACTTCGGTCATGGGGGCGCCGATACCAAGCGGCCCCGGACGACGGATGGCGGCGGGGACCGTCTGCTCAATCAGATCGTCCAGGCTCTCGGCACCCACGGTGGCGAGCAGGGCCCGCAGTTCTTCCTCACCCGGGCCGATGTGACGGCGGATGAAATCGGTTTTTTGCTCGAGTTCAAACAGTGACTGGGTCATTTCCCTATTTCCTGGTAATAGGTCCTGGCATGACATCCTGACAACCAAGACCTGATGTTCCTGTAGCCGGTCGATACCGGCTCCACTCATGTTCTGTGTCCGCCGCGGGCAGACGGGGAATGCGGCAAGGGCATCCCGAAGGCGCAAAGGCTGCGCCTTTCCTGCAACCGCCATGGCCGCAGGATGGCAGTCATACAAGTGGGCCCTGCTGTGTTGGCAGGGCCCGGGGGCATTATTCTTCGTCCACCACGTTCTGGTAGCCTTCGGCATCCAGCAGGTTGGCGAGCTCGCCCGCGTCGTCCAGCTTGATGCGGAACAGCCAGCCGGCGCCGTAGGGGTCGGAGTTGACCAGCTCGGGGCTGCCTTCCAGCTCTTCGTTGACGGCCAGGATCTCGCCGCTCACCGGGCTGTAGATGTCGGAGGCGGCCTTGACGGACTCCGCCACGGCGCAATCTTCACCGGCGCTCACCTGCTTGCCCACTTCCGGCAGATCGACGAACACCATGTCCCCCAGCAGATCCTGGGCGTGCTCGGTGATGCCGACCACGGCTTCGCCGTTGGCTTCAACACGGACCCACTCGTGGGAGGTGGCATATTTCAGTTCGCTCGGGATATGGCTCATTTGTGCTTCCTTTATGCTCTTGGATCGCTTCAACAAAAATGGGGCGGCGAAGGTCAACCCTCGCCGCAATCAATGATTACACCAGCGGCTGGCCGTTGCGCACGAAGGCCGGCTTGGTGACTTTCACGGTGACCTGCTTCTTGCGGATCTCCACCTGGGCCTGCTCGCCGATATCACGGGGCACCCGCGCCAGGGCAATGCTGTAACCCAGAGTGGGCGAGAAGGAGCCGGAGGTGATCACCCCTCCCCGTGTCTCGCCGCTCTCGCTGGTGAAGGTGACCGGCATGCCGGCACGCAGCACGCCCTTTTCTTCCATCACCAGACCCACCAGCTTGGGCTGGTTGCCGGCGGCCTTCTGGGCTTCCAGGGCGGCGCGGCCGATGAATTGGCGGGAGGCAGGCTCCCAGGCCAGGGTCCAGGCCATGTTGGCGGCAAGCGGAGAGATTGACTCGTCCATGTCCTGACCGTAGAGGTTCATGCCCGCTTCCAGGCGCAGGGTATCACGGGCACCCAGGCCACAAGGGGCCACGCCGTTGTCCAGCAGGGCCTGCCACAGATCGCATGCCTTCTCTTGGGGGACCACGATCTCGTAGCCATCTTCGCCGGTGTAGCCGGTGGTGGCGATGAAGAGATCCCCGGCCTGCACACCGAAGAAGGGCTTCATGCCTTCGACCGCCGCATTCTGCTCGGGGGTGAACACCTTGGCCGCCTTGGCCTTGGCGTGGGGGCCCTGCACAGCGATCATGGCAAGCTCGGGGCGCTCGGTCACGCTCACGGCAAAGTCGATGGCGTGATGGCGGATCCAGGCCAGATCCTTCTCGCGGGTGGCGGAGTTCACCACCAGGCGGTAGAAGGTATCGGTCAGGAAATAGGTGATGAGGTCATCGATGACGCCGCCTTCCGGATTGAGCATGCCACTGTAGAGGGCCTTGCCGGGGACGGTGAGTTTGGCCACGTCGTTGGCCAGCAGGTGTTGCAGGAAGGCTTTGACCCGCTCGCCGGTCAAATCGACGATGGTCATGTGGGAGACATCGAACATGCCTGCATCGGTGCGCACCACATGGTGCTCTTCCAACTGGGAACCGTAGTTGATGGGCATCTCCCAACCGTGGAAGTCCACCATCTTGGCACCCGCTTCCAGGTGTTTCGGATGCAATACAGTAGTCTGGATCATCGCTGTGTTTCCTTAAGCGTTCGCGACAACACTCGCAATCCGCCCCGGCTCGTCGGGAACTACGGACCACAAGCTCTGTGCTCGTTCCCGCCCGGGCGGGCAGGAGTGATTCCTTGAACGGAGCGGATTATATGACAAGCGTGCCGGGGCACCGCTCAAAAAAAACTAATCCTCACCCGACTCACTGACACCAGACACTAAGGCAAAAACAGTGATAAAAACAGCCAAAACCGCGCCATTGCGGGATTTAATGTTGATTTTTACCGTCCCGTCACAATTTACAGAAAAACGTTTCGCTTCTCGCCAACATTAAAGGCTGACACCCCGAAGGGTCATCTCGCCCTGTCAGATTAGTTTTTTTGTTAAAATCCCGGGGTAAGATTAGATTTTTTCACCTTTGGCCAGGGTGGGCAGCTCCCCATCCAGCCCCATGGCGGCCCGGATCATGCCCTGCTTGAGGGGGCCAAGACCGTCGACGGCGCGAAGCCCCACCCCGCGCACCAGCTTCTTGAGGGGGTTGCTGCCCGCAAACAGTCGCTTGAGCCCCTCCATGGCCGCCAGCATGCGCGCCGCCTCGCTCTTGCGCCAGCGCTCGTAGCCCCGCAGGTTGGCAAGCAGGCCGATGTCCGCGCCCTTGCCGTGATGAATGAGGATCTGCTCCGCCAGAGCGGCGGCATCCAGCAAGCCCAGATTCACCCCCTGCCCCGCCAGCGGGTGGATGGTGTGGGCCGCATCCCCCACCAGCACCAGGCGCTCGCGGGCAAAGTCGCGGGCGTAGCGGGCGGTCAGCGGAATGGCGCTGCGAGCCCCCTCCACCTTGCACAGCCCGAGGCGCCCATCAAAGGCGGCGGTGAGCTGGCGGTTGAAGCCGTCGTCATCCAGGGCGCAGAGCGCCTCGGCGCGGGCCGCAGGCACAGACCAGACGATGGAGCAGAGGTCGGGCTGCCACAGGGGCAAGAAGGCGAGCGGCCCCTCGGGGGTGAAGATCTGGCGGGCAACCGCCTCATGGGGCTCGGCACAACGCACCGTCGCCACCAGGGCGTGATGACCGTAATCCCAGCTGGTGAGGGGAATGTCTGCCTGACGGCGCACCCAGGAGTGGGCACCGTCGGCGGCCACCACCAGCTTGGCCGAGAGGGCCCGGCCATCTTCCAGCAGCAGCAGGGCGCCCGCTGGCCCGCACTGCAGGCTGGTGGCCCGGGCCGGGGTCAGCATCTGGATATCGCTGGCCCCCGCGATGGCGTCCAGCAGCGCAAGCTGGATCACCCGGTTCTCGACGATGTGGCCAAGAGCCCCCTGACGCAGGCTGGCGGCATCGAAATCGATGTGGCCGAAACTGTCCTGCTCCCACACCTGCATCTTCTCGTAGGGCTGCAGGCGGCGCGCCACTATGCCGTCCCAGGCGCCGACTCCTTGCAGGATGTGCTGACTCGCAAGGCTCAGGGCACTGACCCTGTTGTCCGGCGTCTCACCGAGCGTTGCACCGGGCAGCCGGCCTTCCACGATGGCCACCTTGATCGCCCGGTTCTTGAGGGCGGCAGCGAGCCCCAGGCCCACCATGCCCCCCCCCACGATCACCACATCCACATCTTGCATCTGCATTCTCTTGTGTCCTTTCCGGGCGAGTCGCCAGGATCTGCGAGGCGACGCCCACAGGCGTGCCTCTTGCTCGAAATCGTCTTTGCCGCCGGGGCGACAGCGCTTATTGGCCGCACACCTCGTTCACGAATCCCAGGGTGCGGGAGGCGAGCGGTGCCTTGAGCCAGGGCACTCTGCCCATCAGGGAGAGCGCCAGATTGCGGCCCACCACCAGGGGAGCGTGATGGTTTGAGAAGAGCTGGGCCAGGGAGGACGTGAGCCAGACGGTCTGGGCCTGATCGTCCCGCCGCTGCTGCCAGTAGCCGCTTAGCACCTCAAAGCCGCCGATGTCTTCCCCCGCCGCGAGCGCACGGGCCAGGGTCCGGGCCAGCACGTCCAGATCCCGCATGCCGAGGTTGAACCCCTGACCGGCGATGGGGTGCAGCAGGTGGGCGGCGTTACCCACCAGCACGGTGCGCTGGGCCAGCGGGTAGTCGGCCACCGTCAGCACCAGCGGATAGAGGTGGCGCACGCCGGTACGCTCGATGCGCCCGAGGCGCCAGCCAAAAGCCTGCTGCAGACGGGCGAGAAAGGCGGCGTCATCCAGTGCAAGCAGCCCCTGTGCCTCGTCCCGCGGCACGCTCCACACCAGAGAAGAGAGGCCGTCCTGCATGGGCAGCAGGGCCAGCGGCCCTCCATCGGTGAAGCGCTCGAAGGCCCGTCCGGCGGGATCCTCGGCGGTCTTGACGGTGGCGATGATGGCGCTCTGGCCATAATCGTGGCGACTGACCGGCATCTTGAAATGCTGGCGCACGAAGGAGTGGCCCCCGTCGGCCGCCACCAGCAGCCGGGTGCGGTAGCGCGCGCCGCCCTCCAGGGCGAGCGTCACTCCCGCCTCGTCGGGGTCGATGGCCTCAAGCCTGGCCGGGCACAACATACGGATCTGCGGGCAGGCGGCGATCGCCTCTTGCAGCACGATGCCCGCCGCCGACAGCTCGATCACCTGACCGAGGGCGGGTAGACCATACTCCGCCGCCGACAGCCGGGTCTGGCCACAGTGGCCCCGATCCGACACATGGATATGGGTGATGGGGGAGCAGTGGGGTACCAGGTGCGGCCAGAGGCCGTGACGAGCCAGCGCCTCGCAGGTACCGGCGGAAAGCGCGATGGCACGGGCATCGAAACCGGGATGAGCATTGAGCTCGGGCGCACTCGCCTCCAGCAGCAGGATCTGCAGGGAGGCGCCATCCTGTCCTTTCAGGGCGGCAAGGGAGAGGGCCAGCACGGCACCGCTCATACCACCGCCGACGATAGCCACGTCGACGTGAACCAGATCAGATTGAGACATGAGAAGAGGGCATAGGCGAAAAAACGTGGGCCAATCCTACCACAAAGGTGGCGGACGGGATGCGAAGCCACGGGCAAAAAACCGCTTTGGCACCATGGGTTAGCAGAGTGCCTCCCCTGCTCTCGCCCCTTGTAAAACAGAAAGAGCGCCGTGATGCGCTCTTTCATTGACCCGGTGGACGGGCAGATCAGTGCAGGGTCGGCGGCGTGCTCGGCGCGGCCGGGCGCTTGCCAAACTCCTCGAACGCCATCATGACTCCAAGGCGCACGTGTTCGTAGAGCACCAGGAAGGAGGCTTCGTTCTCTTCATCTTCCTGATCGAACTCGGCAGAGACCTGGGTGATGCTGGCGATGTCCTGAATCATCTCCTGCAGCTCTTCGGATGCCTTGGAGAGCTCCTGTTGGACCACGCCAAAGCCGGCCAGGAAGGCCTGGGACCAGTCCACCAGCGAGTCGATGCGCTCATCGAGCGGCGCCTCGTCGCTTGGCAGCAGCAGCTCGACGCCCTTTTGTGCCATCAGGCTCTCGATCACCTCGTGATAGAGGTCGGTCATCACCTGGCGCACCGGTGCCGGCAGACCGAAACCGTCGTTGATCAGATCATTGAAATGGGGCTGCCAGCTTTTGTCGTCCAGGGCCACGCCACCGCACACCAGGCCGCAGATCACGCCATGGGCCTCGACGGCCGTCGCCATGAGGTCGTGCTGTGCCATCAGGTCCGCCACGGCGGCGTATTTCAGGGGGTTTGTTTTGCTCATCTAGGATCCGCTCAAAGTTCAGGCAAATATGCAGAATTTATGGCCGAGATCCTAGCATTCTCCCCCTGCCAGAGCCAGCAAGGCCTTGAAACTTCTGCATCTGCGCTATATAGTCCCGCCCAGTTGTCCACGTGGATAAAGGCGGAAATCAGCCCCGCCGTATTGAGGAAGGCATGAGCATAGAGGCCGTAGAAATCGTCATTCTGGGACGTCCCTACAAGGTGTCCTGTCCCCTGGGACAACAAGATGCCCTGCGCCAGGCCGCCGACCAGCTGACCGACAAGCTCATCGAGCTTCGTCAACGTTCCAAGGTCTCCAGCAACGAACAGCTGGCCGTCATGGCAGCGCTCAATTTCTGTCATGAGCTCTGCCTTGAAAAAGAGAAAAACCACCAATACTCTGAGACCATGGACAAGCGGATCAAGATGCTGCAACGCACCATCGAAGCCGCCTTGATCGAGCACGGACAATACGGTGAATCCAGCGAAGAGGCGCAACAGCCCTAATCGCACCGAGTTTTGAAATTCCCTGGAGTGTTTGTCAGCCGGTTCAAGTCCCCGAGCCGATATTCATACCAAACAGGGGGTCTGCCTTCTGGCTATTGAGCATGCTCGGCCCGACCGAGAAGCCTGCGGCCAGATTAGATCTCCGCCTTGAACCGACGGTTCAAGGGCCCAAACCGGCAACGGCATCTCCGGGGTACCTACCCAAAAAAGCCCGTCATCACGACGGGCTTTTTCTTTGCCTGCGCGGCAACCCCCTTCCACTCGACTGTGGCGTCTCGCCACCCAGCAGGAGACAGTAAAAAGCCCGCCAACGGGGCGGGCTCTTGGCCGTGTCAGACGGCCATCTGCTCGTGGGGCGCGCCGTGGTGGCGCAGCCACACAAAGCTCAAGGCCACGATCAGCACCATCACCGTCATGATGGCCCCCAGGGTCACCTGCCCCGTCATCGGGAAGCTGGCGGCCAGCAGGGTTACCACGCCAGCCCCCAGATTCTGCATGCCCCCGAGCACGGCTCCCGCGGTGCCCGCCTGGCCCGGGAAGGGCTCGATGGCACAGGAGGTGGCGGTCGGATAGAGAATGCCGCTGCCAATGAAGTAGACCGCAGCCCCGCCCACCAGGGAGGCAGCGCTCACCATGCCGAGCAGCCCGGGTACCAGGATGATGAGCGACCCCAGGGCCAGGAAGGCGATGCCAAGGCGCATCAGCTTGCCCTGGCTCAGGCGAAAACTCAGTCTGGCGGAGAGCCAGGCGCCGAACAGATAACCGGGCAGCGGCAGCACGAACAGCACGCTGACGGTGCGGGCACTCAGCTTGAGCACGTCCCCCAGCAACACCCCGGCCGCCGCTTCGAACACCGCGAGGCCGGCAAAGGTGGCCATCAGACAGAGCAGGTTGCCCTGAAAGCGCGGGTTGCCGAGCACATGACGATAGGCGGCGCCCACCCGCAGCGAATGCTGGCGGGCGGATGCTGGCAGCGTCTCCCCAAACCAGGCCAGCAGCGCCAGGGTGGTCAGGGCACCAAAGCCGAACAGGAACCAGTAGCCGGCACGCCAGTTGAACAGCTCGGTGAGCCAGCCGCCCAGCACAGGTGCCAGCAGAGGGGAGAAGATGACCCCCATGCTTACCAGGCTGTTGGCACGGTTGAGCTCGGCGCCACTGTAACGGTCGCGCATCACGGTCCGGCTCATGGCACCCCCTGCCCCGGTGCCCAGCCCCTGGATCAGGCTGCCCGCCAGCAGGGCAGTGAAGCTCGGGATCAGCTGGATGGTGAGGGTGCCGACCAGGAAGATCATCATGCCGATGATGAGCACAGGGCGACGACCGATGCGATCCGACAAGGGGCCATAAACGAACTGGGAGAGGCCGTAGGGAATGAGGTAGCAGGCCATCACCGCCTGCAGCTGGCCGGAGGCCACATGGAAGTCCCCCGCCATCATGGGAATGGAGGGCACATAGAGGGTCTGGGTCATCTGACCCACGGCGACCATCAGAATGGTCAGGAAAAACAGGGGATAGAAGCTGTGCCGATACATATGTCGTCCGAAAAAGATCAAAAAGCCGCCACCCTCCGGGCAGGGATCTGCAGGAGGTGTCTGACAAAGGTCGTTGAAGAGGAACAAGGCGGAGGACCCGCACCCGCCAGCAGCAGGACGCTCTCTGGCTTGCGATAATCTTAGTGATTCATATCACAAAAAACGAACGAAACTTTATAATCTGCTTTCCCAAGTTTTTCTAATGCGACGGGGCCCAAGGCCCCGTCACTGTCATCTCATCATGGGGGAAGGATTCATCCTGTCCCCTCTTTACCCCACTCTTCTCACCTCGGCCGACGCGCCTTCGAACATGGGGGTACCCGCCTCCCCCAGTCTCAGACAACGAGGAGCAACCTTGTCGGCCAGCCCCTCGTCATGGGTCACCAACAGCAAGGCGCAGCCTATCTCTTCCAGTTCCTCCAGCAGACAGGCGATGGTCTGTTGCTGGCTCAGGGGATCGAGCCGGGACGTGGGCTCATCGGCGAACAGCAGCACGGGGCGCAGCAACAGGGCCCGGATAAGCGACAGCCGCTGCAGCTCCCCTCCCGAGACCTGGTTTGGCAGGCGCGTCAGCAGCCGTTCATCCAGCCCCAACCGGGCCAGATAGTCGACAAGCCGATGGCGGGGCAGCCTGTGCAGACGCAGCACATCATCGAACTGGGTGGCGAGGCGCACCCGGCTTGCAAAGGCCTGCACCGGATCCTGATAGAGCTTCTGCCAGCGGCAGGGGGCTATCCCTTCACGGCGCAGCACCTCACCTTGCAGGGGGCGTTGCAGACCCAGCAGCACGTTGCCGAGGGTGCTCTTGCCCGCGCCGCTCGGCGCCATGATGGCCATTCGCTCCCCTTGCGCCAGGGCAAGGTCGAGCCCCGTGAACAGGGGTTGATCCCCATATCCCATGGCAAGCTCCTTTCCGCGGATGAGCCAGTCACCGGTAGGAGGGACGACCGCCTCGGGCCAGGCGGAGGGCTCCGCCGCCAGCAGAGCCCGGGTATAGGCATGGGATGGCGTGTGCAGCACACGCTCGGCGGGCCCCTGCTCCACGATCTCTCCTCCCTTGACCACCAGCACCCAACCCCCCAATGCGCGAGCCAGGGAGAGATCATGGGTGATGGTCAGCAGATGGCGTCCACGGGCCAGGTAGCCCAGCAACAAGGCACCCAGCCTGGCTGCGGCCCGGCTGTCGAGCCCCTTGGTGGGCTCGTCGGCCACCAGCAGACGGGCCTCCCCCAGGGTGGCGGCGGCAAAGGCCGCGCGCTGGGCCATGCCTCCCGAGAGCTGGTGTACAAAAGCGCCCTCCCGCCCGGCCAGTCCAAGCCGCTCGAGGGCGGCGCGGGCCCGCGATCGGGCCTCCTTGCCCCCTGGCAGCCACCCCTCCTCCACCTGGGCAAGCAACCCCATGGTGGGATCCAGCGCCAGCACCGGCTCCTGGGGCAACATCGCCAGCTCCCGCCCCCAGAGAGTGCGCAGGCGAGGCGTGTCGGCCAGGTTGTGATGGCGGCCACCCGACACCATCTCACCCCGGCCTGTCAGAGGGGCTGGCAACGTCCCCATCAGGGCATGAGCCAACAGGGATTTGCCCGAACCGCTCTCCCCGATCAGGGTCAGGGCGGTGCCGGGATGAATGGTGAAATCCAGCGCCTGCAACAGGGTTTTCTGGCCATCATCGACCTGCAACCCCTTGATTTTAATGGCCGTCATGAGGTGGCTCCTTGTGAAGATGACATGTCAAGGCCGCGCGTCTGATGAAGCAGCACCAGGGCCAGCAACATCAGCCCCATGACAAGAATGGGGGCCAGTAGCAGACGGGGAGCCTCCTGATAGTGGGGCAGTGCCTCCGTCATCATCAGCCCCAGCTCCGGCGTGGGCGGCTGAATGCCCACTCCGACAAAGCCCAGGGTAGAGAGGGTTAGAATGGCACCCGCTAGGCCAAAGGCCATCATGGTGAGCAACTGGGGGGCGAGCTCGGGCCAGAGATGGCGCCGCACCACATGGGCATGGCCGAATCCCAGCAGACGGGACGCCTCCACCTGGGGCGAGGCGAGCAGCCCCCGGCTGCGGGCACGCACCACCCGGTAATACTCCACCCACTGGGCCATGGCCAACCCGAGATAGAGGATGGCAAAGCCACCCTGGGCCATGGCGGAGAAGAGCAGCACCAGCAACAGGCCTGGCAGGGCCAGCACGCCGTCGGCCAGGCTGCGCAGCAGACCGTCGACCCAGCCGCCGCGCCAGGCCGAGAGCCAGCCCAGCAATGAGCCCAGCAGCGCCGCCGTGATGACGCACAGCAGTCCCAGCAGCAGGGAGAGCCGGGTCGCCGCCGCGAGGCGCGCCATCAGGCTGCGCCCCATCTGATCCCGCCCGAGGGGCTCCTGCCAGGAGGGATCAGCCAGAAACTGTGCCAGATCCTGAGCCGCCGGATCGGGCCAGAGCACGGGGCCCAGCAGGGCAAACAGCACCACCAGCAGGAGCAGGCCCAGCCCCGTTTTGACAGACAACGACATGATCAGGACTCCTTGGGACCACGGGGGTCAATGGCAAGACAAAGCAGGTCGGTGAGGGTATTGAGCAGCACGAAGAGCACCGCCAGCACCAGCACTGTCCCCTGAACCATGGGGATGTCGCGCCAGAAGATGGCGTGCACCAGCGCATGGCCGATCCCGGGCCAGGCAAACAGGCTCTCGACCACCACGACCCCCTCGATGAGCAGCACCAGTTGCACGCTGGTGTAGGCGATGATGCTGACCCCGGTGTTGCGCAGACCGTGACGCCAGAAAACCCGGGCCGGCGAAAGCCCCTTGGTGAGGGCAAATCGGTAATAACCGGACTGCACCACGGTGAGCACGCTTTCACGCACCACCCGGGAGAGCACGCCGGAGAGCCCCAATCCCAGGGTCAGGGCGGGCAGCAGCAGGTTGCTCCCCTCCCCGTGCCCTGCCGCACTGACCCAGCCCAGCTCCACCGAGAGCATCACCATGAGCACCAGGCCGAGCAAGAAGGGGGGCAACGCACGCATCAGCACGCTCCAGCCCAGGGTCAGGCGATCACACCATCCCCCCGGGCGCAGCGCACTCAGGCTGCCAAGCGGCAGCGCCACCACCAGCGCCAGCACCACGGAGGCGCTCGCGAGCGTCAGGGTGGCGCCCAGGTGATGACCCACGTCGGCGGCGACCGGTGCGCCCGTCACCAGGGAGCTGCCGAGATCCCCTTGCAGCAAGGCCCACAGCCAGTCGCCAAAACGGGCAAGGGCCGAGCCGGCCAGCCCCAGCTCGCTGCGCACCGCGTTGGCCGCCTCGGCGGTGACATAGTCATAGCCATAACGACCCGCCGCGATGCGAAAGGCGATGTCTCCGGGCAGGGACTGCACCATCAGAAAACAGAGTCCGGCCACCAGCAGGGCAACCACCAGCGCCTGCACCAGACGCTGACCCAGTATCCCCATGACGCGAGACAAGGGTGTCGCTGTCATCGTGCGCTCCATGTCAACTTGTCCAGGCCATAGCTGCGCTCCTGGGGATCGAGTTCAAACCCCTCCAGCCCCCGACTGACCGCCGCGCTCTGGCGGTACCAGGCGATGGGCAGGAGCGGCAACTCCTGTTGCAGTGTCGTGGCTATCTCCCGGCGAGCCGCGGCGGCGTCTGTGGGCGACAAGGCTTGCGTGGCAAGGCGGGTCAGTGTTTGCGTCATGGCCGGGGAGTGCCAGTTCATCACCCCCCAGTCCGCACCGGCAGGGGCCAAGTCCCCCAGCAACGTGACCAGGGGATCCGGTACCAGGGCATAATTGCGGGCGTAGAGACCAAGCTGGAGGGAGCCGTCCTGATGGCCCGCCGGTATCTCGCTCGAGTTGCCCACCGCCACCTTGAGATCCACCCCCACCGCCTTCCACTGCGCCTGCAGTGCCGTGGCGAGAAGCGGCAGCTCCGGACGGTCAGGGAAGGTACGCAGGGTCAGGGCGAAGCGCTCTTCCCCCTTGCGCAGCACACCGTCCTCCCCCGGCTGCCAGCCTGCCGCCGCGAAGGCCGCCCGGGCCGCCTTGACGTCATAGGCAAGCGGCGTCAACCCGAGCTGGTGCCACTCCCCCAGAGTGGGAGGAAAGAGCTGGGTTGCCGCCATCTCGGGATCCCGCAGCAGGGCGGCTGCCATACCACGACGATCGATGGCGAGACTCAGGGCACGGCGCACCACCGGATCACTCAGACGAGGATCGGCGCCATTGAGCTTGAGCTGGATGGTCCGTGGCAGGGTAACCGAGGCGATGGAGACCCGTGACGCCTGCTGCAAGCGGCGGATGCTGACCGGATCCAGCCCCCAGGCAATATCGGCCTGACCGCTCTCGGCCATCAGGGTGCGGCTCTCTGCACGCCCCACCGTCAGGTAGCTGACCTCCTCGATTGCGGGCCTGGCCCCCTGCCAGCCGTCGAAACGCACAGTCTCTATCCGCTGGGGTTGTTGCAGGCGGGTGATGCGGTAGGGGCCAGAGCCTATCACCTGGGTTACCTCCCCCTTGGCATCGTAGGCGGCCTTCGCCAGGATCTGGGTGCTGGGGTGGGCCAGCACGGCCGGCAGGGAGGCGAAGGGTTCGCTCAGGGTGACCTTCAAGACGCCATCTCCAGCCTCGATGGACGCAATGGGAGCGCTGGTCATCACGCCGGGCTTGCGCCAGGCCTGTTGCAGGGCAAAAGCGGCATGCTCGGCGCTCACCTCGCTGCCATCGTGAAAACGGGCCCCGGGGCGCAATGTGAATCGCCACTGCAGACCGTCATCGCTACGCGACCACTCACTGGCAAGCCCGGGTTGCAGATTGCCTTTCCTATCGACATCTACCAGGGTCTCCACCACCTGCATGCGAGTAAAGAAGACCCCGTTGCTGGCGGGGTCGACACTGTGGATCTCCCAAGGCCCCACCATGGCAAGCGGTTTGCCGTCGGCTGCAGTCGTTCCTGCCATCAGAGCCAGGGCGAACCACCCGGCTGCGGTGCATTTTTTTGTCATCCTTTCCATCCAAGCTTCATGTTCATCAACCAAAGACATGGCGTTATAACATAACAACTAATCGGGAAGAATGACTTTTGATTTTTGATAAATGGCTTATTTGAAAGACAAAAAGCGACTGCGATGCAGATCGTCAAACAACGGGGAGTCAAAGGGGAATAAAAAAGATGGCCCGTCAGGGCCATCATGATGGCGTCAGCGAGTCACCATCTGCTGCGCCCGCTTGACCTGATCCTCGGGGCTCTCATTGCGCGGTGGAATGGTGATGCCCTTCTGGCAGGCGGGCCTGGCCTCCATGCGTGCCATCCAGGCCTGCAAATGCACCAACCCATCAATGGAGATACCACTCCAGTCGTGGATGCGCACCCAGGGCCAGGTAGCGATGTCGGCGATGCTGTACTCGTCCGCCAGATACTCATGGTGTGCCAGATGACCGTCGAGCACCTCGAACAGGCGTCGCCCCTCCTTCTGGTAACGCTCGATGGCGGCCGGGATCTTCTCGGGGAAATAGCGATAGAAGACGTTGGCCTGCCCCATCATGGGACCGACGCCCCCCATCTGGAACATCAGCCACTGGATGGCCTGGGAGCGACGCTTGGGATCCTGCGGCAGCAACTTGCCGGTTTTTTCCGCCAGATAGATAAGGATGGCGCCGGACTCGAACACCGCGAAGTCACCATTGTCCCGATCGACGATGGCCGGGATGCGGCCATTGGGGTTGATGGCCAGGAACTCGGGCTTCTTCTGCTCCATGGTCGCGAAATCAAGGGGAATGACCTTGTAGGGCAGCCCCAGCTCTTCGAGGGCGATCGACACCTTGAACCCGTTGGGCGTGGCGGCAGTGTACAACTCTATCATCTTGGACTCCTTGAACGTTCAGGGGAAAGGATCAGGCCTGGGCGCTGGACCGGGCACTTACCCGGTCATGCCAGTCCTGCAAATGGGGCTGTTCGGGGGTGATACGCAGGCCAACCACCTTGCCAAAATCAATGGTACAGAAGGCAAGAATGTCGGCGATGGTGAAGCGTTCCCCCGCAATATAGGGCACCTCGGCAAGACGGGCATCGAGCTTGTCAAACCAGATCTGAGCCTGTTGCTTGCACTCCTCCCCCCATTCGGGGAAGACCCGCTCCCGGTCTTTGTAAAAACCGGTGATATGACGAAACGCCATACCGGTCGGCAACCAGAGGTTGAACTCGATGAAGCGACTCCACATCTCTATGGTGGCGCGCTCCAGCGCGGTGCAGCCAAACAGGTTCGGTTCGGGGTGAAGCTCTTCAAAATAGCGGCAGATGGCCAGGGTTTCACTCAGACAGGTTCCGTCATCGAGTTCCAGCACAGGAATGCGCCCGGCCGGGTTCTTGGTCAAAAAGGCGGGCGCCAGGTTTTCCCCCGCCCCCAGATCGACCTGTTGATATTCCATCTCGATCCCCTTCTCCGCCAGAAACATTCTGACCCGACGGGCATTGGGGGCTCGCCTCAGCTCATAAACCTTCATGTCACCTCCGTCGACGAACACACAGTGAGCCGCTGCGCAGGCCATAGCAAAGCGGCACAATGTCGGTCAGTTATGACAAATATTGTGCCGCTTGAACAGCCCGCATCGAGGGGGAGATGATTAGCTGCTCAGTACCCCTGGTTGGCGCTGGCGCAGCAAGATAAGACGGGAAAGCAGCGGGAAATAGGATTCAAACTTGCTTTGAAGCACCAGGCTGCAGGCAGGATCCGCCAGTTCGGCCTCATCCAGCAGAATGCCGTTGGAGACAAAATAAAAATGCGGATCCCGGACATCCGGCCCCTGTGGAGCATGTTCATACTGTCGATGCACCAACAGGGGAAGCACCGGCAATCCCAGTGCACTGCCTCCTGCTGGCCAGAGCGGAACAGGCCAGGCAGCGCCCTCTTCTTCCAGCAGCAGGATCGCCGCTTCGTCCTTCGACGGTTGCCACTGCTGGGGCTGTGCCACCCGGACCTCGGTGACATAATCGCTCTCTTCGCTGGCGGCACGCAGTGCGGCCAACACACCCAGAGTCGTCGGCGACGACGGTTTCTGACTGACTAATGACAGATTCATGGCTCATATCCCTATGCTCACCACAGCCTGTTATCCGGCTGTCGCGATAAGACTAGTTGATTACAGGTCTTTATTGGAGCCGTCAGATCTGTCAGTCCCCCCCCTGACCGAATGAGGGCATAGCAGTTGCAATTTCCGAATATCTTGGTAAGATGTTGCGTCCTTTTATCCCCCGTTCTTTAACATCCAGTGGTGAACCTATGCATCCGATGCTGAATATCGCCGTGCGCGCTGCGCGCAACGCCGGTCAAGTAGTAGTAAAAGCCTTTTCTCAACCCGAGAACATCGAGGTTATCCAAAAAGGCAGCAATGACTTCGTGACCAACGTTGACCGTGACGCCGAAGCGGCCATCATTCACACCATCAAAAAATCTTACCCGGAACACAGCATCGTTGCTGAAGAGTCTGGCGAGATTGCCGGTACCAATCCGGACTACCAATGGATCATCGACCCACTGGATGGCACGACCAACCTGGTCAAAGGCATTCCGCATTTTGCCGTTTCCATCGCTCTGCGCGTCAAGGGCAAGACCGAACAAGCCGTTGTCTACGATCCCATCCGTGACGAGCTGTTCACTGCCACCCGCGGCAGCGGCGCCCAGCTGAACGGCTACCGCATCCGTGTCGGCAAGGCCAAAGAGCTCTCCGGCACCATCCTGGCCACCGGGTTCCCGTTCAAGCAGAAGCACCACATCGAACCCTACCTGAAGATGTTCCAGAGCATGTTCATCGAGTGTGCCGATATTCGTCGTGCTGGCTCCGCCGCGCTGGATCTCGCCTATGTGGCCGCTGGCCGCGTCGACGGTTTCTGGGAAATCGGCCTGAAACCCTGGGACACAGCCGCCGGTGAGCTGCTGGCCAAAGAAGCCGGCGCCATCGTCACCGACTTCGTCGGTGGTCACAACTACGAAAACTCCGGCAATATCGTGGTGGCCAACCCCCGCGTGCTGAAAGAGATGCTCGGCAAGATCCGCGAAAACCTGCCGGAATCCCTGGCCAAGTAATCCCGGATACCCGCGAAAAAAATGCCAGTCGGTTCGCCGACTGGCATTTTTTATTCCTGACTACAGCGAAAATGCCGCCCCTCTCGATGACTCAACGGGATCAGATAGTGCCGTTGCGTCCCATGTTGATCACCACCCGGCGGTTCTTGGCTCGGCCAGCTTCCGTTTCGTTGGAGGCCACGTGCTGTTTCTCACCGTGCCCTTCCACCGAGATCTTGCCCTCCTCGATGCCGAGATCCACAAACACCTGCTTGATGGCATCCGCCCGCTTCTCGGAGAGCTTCTGGTTTGGCCAGCGGCCGCCATAGCTGTCGCTGTAGGCGTCGATCACCACCACATCGATGCTCTTGTCTGCCTTCACATAATCACCGATCATCGCCAGCCGCCGCTTGGAGGCCGGTGACAACTGATCGCTGTTCTTGTCATAGGAGAGCACGCTGAAGGCGATGTCGTTGAAGCTGTAGGGCAGCAAGCCACTCAGGCAGTCCATGAACGCCTGGTACTTGACCCTGAAATTGACCGACGAGAGCGATACCCGCACCGGCCTGTCCTGACGATACCAGTCGCGATACTGGAAAGTCGGCATACGCCCTCCTTCCAGCTCGTCCAACATGGTCCAGGCGGTCTGCCCCGCCACCAGGCCGTCAAACTGCTGATAGAACTGCAACTGGCTGATCTGTCGCCCGGCCACCCCGGGACGCCAGCTGGGGGGCATGATCCCGAGGCTCACTGTCTGGGTACGCGCCTGGGGTCGCTGCCCCTTGAGCTCGAAATCCAGATTGATCTTGCGCCCGGCCCGGCTGACAAAGGCCCCGGTTCCCCAGCGGGGAATAGGATGCTCCAGCCTGCACTCCACCTGGGTATCAGAGGTCAGGCGCCAGACGGATTGATCCAGACCGGCGCCAAATTCGGTCACGCCCGCCTGCAACTGCATACTCACTGATATGCTGATCAACCCCAACACCCAAGCATTCAACGGCTTGTCCTCCACACTATCTCGAATTATCTATCGGCAGCGGCAGGACAAGCTTTAGGTCAAAACGCTCAGTGGGGGGAAGAAGGGGCCATCAGCTTGAAGCTGGCGATGCGTCCCGCCAGATCCCGGGCTAGGGCATCCAGTTCGGCACTGTGTTGTTGCAGGGTATGGGAGTGCTGGCGATGGGCCTCATACACGTCACGGATGGTCATCACGTTTTGCTGGATGTCGTCGGTCACGTAACGCTGCTCCTCGGTGGCGGTGGCCACCTGGGCCGTCATGTCGCTCACCTTGCGCACCTCGTTGACGATGTCGGTCAGCTCGCTCCCCGCCCGTTTGGCCTCCGTCACGCTAAGGCCCGCCTGTTCGGTTCCCGTGTGCATGGCAGCCACCGCCTCGTTGGCCCCCTGGCGCAAGCGGCCCAGCATCCGCTCTATGTCGTCCGCCGCCTGCTGGGTACGGGAGGCAAGCGCTCTCACCTCGTCGGCCACCACCGCAAAGCCGCGCCCGGATTCACCGGCACGGGCCGCCTCGATGGCGGCATTGAGGGCCAGCAGGTTGGTTCTGTCCGAGATCTGCTTGATGAGGTTGAGCGCTTCGCCCACCGATTCGGTATCCTGATGCAGGCTGTCCACCAGTTGCTGGGTATCACTCAGGGTACCCGCGACCTGCTGGATAGTGTGGATGGTCTGATCCACCTCCTTGTCACCCTGCTTCGCCCGGCCGATGGCCTGCTGAGTCGCCTGGGAGGTCTGGGTTGCGTTGCGGGCAATCTCCGCGACAGTCGATGCCATCTCGGTGGCGGCAGTCGCCACCAGATCCACCTGCCCGCATCCCCTGACTACGCCGGCATTCACCTCGGCAATGACCTCGGCAGAGCTGGCGGCGCTGCGTATCAGCACGTCACAGGAGTGGCGCACAGCCAGCAGCAAACTCTCCAGGTGCCCGAGGAAATGGTTCAGATCCCGCGCCAGGGCCCCCAGCTCATCCCCGGATCGCCAGTCGACCCGCACGGTCAGGTCGTTCTCCTGCACCAGGCGCTTGAAGGTCTGGTGCAGGGCCATGAAGCCCAGATGCAGATCCCGCACTACCCGCCAGCAGACGAAGGTGGTCAGGACGATGCACAGCAACACGCCAGCCGCCCCCCACCAGAAGTCACTGGCACTCCCGACCCGCATCTGTTCCACCCGCTCGAAGAGCTGCTGATAGAGGCTGTCTTCTATCTCCTTGAGCAGGTCTATCTTGTCGGTACTCAAGGCAAACCAGGCCTCCGCATCGACACCAAAACCGCCGCTGGCCGCCTTGTCCAGGGCCAGTTTCTCCATGGCGGCCACCTTGGCCACCACGGGTGAGGCGAGGCTGTCGTTCAGCAACTGACGCTGTGCTGGACTCGCCACCGCCTGGAAACGTTCGAGATAGGTGTTCTGGGCCGCCAGCAGGGAGATGAACTGCTGCAACAGCGCAGGCGTGAAGCTGTCACGGCCAAAGACGTTGCTGAGCGTCGCCCGCTCCAGCCCCGCACGCTCCTTGCTCTGCAGGAAGGCGGCGTAGGCATTGGTCTGCAGGGCGATGGTGGCATCCATGCTGTCGACGCTTATCTTGTCCACTACCGCCAGCAAGGCGGTCACGAGGCGGGTATAGAAGCCGACCTGTTCCGCCACCTCGACCCCCAGGGCGCTGACCCGCTCACGCATGGCGGTGAGTCCCGCCACTCCCTGCTGCACCTCGGTCAGCGCCAGCAAGGCAGGATCCTGATGAAAACGCTGCAACAGGCTGTCCACCACCTTGCGCTGGGCAGGCAGCGCATCGCGAAACTTGTTGCCGCCAGAGCTGAGGAAGCCGGCCGACATGCCGCGCTCCCGTTGCAGCTCATGGGCCAGCTGCGCCGCCTCCTTTACCACCGCCAGCGCGACCAGGGCGCCGCTCATCTCCTGTTCGACCCGATAACGTTCATAGACGTACCGGCCGGAGAAAAACAGCAGGGCCAACAGCGGCAGACAGACCACCAACATCATCTTGTGTGCCAATCCCAGCTTCTTCATCGTCCTCTCCCTCCATGGTTGACGTCGCCCATTATAAGCACAGGTGTTTCAAAATGGCCCTCTTGCCGTCCCATGGCGGCAGATAAGGGACAAGGGCCCGCTTTTTTGCCATAATGCCGCCTCCTTTCACGCCGACCGAGATACCATGACCGACGCCGTTCACACCCTCAAGGGCCGTTTTCGCGGCTTTTACCCCGTCGTCATCGATGTTGAAACCGCCGGATTCAATGCCAAGACCGATGCCCTGCTGGAAATAGCCGCCCACACCCTCAAGATGGATGAGCAGGGCTGGCTCGTCCCTGACCAGATCTTCCATTTTCATGTCCAGCCCTTTGAGGGTGCCAATCTGGAGAAAGCGGCGCTGGAGTTCACCGGCATCGACCCCTTCAACCCGCTGCGGGGCGCGGTGGACGAGAAGGAAGCACTCACCGAGATCTTCAAGGGGGTGCGCAAGGGCATGAAGGAGCAGGATTGTGGTCGCGCCATCATAGTGGCCCACAACGCCACCTTCGACCACGGCTTCGTGATGGCCGCCGCCGAGCGGGCCGGCCTCAAGCGCAATCCGTTCCACCCCTTCGCCACCTTCGACACCGCCGCCCTCTCGGGTCTTGCCCTGGGACAGACGGTGCTGGCCAAGGCCTGTCAGAGCGCCAATATCCCCTTTGACAACAAAGAGGCCCACTCGGCCCTCTACGACACCGAGCGCACCACAGAGCTCTTCTGCCACATCGTCAATCGCTGGAAGAGCCTGGGAGGCTGGCCTCTGGCCAACCCGGATGAAACGACGGACACCGAAGACGAGGGCTGAACACTCCCAGCCCCTGCCCAGACAGGCTGCCCATGGCAGCCTGTCTGCATGAGGGGACCTGTCTGGGCAAGGAATAAGGGCCATTTTCCCGGTTCCCGTTCACCGCCAGCAGAAGATGCGTCCCTTGGCCGGGATCTGCCGATTTTTTTCTCGACATTTAGCCTGTTTTTCGCAAACTAGCTGGCTTTCACACGACTGACAGCAACACAATCCATAAGGAAATCAAATGAATCCTGTTGTTATCGCGGTGGCGCTGATGCTGGTGCTCAGCCTGCTGCGGATCAATGTGGTGGTCTCCCTCGCCATCGGTGCCATCGTGGGTGGCCTGCTCGGCGGACTCTCCCTCGAGCAGACCCTCAGCACCTTCACCGGCGGCCTGGGCGGCGGTGCAGAAATCGCCCTCTCCTACGCCATGCTGGGGGCTTTCGCGGTAGCCATCTCCCGCTCCGGCATCACCGATCTGCTGGCCCGCAAGGTCATCAACCAGCTCGGCAAGGATGCCAGCAGCACCCGCATTCTCTGGGTCAAGAGCCTGCTGCTCACCTCGGTGCTCGCGGTCTCCATCTCCTCCCAGAACCTGATCCCGGTGCACATCGCCTTCATTCCCATCCTGATCCCGCCGCTGCTGCATGTCATGGCCCAGATGCAGATCGACCGCCGTCAGGTGGCCTGCGTCATCACCTTCGGCCTGACCGCTACCTACATGCTGCTGCCGGTGGGCTTTGGCGGCATCTTCCTGAACAACATCCTGGCCAACAATCTCGTCGACAACGGCGTACCGGTGGAATTCAGCCAGTTGCCCCTGGCGATGGCCATCCCGGTATTCGGCATGTTCCTCGGCCTGCTCATCGCCGTCTTCTTCAGCTACCGCAAGCCGCGTCAGTATGATCTGGAGAAGATCCTGGCCGCCGAACCCGAGACGGTCGAGCTCAATCTCAACCACATCTGGGTCGCCCTGCTGGCCATCGCCGTGGCACTCGGTCTGCAACTGATGACCAACAGCATCGTGCTGGGGGCGCTCGCAGGCTTCATCATCTTCACCTGCGGCGGCGTCATCAAATTCCGCGAGAGCCAGGATGCCTTCACCCAGGGTGTGCGCATGATGTCCCTCATCGGCTTTATCATGATCTCGGCCGCAGGCTTCGCCGCCGTCATGAAGGAGACCCACGGGGTGGAGAGTCTGGTGCAGTCCGTCTCCAGCATGATGGCAGGTCACAAGGGACTGGCGGCCTTCCTGATGCTGCTGGTGGGCCTGCTCATCACCATGGGGATCGGCTCCTCCTTCTCCACCGTGCCCATCATCGCCACCATCTATGTGCCCCTGTGCATCCACCTCGGCTTCTCGCCCATGGCGACCATCGCCCTGGTGGGCACCGCGGGCGCGCTGGGGGACGCGGGTTCCCCCGCCTCCGACTCGACGCTCGGCCCCACATCGGGCCTCAATGCCGACGGTCAGCACGACCACATCTGGGACAGCGTGGTGCCAACCTTCATCCACTACAACATCCCCCTGGTGATCTTCGGCTGGATTGCCGCCATGGTGCTCTGAGACCATCCCGAGCAGACAGACAAAAGGCGACCCTGGGGTCGCCTTTCTTGTCTTGCACATGCCTCAGATGGCCGGTTGCAGTCCCCGCCTGCCGGCCAGGGCACAGAGACAGGCCACCAGGGCCAACCCCATGCCGGCTGCTCCCACCCCGAGCCAGTGACCCTGTTGCCAGACCAGCATCCCCAGGCTGGAGCCGAGGGTTCCCCCCAGGAACATGCCGGTCATGAAGAGGGTATTGATGCGCCCCCTGGCTTCAGGTCTCAGACCATAGATGCGCTGCTGATGGGCGATGAGTGCGCTCTGCACTCCGAGATCCAGCAAGATGACCCCGCATGCCAGCCCGGCCAGAGAGAGCCACAGCTCGAAGCAGATCCAGGCAAGCACCACCAGCACGGCACCGGTCAATACCACTGGTCTGGCCCCCAACCGATCCGCCATCCGGCCTGCCAGAGGAGCCGCCACCACCCCAGCCACCCCGATGACGCCGAAGAGACCCGCCATGTCGGCCCCCAACCCATAGGCAGGTTCGGCCAGGTAGAACGCCAGCACGGTCCAGAAGGCGCTGAAGGAGGCAAACAGCAAGGCCTGGGTCAGGGTCGCGCGGCGCAAGGCGGGCTCCTCGCGCCACAGACCGACCAGAGAGTGAAGCAGACGGCCATAACCGAGGGGAGAGCGCGGCAATCCGGACGGTATCATCCTGGCCATCAGCAGGGCCCCCGACAGGGCCAGGGGAATGGCCAGCCAGAACATGGCGCGCCAACTGCCATAGGCGGTGACCAGGCCGGCGACGGTGCGGCTGAGCAGTATCCCGGCCAGCAGGCCGCTCATCACGCTGCCGACCACGGCACCACGGCGGGCAGGATCTGCCAGGGTCGCCGCCACCGGGACTATCTGCTGGGCCGCAGTGGCCCCGATGCCGAGCAGGACGGAGGCCAGCATCAAGGTGGTGGCACTCGTGGCCGTGGCCGCCAGCAGGGAGGCCAGCGCGATCAGTGCAAACTGCCCCGGAATGAGCCAGCGGCGCTCGACCACATCGCCAAGCGGCACCAGCAAAAGCAGACCCATGGCATAGCCGAGCTGGGTCAGCATGGCGATCAATGGCATGCCCGAGTGCCCGGGAAAGTCCTGCGCCATCACCGCCAGCATGGGCTGGTTGTAGTAGATGTTGGCAACTGCCAGGCCGCATGACAGGGCCATGGCGAAGAGCAGGGAGGGGCCGGGGGTTGCGGCCCCTCCGGCAGAAGGCGATGTACTCATGATCTTCTCCTCGTGGTAGAAGGGCTCCCGCCAGGATACGGGCCCCATGCGCACAGCCTACCCGGGGAGCGTCGCCACCAGTAGAGCGGTGGGGACCATAACAGTTATTCCGCTGGCGTATGCCCCACGCCGGGCAGGCCGGTCACGAATGCCAGAAAGGCGCTCGCCTTGGCACCAGGCTGGCGACCTGCCGGGAGCAGGGTCCAGAGCTCCTGCATGGGCAGTTGCCACTCGGGCAGCACCGCCACCACCTCGCCGCGGGCAAGCTCGGGGGCAAACATCCACTCCGAGGCGATACCGAGCCCCAGTCCTGCCAGCACGGCGGCGCGCATGCCTTCGGCCGCCGAGACCGTCAGCCTGCCTTCTCCGGAAACCACCTTCTCTTCGACGCCGCGGCGAAATCGCCACTGCTGCCCCACTCCGGGCCGTGGACTGTAAAGCACCAGATCATGCTGTTGCAGGGCCTGAGGGGTCTCAGGCTCTCCTTTGGCGGCCAGATAGGCCGGCGTCGCCAGCACCCGCATGTCGCTTCGGGCGAGGCAGCGGGCGACCAGCGACGAGTCGGCCTGTTTGCCGATCCGCAGAGCCACCTCTATGCCCGCCGAAATGAGATCCACATTGCCATCATCCAGCAGGATCTCCAGATCCAGTCCCGGGTGAGCCGCCAGAAAACCGGCAAGATGGGGAATGATATGCAGGCGGGCGAAGGTGACGGGAGCGCTCACCCGCAGACGCCCGCTCAGCCCGGCCCGGCATTGCTGCACCATGGCATCGGCCTCGTTGACCTGGGCCAGGATCTCTCTCGCCCGCAGATAGTAGGCCTCTCCGGCCTCGGTGGGCGCCAGCCCCCGGGTCGAACGCAGCAACAGGCGGCTGCCAAGGTGCGCCTCAAGCTGGGCAATCAATCTGGAAACCGTGGGTTGCCCCATCCCCAGTCGGCGGGCCACCGCCGAAAACGAGCCGGTCTCCACCGCCAGCACGAACACCTCCATCACCCCCAAGCGATCCATTTATGGCTCCTCTGCCCTGTGGCACTGTTCGTGGCACAAGGTAGCACCGGGCCTGTCCTCTCGCACCCTCGTTCTGGCAGGAGGCACAATAAAGCCACGTCATGGGCGGTCCTGCCATGGGAGAAAGGTGTCGGGATGAAATATCAACCAGGAACAATCGAACAGAGGGACTCGAAGACAAGGCTACAGGGGCTCGATTGCCCCAAGGCTACCCCAGTGCCACTTCCTGAATGGCGGCGCTGTGGGCGAAATAGCGGTGACAGAACTGCATGAACTCCGGCAGCGGCAAGGGACGCGAGTAGAAATAACCCTGGATCTCATCCACCCCTATGGTGAGCACCGCCTTGAGCTCATCGCTGTTTTCCACCCCTTCTGCCACGACACGCACCCCCAACTGATGAGAGAGGGTGGTGATGGTTTCGACGAAGAGCGCCTGCCGGGTGTCACTGTCGATCGCGGTGATAAAGGATCTGTCTATCTTGAGCTTGTCGAAATAGAGTTCACGCAGGTAAGAGAACGAGGACCAGCCGGTCCCGAAGTCATCGAGGGCCACCCGCACCCCTATCTGGCGCAGGGAGTGAATGATCTGCTTGCTGAGGGCGATGTCATCGAGGGCGATGGTTTCGGTCAGCTCCACTATCAACTGGTGCAATCCCAACGGACCATCACCCATCTTCTCTTCAATCTCCCTGGCCAACCCCATGTTGAACATGGAGTTGGAGAGGTTGATGGAGATCTCGAGCGGTTCTAGTACCTCCTTCGGGAAGCCGGACAGGTCGATCTGCATGCGCCGGATGATCCAGCCCCCGAGCGCCTCGCCCAACCCGTTCTCTTCTGCCAGCGAGATGATATCGAGGGGGGCAATAAAGCCATATTCCGGATGATGCCAGCGTATCAGCGCCTCCGCCCCCAGCCTCACCACACTCTGGCCGCGCACGATGGGCTGATAGTAAAGGGCCAGTTGCGGGCATTGCGGGCAGTGGATAAGCTCCCGCAGCTCGGTCGACAGCCGGCGTTTGCGCTGATAGTGCTGATACATGCTGCTGGAGAAGAGCACATTGCGATTCAGCCGTTTGCGCTTGGCGCTGTCGAGGGCGATATCGGCAAACAGCAGCATCTCTTCCGGTGAATGATCCGGTTTCACGTACTGGCTGGTGCCCATGAAGACCCGGACCCGGTGCGCCGGATCGGCGGCAAACACCAGATCCGCCAGCTCGCTGCGCAGTTGCTCCAGAAACGGAAAGCGCAGATAGGTGGGCATGGTGCCGGTGATGATGAGGGTGAACTCGTCACTGCCGGTACGGGCAACGAAGATCCCCTTGCCAGAGGCGGCCTTGATCCGCGCCGCAAGCCGTTTGAGCAAGGCGTCCCCCACTTCGTAACCCAGACTGTCATTGACCTCCCTGAAATGCCCCAGATCCATGAGACAGACGGTGATGCTGCTGCGCCGACCGGTATGGCTGGTCCACTGCTGGAGGTGCTTGATGAGCGCCGCTCGGTTGGGGAGACGGGTGAGAGGGTCGTTCCACGCCAGAAAATGCTGGCGACGCACTTCGCGAAACAGCACCATCAACATCACCATGGTCGCCAGCATCAGAAATCCCAGGATGAAGAAGTTCTGGGTTTTCGACTCGTTGAGCAGCTCACGCTGGGCGATGGCAGAGGGCCCGGTGAAGTTTTTCACCATCACGTCCCGCACCCCGCGCATCTCGTCATCGAGTGCGGCCGTGAACATCTTGAGTGCGGGGGAATCCGGCTCCCCTTGCACCACATCCTGCTCATAGCGTTCGAAGAGGGCGAGGATCTTGCCGACCGCCTTGTCCGCGCCGAATCGGGCCCTGACCGACTTTGCCTCCTCCCCGTGCAGGAAGACATCGAGCCGGTTCCAGGCAATGTCAAAGCGCTTGTTCATCTCCTCCCGGCTGGCGGCACCAGCACGATAGAGCTTCAAACCTTCTTCGAAGGCGTGGATCTCCAGCTCGAGCTGGGCCAATGCCCAGGCGGAGAGCTGGGTGTAACGCGTCACCGCATTGAACGCGCGGTCATAGTTCCAGACCGACCAGAGGGTCACCCCCAAAAAGGTGGTCACCATCAGGATCAGGCTCAAGAACTTGCCGCGCAGCATCTTATTTGCTCTCCAGCGCCGTCAGCTGCCACACCATCCGGCTGTGATAGAGCTCCTTGTTGAGTTCGGGATGGTCGGTGAGGGGATAGATGACCCATAGCGGCCCCTTGTTGCGCAGGGTCAGCGCCTTGCCATCCTGCTTCTCGGCCACCAGTACCGGGTACTTCTCCCCGTCTTCCAGCGGCAATGCGGCCCAGTATTCATTGACCGCGAGGGCCTTGACCTCCTGGCTCTTGAGACCGTAGATCCTGACCAGGTCCCGCAGCAACACCCCGCGATAGAGGTGCTCCCCTTCGGTCCAGGGCGTCCCTGTCTTAACCTCCGTCTGCGGCAAGGCCTCAAACTCGGCACGGGTCAGCACCACCTCCCCCTTGCCATTGCAGCACCCCGCCCCCGCAATTCTGAAGAAGGGCTCCTCCGCCAACACCATACCCGACACGAGCCATCCAGATATCAGCAACACCTTGCCAAGCCACTTGCCCATCACGCACCTCCCTGTCATACGGTTTATTTATTCATCTCACTCTGCTGACTCATATGCAAACAACAGAATGCACCTTCAGACCAAAGTCGCAGTCGTTTGCAACCAGCAACGATTCTGCGTCTTCCCAAAGTATCCAATCGCTTCCCAAAGAATGACACCAGGCGCCACCCCCAGGCAAATGGATTGCACCATTTTCTTTTCACTGGCTCCTCATCAAACCGGATGCCCACCACGGCCGGGAAAAGGTGACAATCTTCGCTACGCATCTGAAAAACAGACACAAAAAAGGCCGCTCCATGGAGCGGCCTTCTCATCAGTGCAGTCAGGGTTTAGCTGTCGCGGCGCTTGTTGCCACCGAATTTGCGACCCTTGTCGAAACCGCCTTCACGGCGATCCTTGTTGAAGGGACGGTCACCCTGGGGACGGCGATCCTTGTTGAAAGGACGGTCGCCACGGAACGGACGATCACCACGGGGCGGACGGGGAGCAGTGTTGCCACCGGCCGGCACTTCGGTGTAACGGGTGATCTGCAGCGGACGCTGGCAGACACGGGCCTTCTTGATCACTTCCAGCACCTCGGCGCTCATGCCCTTGGGCAGATCGACGGTGGAGAAGTCATCGGCGATGTCGATGTTGCCGATGAAGCGGCTCTCGATGTTCGCTTCGTTGGCGATGGCACCCACGATCTGGCCCGGCTTGACGCCGTGATGGGCACCCACGTCGACGCGGTAGCGCTCCATCTCCACGTCCGGGTTGTCTTTCAGCGGACGCGGCTCCAGGGATGGCATGCGACGGGCCTGACGATCGCCACGGTCACCGAAGTCACGACCGCCACGGTCGTTGAACTCACGACGCTCGAAGCCACCGCGATCGTTGCCGGCGTTGAACACCGGATCTGGGATGGAGTCATCCAGCAGCAGCGGTTGATCGCCCTGTACCAGCTTGGCCAGTGCGGCAGCCAGCTCCAGCGGATCGGCAGAATCTTCTTCGATCAGCTCGTTCACCAGGTTGTGGTAGATCTCGAGCTCTTCACCCATCATGGTTTCGCGGATGCGCTCCTTGAACTTGGCCAGACGGTGCTGGTTGATGTCCTCGGTGCTCGGCATCTTCATCGGCTCGATGGCTTGACGAGTGGCGTGCTCGATGGCACGCAGCATGCGACGCTCGCGCGGAGCCACGAACAGGATGGCTTCACCCTTGCGACCGGCACGGCCGGTACGGCCGATACGGTGAACGTAGGATTCGGTGTCGTAGGGAATGTCGTAGTTCACTACGTGGGTGATGCGCTCAACGTCCAGACCGCGGGCGACCACGTCGGTGGCGATCAGAATATCCAGCTGGCCCTGACGCAGCTTGTCAACGGTACGCTCACGCAGCTTCTGCGGGATGTCGCCGTGCAGCGCTTCACAGGCGTGGCCACGAGCGGCCAGCTTGCCAGCAAGCTCTTCGGCGGCGTTCTTGGTACGCACGAACACCAGCAGGGCTTCGTAGGATTCCACTTCCAGCAGACGGGTCATGGCGTCCAGCTTGTGCAGACCAGTCACCTGCCAGTAACGCTGACGAATGGTGGTTGCGGTCGCGGTCTTGGAGGCGATCTTGATCTCTTTGGGCTGCTTCAGGTGCTTCTGGGCAACACGACGGATCTGCTCCGGCATGGTGGCAGAGAACAGGGCAACCTGACGACCGGCCGGGCACTGATCCATGATCCAGTCCACGTCGTCGATGAAGCCCATGCGCAGCATTTCGTCCGCTTCGTCCAGCACCAGGGCTTTCAGACCGGAGAGGTCCAGGTTCTTGCGACGGATCAGGTCCATCACGCGGCCCGGGGTACCCACGACAACCTGAGCACCGCGGCGCAGGGCGCGGGTCTGGGTTTCGTAGGAAGCGCCGCCGTAGATGGGCAGCACGTGGAAATCGGGCATGTGGTGGGCATAGCGTTGGCACGCCTCTGCCACCTGCAGGGCCAGCTCGCGGGTCGGGGCCAGCACCAGGATCTGGGTGTTGCGGTTACCAGCTTCCAGACGAGACAACAGAGGCAAGGCAAAAGCAGCGGTCTTCCCTGTACCGGTTTGTGCCTGCCCCAGCAGATCGTGTCCCGCCATCAGGTGGGGAATTGCTGCGGCCTGGATGGGAGACGGGCGCTCATAGCCCACGTCCTGCAGCGCTTTCAATACAGGCGCGGCCAGTCCAAGCTCACTAAAAAGGGGCAGTTGTTCGGTATCAGACATAGATTCTTCCAGATTAAGGCAGGCGGCTAACACCGCGGAATAGCAAAAAGGCGGCGATTATAGCGCCACTTTGTTCTGCTGTCTTGAAAAATGTGATAGGTGTCTCAAGACGTTGGCAATTATAGAGGGATCTCGCGACTATGGCTTGCTTATTTTTCACTCATGATGCGTTATTGCGGATCACGCTTCGCCAGAGTCCTTGTCCCGCTTGTGCTTGAGCACCGCCATGGTCAATCGGCTGGTGCACAATAAACGACCACGTTCATCCCGAATTTCGATCTGCCACACCTGAGTCGTGGTCCCCAGATGCAGCGGGCTGCAGCGCCCCGTCACCACCCCTTCCCGCTTGGCCCGTAGGTGGTTAGCATTGACCTCCAGCCCCACGCAATAATTCTCCTCCCCCACCGCCATGTTGGCCGCAAGCGATCCCAGCGTTTCCGCCAGCACCACGGAGGCGCCGCCGTGCAGCATGCCGAGTGGTTGATGGGTGCGGTGATCCACCGGCATGGTGGCCTCCAGCCAGTCGGGGCCAAAGGCGGTGTAGACGATGTCGAGGTGGGCCATCAGGGTGTTGCGGGAGCTGGCGTTGAGCCCCTCCAGGCTCATGGGTTTGCGCCAGATGGGGCTGCTTTCTTGACTCATGGTGAGCGGACTCCTTGCGTGATCAACGGGTTATCGCTGCGCTGTAGCGGCAAACCAGCAGTGTCGGCGAAAAAGGAGCAAAAAAAAAGATGCCCACGCCGGGGCATCTTGCATCGAGATTGACCCTCACCAGGGATAGGTCACCCCTGGCCACTCGGCCCAGGGACCGTCCCGCCCCGGCAGACGCGGCTCGGACCAGCGCCATACCTTGCCGAGCCAGGCGCGCAGTTCGGCTTCGAGTTCGCTGTCCATGAGCGGCGCCTCGGCCACCTTCCAGAAGAAGAGCTCCACCTGCACCTCCGGCAGCACCGACGGATAGAGGTAAACCCCGCCCCAGAAGCGGGGCTCCCTGTCCGGGCTCCAGAGGCCATAGGCAAAGGAGCGCTTGGCCAGAAACTCGGCGTGCTGCCACTCCAAGTCGGCCTCGTGCTGACTCAGGCTGAAATTGGCGGAGGGCCACACATCGTCCGGGCGAAACAGCTGATGGAGCTGATCTCGCTCGCGCAGGATGGCGACAAACTCCACCACGGCCTGGGACGGCGTGGTAGGGAGCAACAGAAAATGCGGGTGCCGATAGGCCTTTGGCACCCGGAATCCCTTGGGAAAGTGGAGCATCAGAGCAGTTCCAGCAGGGCCTGCAGCGGATGCTTGAGCTTCTCCCCCTCCATCCGCTTGACCTGGCTGCGGCACGAATAACCGGTGGCCAGACAACGGGCTTGCGGCAGGTGAGCCAGGGGCTCGGCCCAGCTCAGACCGTAGATCCCCTTGGAGTTCTCCACCTGTTTGGCGTCGTGACCATAGGTGCCCGCCATGCCGCAGCAACCCACCGACACCGGCTGCAAACGCGCACCGAAGCGGCCAAACAGGGTGCTCCAGTCACCGTGGGTGGTGGGCTTGGCGGTCTTCTCGGTGCAGTGGGCAAACAGATACCAGGGGTCGGTGCCAGCCTCTTCCCGCAGCGGCAGCGCCTCGGCAGGCAGGGAGAGCAGCCACTCCTGGGGCAGCAGCACCTGGAAATCGCCGCGGGCGGGGCCGAGCGCCTTCACGTACTCGTCCCGGTAGCAGAGCACCAGAGAGGGGTCGACCCCCACCATGGGGATGCCGAGGGCCGCCACCTTGTTGAGGAACTGGGCGCTGCTGGCAGCAGTGCGGGCGAAGGCGCGCAGGAATCCCTTCACGTGCTGGGGCTTGCCGTTGGGTTTGAACGGCAGCAGGTAGGGCTGATAGCCCAGCTTGCTGGCCAGCTTCACCAGGTCACGCACCACGGGGGCGTCGTAGTAGCTGGTGAAGGGATCCTGCACGATGAGCACCACTTTTTGGCGCTGCTCGGGGCTCATGGCCTCGAGGCCCGGCAGATCGAAATAGCGGGCGCGGTGATCCCGCAGCTCCTCGGCCAGGGTCGGCACGGAGAGCAGCGGCACATCCACCATGCCGATGCTCTTCTCGGTCGCCTTCTGGGCCCACTCTTTTTCGAGGAAGAAGTTAACCAGCTTGGGGGCCTTGGCCAGCAGGGGCGCATAGCTTTCTACCGTGCCCACGAAGTAATCCTTGGGGCCGCGCAGATATCGGCTGTGATAGAGCTGCATGAAGCGAGCGCGGAAGGTGGGCACATCCACCTTGATGGGGCACTGGCTGGTGCATGCCTTGCACGCAAGGCACCCCTCCATCGCCTCCATCACCTCGTGGGAGAAGTCATACTCGCCCCGGGCGCGGGCCACCGTATTGCGGAACTTGTCGACGATCTGCTTGAAGCGCAGACCCCCGCTTTGCAGCGCCACCTCTTCGGCAAGGGGATCGAAGCCCTGCTCCGACAACTGGCGCAGCCATTCACGCATCAGGCCAGCCCGCCCCTTGGGGGAGTGACGGCGGTCGCGGCTGATCTTGACCGAGGGGCACATGGGGGAGTCGGTCTCGAAGGTGAAACACAGACCGTTGCCGTTGCAATCGAGGGCCCGTGTATAGCTCTCGCGCACGGCAATCGGGATCTGGCGGTCGAACTTGCCGCGCTTGGGCCCGTCCACCGAGACAAGCGAAGCGCCGCTGCCATAAGGCATGCAGATCTTGCCCGGGTTGATGCGGTTGGCCGGATCGAACGCCCCCTTGACCCGTTGCAGCTCTTCCCACAGCTCGCCGAAGAAGGCGGGGCTGTATTCGGAGCGAAAGCCCTTGCCGTGCTCCCCCCACATCAGGCCGCCGTATTTGGCGGTGAGCGCCACCACCTGATCGGAGATGCGCCGCAGCAGCACCTCCTGCTCGGGATCGCACAAGTCCAGCGCCGGGCGCACGTGCAGCACCCCGGCATCGACGTGGCCGAACATGCCGTAGTCAAGGCCGTGAGCGTCCAGCAGGGCGCGAAACTCCATGATGAAGTCCGCCAGGGATTCCGGCGGCACGGCGGTGTCTTCGGTGAAGGCCACCGGCTTCTTGCGCCCCTCGGCGTTGCCGAGCAGCCCCACCGACTTCTTGCGCATGCCATAGATGGTCTCGATGCTCGGCAGGTGGTCGCACACCTGATAGCCAATGACCCCCGCCTCCCCCCTGGCCAGCAGGGCGTCGATGCGCCGGCACAGCTCCGCCACCTTGGCCTTGTGTGCATCCTCGTCGGTGTCGGCAAACTCGACGATGTTGAGCCCCTGCAGATCCTTGCCGGGCACATCCTGGATGAGATCCTTCACCGAGTGCCAGATGATGTCGGCGCGGGCCAGTCCCAGCACCCGGGAGTCCACCGTCTCCACCGACAGGGCGTGGGCCTGTACCATAAAGGGGGCGTTTCTGAGCGCGGAGGGGAAGCTGTCGTACTTGACGTTGACGAGTGTGCGGTAGCGCGGGATGGGGGTGATGTTGAGCCGGGCTTCGGTGATGAAGCCCAAGGAGCCTTCCGAGCCGCACAGCACCCGGCTCACATCCAGAGTGTCGGTATCGGGCTGATAGAGGTGCTTGAGATCGTAACCGGTCAGAAAGCGGTTGAGCTTGGGGAAGGTGGCTTCGATGTCGGCGCGCCGCTCGCGGCCGATGCGATAGAGGGTGCGATAGATCTCCCCTTCACGGGTCTCGAGGGCCAGCTTGTCCGCCAGACGCTGGCCGGTCACCGGCTCGGTCGCCATGAGATCGCCGTTCTCCAGCACGGCCTTGAGGCCGAGCACATGATCCGAGGTCTTGCCGTACACCAGCGACCCCTGCCCCGAGGCGTCGGTGTTGACCATGCCTCCCAGGGTGGCCCGGTTGGAGGTGGAGAGATCCGGCGAGAAGAAGTAGCCGTGGGGCTTCAAATAGGCGTTGAGCTGGTCTTTGACCACCCCGGCCTGGGCCCGCACCCAGCCCTCTTCCAGATTAATTTCCATGATCTGGTTCATATGGCGCGAGAGATCGACGATAATGCCGCTGCCCAAGGATTGGCCATTGGTGCCGGTACCGCCGCCGCGAGGGAAGAAACTCAAGGTTGCGTACTCGGGCCCCTGAGCCAGCTTGAGCATCACCGCTATGTCATCCGCGCTGCGCGGATAGAGAACCGCCTGAGGTACGACCTGATAGACGCTGTTATCCGTCGCCATCGCCAACCGGCTTGCATAAGACTTTTCGATATCACCACGAAATGCTGATCGCGCCAGCAACTCAAGAAACTGCAGGGTTGTAGGTGACAAACTGTCCTGGTAATCGAGTCTCGGGATCATGAATCCTTGTTCCCATCCTTTGCTTGATGCCGGCATTCCGGCGATAACGACCGTTCGGACCTGCCTCTTTGCGGGTGTCCGAACCAGTCCGCTCACATGTGAGCGGGCAGTATATCAGCTAGAAAACCGCTTGCGCGCGCAATCTTCACCATTTGAAAGGAGGACTTTTATGGCTCACTACAGCCATGTTATCAGTACGCTTATTCGCACCGAAAAACAGGCCCTGACCCTGTCATTGTTTGGTTGCATCACCTTTGCCATTTTCGGGATCGGCTATGGTCTGTTCGTCGGTTCCAACGCCATCATGCTGGACGGCATCTTCACCCTGTTCAGCATGGGCATGACGGGCCTTGGGCTCATCACCGCCTACCTGGTTACCCGCCCCTCCGACGCCCGTTTCCAATACGGCTACGCCCATTTCGAACCCATCGCCAACGTCATCAACGGCGCCATCATTCTGCTGCTCTGCCTCGGTGCCCTCTATGGCGGCATCACCTCCCTGCTGGCGGGCGGACGGGAGATCGATCTCGGCCACGCCCTCATCTATGCCGTCGTCTCCACCTTCTTCTGCAGCATCCTCTATCTCATCGAGGCCGACGTGGCCGAGCGGGTCAACTCCGAGCTGGTGCGGGTGGACTCCAAGGAGTGGCTGGTGGATACCCTGCTCAGCGCCACCCTGCTCATCGGCTTTCTGGTCGCCATCGGGCTCGATACCCTGGGTTACGGCCACTACAACCGCTACATAGACCCCATGCTGGTCTCCCTGCTGGCCCTGTGCGCCACCCTCATTCCCATCAAGGTGCTCGGTCGCAACCTGCGGGAGGTGCTGAAGATCGCCCCCAAGGGAGAGGTCAAGCAGCGAGTCGAACACGAGATCGAGGCCCTGCGCCAGCGCCATGGCATCGAGTGCTACAGCCACCTGGCAAAAAGCGGCCGCCGCTTCGATCTGGAATTGAACATCCTGGTGGCCCCGGGCCAGGAGTGGCCCGTCGAGCGTCAGGATGCCCTGCGCCAGGAGCTCTGGTCCCGCCTCGGCGATACCCTGGGAGACGCCTGGCTGTCGGTCTGCTTCACCCGCGAGAAACGCTGGCTCTGACCCGGACTGCACGCTGAATGACGCGCGGGGCTGCACAGCCCCGCTCGATGACTCATCCGGGATCCCCACTCCGGCGTTGGTTGTTCTGCACTTTTCTCCTGTGTCTCCCGCGTCTCCCGAATCTCCCCGTGTTCTGCCCTCTGCGGGTGTGCTCAACGGACCTCTGGTCCCAGGACATCCACCAGTGTTCCTCCCCCGCCAAAGACACAAACGTTTGCTACCCCTGTTGGATCAAGATTTATTTTCATCCCATACCAAACAAATAAAAATTCGTTGCTAAAAGAAAGTGTCACCGCTATTTATTTGTGTGCAGGGAGGCGGTGATTGAATGCCAAAGAGGGAGTTGTTATTAACCGGAAAAATAAAATAACAAACATCGTATCATTATACAGTTGAGGCAATATCCATGAAAAACACAGTCATTGCTGTCATGACGCTGATCATGACCGGTGCGGCACAAGCTGCCATTCCCCAGTTGAATTATGAGTGCCCGGGCCAGATCCAGTTTCACAGCGATGAAGGGGGCCCCGTCTATATCAACGGCCAAGAGGCCAAGGTCAAGGAGTACGGTGAGGACTTCTTCGAGGTGAAGGGGTCAGGAGTCATTCTCTCCATCAGCAACATCAACGGGAAATACGACGTCTCTTACAACAGCAAGAATGGCTCCGGCGTCTGTCATCCCGTCTCCACCGCAGCCCCTGCTGCTGCGACTTCCCACAAGGCCAGTCCCGCAGAGAAAGCCTGTCTCAAGGCGGTCTCCGACAAGACAGACGTGGCACAACAGCAGCTCCAGGTGATCGACGTGATGGACTCGGAAGCCGGGGTAGGCGTGACCATCAAGGTGCCGGGTGCAGAGGCTCCCTGGTCATGCCTGAGCGACAAGAAAGGGCATGTTCAGGGCGCGGCCTATACCGGCAATTGACCTGACGACCAGGGTTAACATCCCCTGAAACAACCCGTGTGAGCGCAAACGAGGAGGCCTGGGCCTCCTTGCTTTTTATACGCTGAATATATGATTCATGTGAATTAGTTGGTGGCGAACAAGTTAAATTTAGAATAATAACTCCATATCAAACACCATAACCCCCTCTATTCCTTCTTTCTCCCATGACACAGCCGCAATATTTCCCCCTGAAACAAATTATTACAAAAATAATGGATATATATGAGCCTGATGAATCCGGTTGTTGGTATCAGATCGTTTATTTTCCTTGTTCAGCACCTATATTTGTGATCGTGCCAATGTGTCGCTCTTTTATCTCCAGTCAAACTTGGCTGCGCATCAATGCCCCTTTCCCTTGCCTCCCCCGTCGGCAATCCCCTCGTCGCGTCCCCCTGACAGCCCCCTTGCCAAATGGCGGCGAGTCGTTATCATCAGGGCTCACTTTTGACCCGAGGTTTTATTGCCCATCATGGACAATCCCCGAAGTAGCCCTTCGTCTTTTCCCATCAAAGCCTATCTGTACCTGCTCAACCAACGCCTCTGAAGCGATCGTCTCCGTCACCACGGCCACGCCGTGACCACGATTCACTGCATCTGTCTTCATTGAGGTCAATCACATGGAATTCTTGCTGGACCCGTCAATCTGGGTCGGTCTGCTTACCCTGATCATCCTGGAAATCGTTCTCGGGATAGACAACCTGGTCTTCATCGCCATCCTGGTGAAAAAACTGCCCCCCGCCCAGCGGGACAAGGCGCGCATCATCGGTCTCTCCCTGGCCCTGCTGATGCGCCTGGGACTGCTCACCATCATGTCATGGCTGGTCACCCTCACGGCTCCTCTGCTGCACATCTGGGATCACCCCTTCTCCGGTCGGGATCTCATCCTGATGGGAGGCGGACTCTTCCTGCTGTTCAAGGCCACCTCCGAGCTGCATGAGCGACTCGAGGCCAAGCCCGAGGAGCAAGGCGGCACCGGCGTCTATGCCGGGTTCGGGGTGGTGATCGCCCAGATCCTGGTGCTGGATGCGGTCTTCTCCCTGGACTCCATCATCACCGCCGTCGGCATGGTGGATCACCTCGGCGTCATGATGGCGGCCGTGACCATCGCCATGGTGGTGATGGTGCTCGCCTCCAAGCCCCTGACCCGCTTCGTCAACGCCCACCCCACTGTGGTGGTGCTCTGCCTGAGCTTCCTCTTGATGATCGGCTTCAGCCTGGTGGCGGAGGGCTTCGGCTTCCACATTCCGAAGGGCTACCTCTACGCGGCCATCGGCTTCTCCGTGCTCATCGAGTTCTTCAACCAGCTCGCCCAGCGCAGTGCCCTGCGCCATGAGGCGCGCCAGCCCCTGCGCGAGCGCACCACCGCCGCCATCTTCAAGCTGATGGGGGGGAACAAGCGCTCAGCCCACCCGCAGGAGGACGAAGAAGAGGTGCAGGCTCAGCCCCTGCCCCCCGGTTTCGGTGAAGAGGAGCGTTACATGGTGAGCGGCGTGCTGTCGCTGGCCGAGCGTTCCATTCGCACCATCATGACCCCGCGCTCCGAGATGGAGTGGATCGACGTGAGCGACAGCGAGGACGAGATCCGCGCCCTGCTGCAACGGGCCCCCCACAGCCTGTTCCCGGTCTGTGACGGGGAGCTGGACGAGATCATCGGGGTGGTCAAGGCACGGGATCTGCTGTTTGCCCTCAACGAGGGGCAATCCCTGGCAGCACTTGCCAGACAGAACGAGCCCGTCATCGTGCCCCAGACCATCAACGTGATCCGGCTGCTGGCGGAGCTGCGCCAGGCCAGGGGCAGCCTCATCCTGGTGGCGGACGAGTTTGGCGTCATCCAGGGGCTGGTCACCAACCACGATCTGCTGGAGGCCATCGTCGGCGAGCTGCCGGACGAGGACGAGACCCCCGATGTGGTGCGCGAGGGCGAACACTGGCTCATCCACGGCACCACCAACATCCATCAGGTGGAGCAGGCCCTGAACTGCGACGGTCTGGTGAGCGAGAGCGACGAGTACGTGACCCTGGCGGGCATGTTGCTCTCCCACTTCGGCAGCCTGCCCGACGTCGGTCAGCAGTTGCACCTCGGCCAGTTCCGCTTCGAGGTCATGGCCGTGAGCGAGCGGCGCATCGAGCGAGTACGGGTTACCCCACTCTCCCCCTGATCATCGGCGGCAATCACAGCAAAAGAGGGCCCTTGGCCCTCTTTTTTCTGGCGCGAGCCCGGCCCCTCCCGGGCCATTGCTGCGATAACGGCAATTCTCTTCTGTAATACCCCCTCTTTTTCACAATAACAATCCCCTTTAGAGTCACCTCACTCCCAAAGATTGAGGAATCCATCATGCACCACGATCCCCTGTTCTGCCCCCTTCGCCTCGGCCAGCTGCACCTTGCCAACCGCATCGTCATGCCCCCCATGACCCGCTCCCGCGCCAGCCAGCCCGGGGACGTGGCCAACGCCATGATGGCGACCTACTACGCCCAGCGTGCCGGGGCCGGCCTCATCATCAGCGAAGGCACCCAGATAGATCCCCTGGGCAAGGGCTACGCCTGGACGCCGGGCATCCACAGCGCCGAGCAGGTGGCAGGCTGGAAGCAGGTAACAGACGCGGTCCACGCCGAGGGGGGCATCATGTTCGCCCAGCTCTGGCACGTGGGCCGGGTCACCCATCCTGACAACATCGGCGGCGCCCAGCCCCTCTCCTCCTCCGCCATCCAGGCCAAGGGAGTGAAGGTGTTCGTCGACAACGGCAGCGATGCCCCGGGGTTTGTGGAGACCGTCACCCCGCGCGCCATGACCCAGGCCGACATCGACGCCGTGGTGGGGCAGTTTCGCCGGGCCGCCCGCAACGCCATGGAAGCGGGCTTTGACGGCATCGAGTTGCACGCCGCCAACGGCTACCTCATCAACCAGTTCCTCGACTCCGAGTCCAATACCCGCACCGACGGCTATGGCGGTTCGCTCGAAAACCGGCTGCGCTTCCTCAAAGAGGTGACCGAGGCGGTCTGTGACGAGATCGGTCCCGACCGGGTCGGGGTACGCCTTGCGCCGCTCACCACCCTCAACGGCACCGTGGATGCCAACCCCCAGAAGACCTATCTGGCTGCCGCGCGCCTGCTGGGCCAGCTCGGCGTGGTCTATCTGCACGTCGCCGAAGCGGACTGGGACGACGCCCCCCTGATGGCGGAGAGCTTCAAGCAGGGGCTGCGCGACGCCTTCCCCAACACCCTCATCTACGCCGGCAAGTACGATGGGGAGCGCGCCCGCGCCGCCATCGAGGCAGGCTGGGCCGACATGATTGGCTTCGGTCGCCCCTTCGTGGCCAACCCCGACTTGCCGAACCGCCTGCGCCACGGCCATCCGTTCGCTCCCCATGATCCCGCCACCCTGTTTGGCGGCGGCGAGAAAGGGCTGACCGACTACCCCGTCTATGGGGCAGAGCGGGCATAAGGCGGCTGGCGCTTAACCTCTTCCCGGGCGGACCCCACCAGCGTGGGGTCCGCCTTGTTGTCTTGCCAGTGCAACAACAACCCAAGACATTGTTGCGCCATGTAATTCAATCTGCGCCCCTCTCTTTCAAGGAGTCACCATGAACCATACCCAGGCCTGGTGCTGGCACGCCCCCGGCGAACCGGACCAGCTCATCCTCACCCGGCAGACGCTCCCCGCCCCCGGGCCCGACGAGGTCCTCGTCGCCAACCGGATCATCGCCTTCAATCCGGTGGACTGGAAACTCATCGAACAGGGTCATCCCCACTGGCAGCCAGGCCATGTGCCCGGCGTCGATGGCATGGGCACCTTGGTGGCACTGGGGGCCAACGTCACCCACCTGCGCCCCGGCACCCGGGTCGCCTATCACACCGACCTGCGCCACGGCGGCAGCTTTGCCCGCCACACCCTGGTGCCGGCTCGCGCCCTGATGCCGGTGCCCGATGCCCTGAGCGACGAGGCGGCCGCCGCGCTCCCCTGCCCCGGCCTCACCGCCTGGCAGGCGCTGGCCAAGCTGCCGCACCTGCACGGGGAGGCCCTGCTCATCACGGGGGCTGGCAGCAGTGTCGGCCGCTTCGCGGTGCAACTTGCCCTTAAGCAGGGGGCCCGCGTCTTTGCCAGCGCCAGCCCGCGCCACCACCAGTGGCTCAAACAGCTAGGCGTGCAGGGGGTGGCGGACTATCGGGATCCCGACTGGCTGGCCCAGTTGCAGGCCGCCAACGGCGGTGAACCCTTCGATGGGATCATCGATCTGGTCTCCAGCCAGCAGGCAGAAGCCTTGCTGCCTGCCCTTGGCTATTACGGCCACATGGTGACGGTGCTCGGGCGCATCGCGCGCAACCCGCTGCCCGCCTTTAGCCATTGCCACTCATTGCACGAGATTGCCCTCGGCGCCCAGCACGCCTTTGGCTCGGACAAACAGTGGAGCCGTCTGGTAGCGGCCGGTGTCGCCATGATGGCGCAGATGGCGAGCGGCGAGCTGACCCTGCCGCCGCTGGTGGTGGGCGACTTCGACGCCCTGCCCTCCCTTCTCACTCGCGTCAAGCAGGAGGGACAAGGGGAAAAGTATCTGGTGAGAGTGGGTTGATACCCGCCCAACGATGGCACAAAGAGGCCCGTCATGGCGGGCCTCCTCCATTCAAGGTGTGCAAGGCGACCTGCTCAGTGCAGGCTCACCCCGTGCAGGGCGGCATGGAGGCGAATGTCCCGGGTCAGACGCACCTTGTCCGCGAGGCTCAGCCAGCTCGCCTCCACGGCATTGAGACTGAGGCGGCACAGCTGCTCCTGGCTGGCGCCAAGCCCGTCGGCCAGGGCCTGAAAGTTGGCCCCCAGGTATCCCCCGAAATAGGCGGGATCGTCGGAGTTCACGGTGACGCAGAGCCCCTGCTCCAGCAGCCTCAGCACATTGTGGTGGGCCATCTGGTCAAACACCCTGAGCCGCACGTTGGAGAGGGGGCAGACGGTGAGGGGCAGCCGGGTGTCGGCAAGATAGCTCAGCAGCGCGGGATCCTCGACGCAGCGCACCCCGTGATCGATGCGTTGCACTCCGAGCTCCCGGATCGCCTGCCAGATGTAGTCCGCAGGTCCCTCCTCCCCCGCGTGGGCCACCAGCGGCAGCCCCAGCTCGCGGCAGCGAGCGAAGACCCGGGCAAACTTGCTGGGCGGGTTGCCCTGCTCCCCCGAATCGAGGCCGACCCCGTGCAGGCGCGCCAGGTACGGCGTGGCCTCTGCCAGGGTGGCGAATGCCGCCTCTTCACTCAGGTGGCGCAGGAAGCTCATGATAAGCCGCCAGCTGATGCCAAAGGCTGCTTCGCCAGCCTGCAGCGCCCGCTCGATGCCCCCCAGCACGGTGGCAAAGGGCACGCCGCGGGCGGTGTGGGTCTGGGGGTCGAAAAAGATCTCCACGTGCACCACGTGATCGGCAACGCAGCGCTCGAGATAGGCCCAGGTGAGGTCGAAGAAATCCTGTTCGTGGATGAGCACGCTGGCGCCGAGGTAGTAGAGATCGAGGAAGGATTGCAGGCCGTCGAACTCATAGGCGGCGCGCAGGCTGTCGACATCGGGCCAGGGCAGCGCCACCCCGTTGCGCTGACCGAGGGCGAACATCAGCTCGGGTTCGAGGGTCCCCTCGATATGCAGGTGCAGTTCCAGCTTGGGCAAGCCGGCAATAAAGTGCTCCATGATGACGGCTCCATCGTCAGACTCCGTGCGGGCACCACCGGGGCGGCGCCCTCCCTTCGCCTTCATTGTGCACCCATCTGGCCCGCCGGAGGAGACTTGTCATCAAAGGGCCTTATAATGGCGGCACAAAAACCATAACCGATTGAAGAGACGAACAGAGGGATGCCCTGTCCCCGCTCTTGCGCCCTACAAGGAGAATTCATGAAGAAAAACGTCATCTGTGACATTGACGGCGTCATCCTGCACAACAACGATCTCATTCCCGGCGCCGACCGCTTCGTCCACCGCCTGCTGGAGCAGGGCAGCAAGCTCCTGTTCCTCACCAACTACCCGGCCCAGACCCAGAAAGATCTGCAAAACCGCTTCCGCTCCGCCGGAATAGAGGTGCCCGAGGAGTGCTTCTACACCTCCGCCATGGGCACCGCCGACTTTCTCAAGCGCCAGGATGGCAAGAAGGCCTATGTGATTGGCGAAGGGGCCCTGACCCACGAGCTCTACAAGGCCGGCTTCACCATCACCGATATCGACCCGGACTTCGTGGTGGTGGGGGAGACCCGCAACTACAACTGGACCATGATGCAGCAGGGCGCCAAGTTCGTGGATCAGGGGGCCCGCTTCATCGCTACCAACCCGGATACCCACGGCCCCATGATGCACCCGGCCTGCGGCGCCCTGTGTGCCCCCATCGAGCGGATGACCGGCAAGAAGCCCTTCTATGTCGGCAAGCCGAGCGCCTGGATCATTCGCGCGGCCCTCAACCGGATGGAGGCCCACTCCGACGACACCATCATCATCGGCGACAACCTGCGCACCGACATCCTGGCAGGCTTCCAGGCCGGTCTCGAGACGGTGCTGGTGCTCTCCGGGGTGAGCAAGGTGGCGGACATCGACCGCATGCCGTTTCGACCGAACCACATCTTCGACTCCGTGGTGGACATCGACATCGTCTGATCCCGGGTGCCGCCCTTCCGGTAGCCTTCAGCCTGCACGGGCCCCCTTGGCAAAGGGGGCCCGTTTCGTTTAACGTAAGCGCAACATCGTTAAACAAACTAAACGGGAGCAGGATGCTCCTTCGCCACTCAAGGACGCACCATGAAGAGCCTGAACGACTGGATCCTGCTGGACAAACACACTGTCTCCCCCACCCCGCTGATGCCGGCCCCCGAGCGCATCAAGGCCGGGACGCCGAGCCAGACGGCATGGAACCACTACTCCGACCCGAGCCAGCAGTTTCACGTGGGCTTCTGGGCTTGCGAGCCGGGCTGCTGGGCCGTTCACTATACCGAACACGAATACTGCCAGATGCTGGAAGGGGAGGCGGTGATCCACGACGAGCAGGGCGGCCGGCTGCACCTCAAACCGGGGGATCAGTTCGTCATTCCCGCCGGTTTTGTCGGGCAGTGGGAGACCCTCACCCCTTGTCGCAAGCTCTATGTGATCTTCGAACCCGCCGCGACTTGACGCGCACGTCAACCCTGACCCTCTCTCTTCAGGCGGCCGGACGGCCGCCATCCCCTGCGCAACTTGACGCTTACGGCATGATTTTCTGCGGTTTTCCCGCTTGCAAAAGGGTTTTCCGCTAGGCATTGTGATTGGCGAGGAATGTAAATGGAATTTCGAGCCCAAACGTGGGGGGCTCATATAAAAATCAAGAGGATTACCGCCAATGTGTTCTATTTTCGGCATTCTGGACATCAAGACCGACGCCACTGCCCTGCGCAAATCGGCCCTGGAGATGTCCAAGCGACTGCGTCACCGCGGGCCTGACTGGTCCGGCGTCTACAGCTCCGACAAGGCCATCCTGGTGCACGAGCGCCTGGCCATCGTCGATCCGGGCAACGGCGCACAGCCTCTCTACAACCCCGAGCGCACGCACGTATTGGCCGTCAACGGCGAGATCTACAACCACAAGGAGCTGGAGAAGAACCTCAAGGTCGACTTCCAGTTCCAGACCCACTCCGACTGTGAAGTGCTGCTGGCCCTCTACAAGGAGAAGGGCCCGGCGTTCCTGGACGATCTAAACGGCATCTTCGCCTTCATCCTCTATGACGCCGAGCAGGATGCCTACCTGATTGGTCGCGACCACATGGGGATCATCCCCCTCTATACCGGCCGCGACGAGCACGGCAACTTCTACGTCGCCTCCGAGATGAAGGCCCTGGTGCCCGTGTGCAAGAGCGTCGAGACCTTCCCACCGGGACACTACCTGTGGAGCAAGGATGGCGAGCTCAAACAGTGGTACAAACGGGACTGGATGGAATACGCGCCGGTCGAGCACAACGTCAGCGACAAGGCCGAGCTCAAAGCGGCCCTGGAAGCGGCGGTCAAGCGCCAGCTGATGTGCGACGTGCCCTACGGCGTGCTGCTCTCCGGTGGTCTGGATTCGTCCGTCATCTCCGCCATCACCAAGCTCTATGCCGCCCGCCGGGTGGAAGACGATGGCAAGAGTGAAGCCTGGTGGCCCCAGCTGCACTCCTTCGCCGTCGGCCTGGAAGGGTCGCCGGATCTCGCTGCCGCCCGCAAGGTGGCCGATCACCTCGGCACCATCCACCACCAGATCCACTTCACCGTGCAGGAAGGACTGGATGCCCTGCGGGACGTCATCTATCACCTCGAGACCTATGACGTCACCACCATCCGCGCCTCTACGCCCATGTATCTGATGGCCCGCTACATCAAGGCGATGGGCATCAAGATGGTGCTGTCGGGAGAGGGCTCCGACGAGCTGTTCGGCGGCTACCTCTACTTCCACAAGGCCCCCAACGCCCGTGAGTTCCACGAGGAGAACGTGCGCAAGCTCGCCTCCCTGCACCTCTATGACTGCCTGCGCGCCAACAAGTCCATGGCCGCCTGGGGCGTGGAAGGCCGCGTGCCCTTCCTCGACAAGGAGTTCATGGACGTGGCGATGCGCCTCAATCCCGCCGACAAGATGTGCGGCAAGGGCAAGATCGAGAAGCACATCCTGCGCGAAGCCTTCGAGGATCTGCTGCCCCACGAAGTGGCGTGGCGTCAGAAGGAGCAGTTCTCCGACGGTGTGGGCTACTCCTGGATTGATAGCCTCAAAGCCATGGTCGAGGAAGAGGTGACGGATCAGATGTTCGAGGCAGCGGCCTTCCGCTTCCCCGTCAATACCCCGCTCACCAAGGAGGCGTACTACTACCGCGCCATCTTCGACGAGCACTTCCCGCTGGAGTCCGCCGCCCGCACTGTGCCCTACGGCAAGTCGGTCGCCTGCTCCACCCCGACCGCGCTCGAATGGGATGCCAAGTTCAAGGAGATGGCCGACCCCTCCGGTCGCGCCGTGATGGACGTCCACCAGCAGGGTTACTGATCGCCCCTGACCTGAATACAAAGCCCCTCTCGAGGGGCTTTGTTGTTTTCTGCCATTCCATTGCCGCTTTTTGCCTTCCCCTTCCCTGTTTGCGGCTTGGCGCAGGAAACGCCTCGTGTCACATTGTCTGCGCCTGGAAGCAAAGATAACGACACAAGGAAGAGACCATGAAACGACTGTTACTGCCCCTGATACTGGGCACCCTCCTTTTCAATGGCGCCGCCTGCGCGGGCGACCACCTCTGGAGTCAGAGCCTGCCCGATTACAGCCAGGGTTATGACGAGACGCGGGATCCGGCCCGCGATCTCGCCGCCGCTACCGCCAAGGCCAGTGCCGAGGGCAAGAAAGTCCTGTTGCTGGTGGGGGGCGAATGGTGCAGTTGGTGCCAGGAGATGAACCGCTTTCTGGACCGGGAACCCGATCTCGCCGGCCAGCTCAACCGCACCTTCGTGGTGGTCAAGGTGAACGTCAGCGAGCAGAACAAGAATGAATCCTTCCTGAAAGCCTATCCCGAGTATCTGGGGGTCCCCCACTTCTACGTGCTGGATGCCAAAGGCAGGCTGCTCGAGTCCTTCAACACCGGGCTGCTGGAGAAGGGGAAGAGTTACGACGGGGAGAAACTCGGCAAATTTATCGCCTATTTCCAGCCCAGGACCACCCACGGCTGACTCGCCAGTCAATAAAACAGAGCCCCGCACGGTCAGTGACAGTGCAGGGCACTGATGGCTACGCAAACAGGGAAGTGGCATGTCTGCGACAAACAGGCCATCCATCACCCCGGACAAGGACGAAAAAGATGTTGCGAATACTGGGCAAGGCGTCGTCAATCAATGTGCGCAAGGTACTGTGGACCTGCGCCGAACTGGCCCTCCCCTTCGAGCTGGAGGAGTGGGGATCCGGCTTCAAACCCACGGACACCCCGGCGTTTCTGGCGCTCAACCCCAATGCCATGGTGCCCGTCATTCAGGATGAGGATTTTACGCTGTGGGAGTCGAACACCATCATCCGCTACCTGGCGACGCGCCATGGTGCCAATGCACTCTATCCCGCCGAGGCGAGAGCCAGGGCTCGGGTCGATCAATGGATTGACTGGCAGGCATCGGACTTGAACACCGCCTGGCGCTACGCCTTCCTGTCGCTGGTGAGGCGCTCCCCCCAGCATCAAGACCATCAGGCCCTTCACGCAGCTTGCCTGCAGTGGTCTCACTGCATGGAGATCCTGGAGAGACAGCTTCAAACAACCGGAGGATATGTGGCCGGTCCGCACTTCTCGCTGGCAGACATTCCCATCGGGCTGTCAGTCAACCGCTGGCTGGAGACGCCCTATGATCGCCCGTCGCTACCCGCCGTGGACGACTACTACCAGCGACTGAAAGAGCGGCCGGGGTTTCGACGCTATGGGGCCAATGGCACGCCCTGAGGCGAGCAAGATAACCCGGGCAAGGAAAGAAACGGCAGACCGGGCCAACGCGCTGGCCCGGTCTGCACAGCTTCAGGGCTGGGCATCCGGCTGATTGGCGGGGGCGGCCTTGATAAAGGCCTGCAACTGCTCGCAGTTGGCGACGATGCGCGCAATGGTGGGGTAGTCATCCAGGGTCATGTCGAAACGGCGGGCGTTGTAGACCTGGGGCACCAGCATGCAGTCCGCCAGGGTGACCTCGTTGCCCACGCAATAGATGCCGGCGGTGGTCATGAGAAGCTGTTCCAGCGCGGTGAAGGTCTCGTCTATCCAGTGGCGATACCATGCATCCCGCGCCATCTTGCTCTGCCCCAACTCCTGCTCCAGGTAGTGCAGCACGCGCAGGTTGTTGAGGGGGTGGGTGTCACAGGCGATCATGTTGACTATCTGGCGCACCCGGGCACGTTCGATGGGGGCGGAGGGCATCAGGGGGTAGGCGGGATAGGTCTCGTCGAGGTACTCCATGATGGCCACCGACTGACCCAGATGCACGTCATCGTCCACGAGAAACGGCACCAGCCCCTGGGGATTGACCCGGCGGTAGGCCTTCTCCTTCTGCTCACCCTGCCGCAAGTTGACCGGGTGCTGCTCATAATCGAGCCCCTTGAGTTGCAGTACCAAACGCACGCGAAAGCTGGCCGATGAGCGCCAATATCCAAACAACTGCAGCATAGTGTGTCCCTGTGGTGGCAGGTGTCTGCCACCTGCCGTGTCGCCCGCCCCTCCAGGGGTCGGGCTCTCCTAGCTCGCCCGCTCGGCCGTTGCTTGCGTGACCCGCTGCAAAATGGTGCCAAACAGACTCATCCCGTTGCGATCCTGCATCGCGATGGACACTGTATCACCAAAGCGCAGAAAGGGTGTAGTGGCTTGACCTGACTCGATAATTTCCAGCATCCGCCGCTCGGCAAGGCAGGAGGATCCCCGGCTTCTGTCGTAGTTGGAGACGGTGCCCGAGCCGATGATGCAGCCCGCCCCGAGCGGCCTTGTCTTGGCGGCATGGGCAATCAGCTCATCAAAGTTGAAGGTCATGTCCACCCCGGCGTCGGGCTGCCCGAACAGGGCGCCGTTGAGGTGGGTCACCAGGGGCAGGTGGACCTTGCCATCGCGCCAGTCATCCCCCAGCTCGTCCGGGGTGATGGCCACCGGCGAGAAGCTGCTGGAGGGCTTGGACTGGAAGAAGCCAAAGCCCTTGGCAAGCTCCCCGGGAATGAGGTTGCGCAGGCTCACGTCGTTGACCAGCATCAAGAGCTTGATGTGGCTCGCCGCCCCCTGCGAACGGGTACCCATGGGCACGTCGTCGGTGATGACGGCGACTTCCGACTCGAAGTCGATCCCCCACTCCTCGGAGCCCATCACGATTGGGCCACGGGGCGGCAGGAAGCTGTCAGAGCCTCCCTGATACATCAGGGGATCGTGCCAGAAGCTTGCTGGCATGTCGGCGCCGCGCGCCTTGCGCACCAGCTCCACGTGATTGACGTAGGCACTGCCGTCAATCCACTGGTAGGCGCGAGGCAGCGGGGAGAGACAGGCCTCCTCATCGAAGGGGAAGGCGTCGGGGCAGGCGCCCTCGTTGAGTCGCTGATAAACCTTCGCCAATTGCGGCGCCACTTCGCCCCACTGATCGAGGGCCGACTGCAGGGTCGGGGCAATGGTCGTCACGTGGACGGCGCGCGCCAGATCGCGGCTCACCACCACCAGGGCGCCGTCGCGCTTGCCATTGTTCAGGGTTGCCAGTTTCATATCGAATTCCTTATTTGCCGAGCGTCTCTGGACGCTGCCAGCTGGTGACATAACCGGGGTGTTCGACCCCTTCGCAGATCGGGCCGACGGCCAGGGCATCCCGGGTGTCGAGCATCACCGCCACCTCGTCGGTGAAGGTCTTGGCATGGGCCAACCCCGCCGCAAAGGCCTTGGGATGGGGACCATGGGTGAAGCCGGCAGGGTGGAAGGTGACCATGCCCCGCTTGATGTTGTCCCGGCTGAAGAAGTCCCCGGCGTGGTAGAAGAGCACTTCGTCGAAGTCGTCGTTGCTGTGGTAGAAGGGCACCCGCAGGGCGCCTGGGTCGCTCTCGATGGGACGCGGCACGAAGGTGCAGACCACGAACCGGCTCGCAACGAAGGTGGAGTGGGCCGAGGGAGGCAGGTGGTAGCGGTGGCTCATCAGCGGGCGGATATCCCGCCAGTTGAGGCGCACCACGCACAAGTCCCCGTGCCACCCTTGTGCATCCAGCGGGTTGAACGGCCAGGTGACGACCGAGACCTGATCGTGGCGCTTGATCTGCAGCGACCAGGGGTTTTCATCCTGCTGGGCTAGGAAGCGCTCGTTGATGGCGGGCACGTCCAGGGCCGCCGGATCGAAGATGGCGTGATTGCCCACCAGTCCCTTGTCCGGCAGCTGATAACTGTCTTCCGTCGCCTCGATCATCAGGATGAAGAGGGGTGCGGTGGGCTCGATGCGCCACATGGTGCCACGGGGGATCACCACGTAGTCCCCCTCCCGCAGGGTCAGATGGCCGTAGTCGCAGAAGAAGTCGCCTCCCCCCTCGTGAATGAACAGGAGCTCGTCGCCATCGGCGTTGCGCACCAGAAACGGCATCCTCTCGCTCAGGCGCCAGATGCGGTAGCGGCAGTGGGGGTTGCTGAGCAGATCCGGCATCACCCAGGGGGAGAGGGAGCTCACCTCCTCCTGCAGATCGTTCAAGTCAAACGCCCGTGGCCGAAGCGGCCCTTCCCAGTTGACCCAGTCGGTGGGAGCGTGCTTGTGGTGCATGTGGGTGGCCGGACCGAAGAAGCCCAAGCGCCCCAGCTCGCGCTCATAGATGGCCTGCTCCGGCAGATCGGCATGGGCCTGGCGGGAGTGGGTTCCCTCCCGATGGGGGAAGCTTATCCAGTTACGCATCGCTCGGTTCTCCGTTTTTCTGGCCCTGCGCGGCACTGTTCACCTCCCCTTGCGTGGATCCGTCCAGCACGCCACGGCGGATCTGATCCAGCTCGATGGATTCGAACAATGCCTGGAAGTTGCCCTCACCAAAGCCCTCGTTGCCCTTGCGCTGGATGATCTCGAAGAACACGGGACCGATGACGGTGTCGGTGAAGATCTGCAGCAGGATGCCGTCCTTCGTCGGCGAGCCGTCGATGAGGATGCGCAGCGTCTTCAGCGCGGCCAGATCCTCCTGATGACCCGCGACCCGGCTGTCCACCTTCTCGTAGTAGGTGTCCGGCGTCGGCATGAAGCCGGTTCCCCGCCCTCTGAGCGTGCGGATGGTGTGATAGATGTCGGCAGAGGCGAGCGCGATGTGCTGGATCCCCTCCCCCTTGTACTGGCGCAGGTACTCCTCTATCTGGGACTTGTCGTCCGCCGACTCGTTGATGGGGATGCGAATTTTGCCGCAAGGGGCCGTCATGGCGCGCGAGTGCAGTCCTGTCAGCTTGCCCTCGATGTCGAAGTAGCGGATTTCCCGGAAGTTGCCGATCCGCTCGTAGAAATTCGACCAGAGGTTCATATTGCCGCGGTGGACGTTGTGGGTCAGGTGGTCGATCTCATAGAGCCCTGCGTCCACCTCGGCCATGCGGGCCTGCCAGTCGGGGTAGAAGATAAAGTCCACGTCATAGATGGAGCCCCGCTCGCCATAGCGATCGACAAAGGAGAGGGTACTCTCGCCGATGCCGTAGATGGCGGGGATGTTGAGTTCCATGGGGCCGATTTTGCCCACAAACGGCTTGGCCCCCTGGCCAATGGCGTACTGCTGGGCACGGCCGGCATCGCTCACCCGAAACGCCATGCCGCACACGCTCGGACCATGGGCCCGGGCAAACTCCTCCGCCTGGGAGTGGGGCTCGGCATTGACCACGAAGTTGATGTCTCCCTGGCGATAGAGCCAGCACTGCTTGTGCCTGTGCTTGGCCACTTCGGCAAAGCCCAGTGAGACGAACAGCGCCTTGAGGGCCGCAATGCCCTTGAGATCCGGCGCCGTGTACTCGACGAACTCAAACCCGTCGGTGCCAAGGGGGTTGATGGTGTGAGTACGGGAAGAGGGGGTGGTCATGATGCGCTCCTTGCGATGAACTGATAACGAAACGGTTCACGCCGCAAGGGCTCGACAGGCAGCCCGCACGGCATTGTTAATAACTTGTTTCATTAGAGTGGCGAGCGCAGGGAATGAGAAGGGGCGGCGTTCAGATAGTTTGGCGGGGATCCGCGCCAAAAAATGTAAATGAAATGTGACATAGCAGCCCCAACCTTGCACTGCGCTCGTTAGCGTCCCGCAAGGCTGTCAGCTTTGCCTTACAGCGACCAATAACGGGGTTCGATATGGGGCAGCACCGCCCTCGCCTTTAGCAATCGAGTCCTTTGCGGGTTGATGAGCCAGGCCTGCTCCCCCAACGCCAGCAGGGGCAGATCGTGCAGGCTGTCACTCAGGGTGAGTGCGGCCTCCAGGGTCAGGAGCTCGGGCAGCAGCTTGTGCCTGCCATGGCAATAGAAGCGCGGCACCAGGCCGCCGAAACGGTAACCCATCCGCGAGCCGATGATGCGGTGAGGGAGCCTTGGCAGTTGACGATGGAGCTGGGCACGGACCAGGGCGCGGGGACTGGCGGAGATGACCCAGCAGCGGTGCCCCTCCCCCGTCAGGAGGGCTCGCGCCTCCCGATACAGACCGGGCCGGGTCAGGCTGTACTGCCGTACCAGGGCGCGCCAGGCCAGGGGGGATAGCCCGAGGGTGATGGCCCACCAGATGAGTGCAATGCCGCGACTGCGCTGACCTGGCAGCAGATAGTTCACGGCACCGAACGCCATCAGTGGCCACAGCAGCAGCGGCCAGATACGGCGGCGCAAGATGAAACGCAGCAACCCCGCATGGCTGTCATCCGGCGCCAGGGTGTCATCGAAGTCGGCCAGGATCCAGCCGCGGGCTGGGACTCTCGCGGTTGCTGCGCTCATTCGGTGATCTCTGCGATGGCGGCATGCAACTCGGGCAGGAGGAACAGCGCCCCCTCATCGGGCGGACAGACGAGATCGAAGCTCTCACCTGCCAGGGTGAAGGCGAGGCGCCAGGCGTGCAGATAACCGCGATCCGCCGCCGTGCCGCCGTAACGCTCATCTCCGAGGATGGGGGCTCCCACGCTCTTCAAGGCCACCCGGATCTGGTGGGTCTTGCCGGTCCGGGGCTTGATGCGATAAAGGCGCAGCCCCTCGCGCACCGAAACGGAGTCGAACCAGCTGATGGCCGGGTTATCCTGGGTGCGGCTCAGCATCCAGCTGCCGCCTCGCCCTTTCTCCATGTCACCCTTCACCCAGCCCTGCTTCTTCTTCGGCTTGCGATCGGAGAGTGCCAGATACTGCTTGCTCACTTCCCGCGCCGCGAAAGCCATGCTGAGGGCGCGATTCGCTTCGGCGGTGCGGGCCAGCAGCACCAGCCCAGAGGTCATCTTGTCCAGTCGATGGACCGGATAGAGGTCAAGACCGGTATCCATTCTGACCCGATTGACGAGACCCGGCTCGCCCGCATCATCGTGCATGCCAATGCCCGGACGCTTGTTGATCACCATGAAATCTTTGTGCTGCAATTGTATCCGGTACATGTATAACCCTTTAGAATGTTACTTGTTAACAACTTGAATGCAGGCCTGCAGGCCATCTTCATGGACCCTCAGCACAAGAATCGCACGAATGAAAAAATGCCTGTTTTGGCTGTTGTTGCTTGGCATCACTTGCTTCTCGCCCCTCCAGGCCAGTGAACGGACACGTGATCTGCCGGAGAAGGTGGTATTGCAGTTGCGCTGGCTGCATCAGCCCCAGTTTGTGGGCTATCACATGGCCAAGGCCAAGGGGTATTACGCCGACGCCGGTCTGGATGTCGAGATAAGGCCAGGTGGCAAGGGAATAAGTCCGGTTCAGGAGGTGCTGGCCGGACGCGCCGACTTTGGCGTCGGCAACACCGAGGTGCTGACCCACTACGCCCAGGGCAAGCCGCTGCTGGCGCTGGCCAGCGTCTACCAGCACTCTCCCTCCATCTTCCTGGCACGCCGCGACAGCGGCATTCTCACCGTTGCGGACATGCGTGGCAAACGGATCATGATGTTTCCGGGTCATCAGGATGCCGAACTGCTGGCCACCCTCTACTATCAGGGACTTCACGAGCGCCAGCTCATCCCGGTACCCACTTCGGTCAACATCGACGATCTGATCGCCGGCCGGATAGACATCTTCAACGCCTATCTGAGCAATGAGCCCTTCTATCTGGAAGAGCGCGGCATCTCGGTGTCCGTCATCAACCCTCGCAACTACGGCATCGATTTCTACAGCGACATTCTCTTCACCACCCAGGCACAGGAGCGGCTCAATCCGGAGCGGGTGGCACGTTTTCGTGCAGCCAGCCTCAAGGGATGGCGCTATGCCCTCACCCACCCCGAGGAAGCCATCGCCCTGCTGCGCACGGAGTATGGCGTCAACCGCAGCCAGGCCCACATGGAATACGAGTTGCAGATGAGCAAGGAGATGATCCAGCCGCTCTATGTGGAGATCGGGTATATGAATCCGGATCGCTTCGCTCACATCATGCAGCAGCTGGTCGAGATAGGCCTCCTTGCCAAACCGGTCTCCCTGACCCGTTTTCTCTATCAGGTTCCCTCAGAACAGTGGAGCTTCTGGCGTCCATGGTTCCTGCTGAGCCTGGGTGTTGGTGGTCTCATCCTGCTGCTCTCCCTCTATCTTCTGATGAGCAACAAGCGGCTCAACCAGGAAGTGGCCCTGCGCAAGCAGCGAGAGCAGGAGATACTGCAACTGGCCCGCCTCGATCCCCTTACCGGGCTGCCCAATCGCCTGAGCCTGATGGAGCAGTTGAAACACCAGGTGCAAAGCGACAATCCGGGCTGCCTGCTGTTTTGCGATCTCAATGACTTCAAGCGCATCAACGACAACTTCGGCCACAGCCAGGGGGATGCCATCCTCTGCCAGCTGGCCCGACGGATCCACGACGCCATCGGCCACCAGTGCTATTTTGCCCGCTTGGCGGGGGACGAGTTCATCCTGCTGCTGCCGGGCTACGATATCCGTCAGGCAGAGGAGGTCACCGCCGTGATCCGCCAGGCCATGCAGGCCCCCTTCGTGGTCAATGACCAGCCGATGCAGGTGGGCATCAGCATCGGCGTCAGCCACTACCAGCATGACTGGAGCCCGGAGCAGTGGCTCATTCAGGCCGACAGGGCCATGTATTGTGACAAAGGTGGCCGCGTCATCACGCTGGCGGAGCAGTCCGGCTGACTGGTTCATCTCCCGGCACACAGAGCCGATACCCCCATGAAACCAATAAACAGGAAGGCCACCCCAGGGGTGGCCTTCCTGCATTGCATGAGTCTGACCGCTCTTACCCGAAGGTCTGCCCCAGGGATTTGAGCTGGCGAGCCTTGGTGAGCAGGATGTCGCTCGAAGCGTCCATGTCCTGCATCTTGTTGCTGTTGGTGTGGGAGTGCTGGGAGATGGCGTTGACGTTGCGGCTGATGTCCTCCACCACCGCCTGCTGCTCCTCTGCCGCCGTCGAGATCTGGGCCGAGAGGTCCACCACCCGTTCTATTTCCGCCAGCACCTGATGCAGGCTCTCTGATCCCTGGCGGGTCAGGGTCACGCAGGATTGGGTCTGTTGCAGGTTCTGCTGCATCATTCCCTTCCAGCCGTTCAGGGTACGCTGGATCTGGCCTATGCTGCTCTGGATCTGCTCGGTCGCCTTGTGGGTGCGCGTGGAGAGGGTTCGCACCTCGTCCGCCACCACCGCAAAGCCTCGCCCCTGCTCCCCTGCCCGCGCCGCCTCGATGGCGGCGTTGAGCGCCAGCAGATTGGTCTGATCCGCAATGCCCTGGATCTCGCTCATCAGCACACCGATGCGGTCCGACTCCTCCGCCAGTGCCACGGCGGCCGTGAAGGCATGCTCTGCCTGGGTGGCCAGCTCCGTCACCCTGTGCTGGGTATCTTCCAGCTGCTGATCGGTGTGTTGGCAGTGCGCCTTGGCCTGGGCTATCTGGTTGTCCGTCTCCAGGATATTGCGGGCAATCTCGTGGGCTGTCGCCGCCATCTCGGTGATGGCCGTCGCCACCTGCTGGGTCTGGATATCCTGTTCGGCGATGTCGGCGCTCGCCTCGCTGGAGGCTGTTTTCAGATGCACCGCGAGATCCTGCAGGGAGAGGGTCGCATCGTCCACTCGTCCAAGGACGGTGCGGATCCTGGCCTGCAACAGCTTGATGTGGAAGTCTGCAATGGCACTGGCATCCTCCCCCGAATAGATGAGCCGGGTCAGGCTGTCATATTCGTCCGCGAGCTGTCGCAGATAACGGGGGGTAGTGATGAGGGTGTCACGATAGATCAGGGCCAGCCACAAGAGAGGCAACAGGGTGAACAACGGCCCCCAGGGCCCCATCAGATAGGCCCCCCCTGCCAGCATCAGCAAGACACCGATGATGGCCAGCCCGTGGCGCATCGGGCGCAGGCTCAATCCGCCCTTTCGCTCCCCCCGCTCCACGCTCTTCAATCTGGCATAGGTGCGCCCGGCCACGGCTTTCATCTCCGGCGCGGCGCGACTGCGGACCGACTGGTAGCCATTGATCCGCCCCTGCTCGAAGATAGGGGTGACATAGGCATCCACCCAATAGTAACGCCCATCCTTGCAGCGGTTTTTCACCATGCCGCGCCAGGGTTTGCCCTGCTTGAGCTTGCCCCAGAGGTCAGCAAAGGCAGCCTTGGGCATGTCCGGGTGGCGAACCATGTTGTGGTGCTGGCCGATGAGCTCAGCCCGGCTGTACCCCGCTACCCGGCAGAAGTGATCATTGGCGTAGGTGATCACACCCTGCAGGTCCGTAGTGGAGACCAGCTGTTCATTGGCAGGAAAATCCACCTCTTCGTCGATGAGATGAACCTGGCTTTTCTTCATGGCGCACACCCCTTGTTTGATCACCCACTGAGCGTAGCCAAACGCCTACGGGCAAGCAACGCAGAGACCCAGTCGGGGAGGATGGCTGAGACACAATTTGCATCCTGTTTGACGCCGCGCAAGATTTTGACCCCAAAAGCCCAGGTTTGGCCAAAAAACACTCGGCATTTTCCCAGGTTCACCGCTCTCCCACACGATGCATCACACCAAAAAATGGTTCCAACGAGTCTGTGGTGCTGGCGTTGCCAGGGGTCCGTCAGGGGAGAGCACACTTGATACGACCTTGGACCTAAGCATAATTGACGTTAACGTAAACGTAGTGTGAGATGATACCGTTCACCCTACACATCCAGCAGACACGCACCCCATGAAAGGAGTCACCATGTCCAACCTCTCCCCCTCGGCCGGCAAGCGTTTTCGCACGGCCCTGGCCAACGAAAAGCCCCTGCAGATTGTCGGCACCATCAATGCCTACATGGCGCTGATGGCAGAGCGCAGCGGCTTCCAGGCCCTCTATCTCTCCGGCGCCGGGGTAGCGAACGCCTCCTATGGCCTGCCGGACCTCGGCATGACTTCCATGAATGACGTGCTCATCGATGCCGAACGCATCACGGCTGCCACCCAGGTGCCACTCTTGGTGGACATCGACACCGGCTGGGGGGGCGCCTTCAACATCGCCCGCACCATCCGCGCCTTCGAGCGCGGCGGTGTGGCCGCCGTCCACATGGAAGATCAGGTGGCCCAGAAGCGTTGCGGCCACAGGCCGAACAAGGCGGTGGTCACGGTCTCGGAGATGGTGGACAGGATCAAGGCCGCGGTGGATGCCCGCCAGGACGAGCACTTCGTCATCATGGCCCGCACCGACGCCCTGGCGGTGGAAGGACTGGGCTCGGCCCTGGAGCGGGCCGCCGCCTATGTGGAGGCCGGAGCCGACATGATCTTCGCCGAGGCGGTCACCGAGCTGGATCAGTACGACCGCTTCAAGCAGGCGGCCGGGGTGCCGATCCTCGCCAACATGACCGAGTTCGGCAAGACCGAGCTGTTTGACAAGGAGGCGCTCGCCTTGCATGGCGTGGACATGGTGCTCTACCCCCTGAGCGCCGCCCGCGCCGCCAACCAGGCCGCCCTCAACGTCTATCAGACGCTTCGCCGCGACGGCCACCAGCGCGCCGTGGTCGACACCATGCAGACCCGGGAGTCCCTCTACGATTTTCTCGGTTACCACCACTACGAGCAGACCCTGGACAGGCTGTTCACCCAGGATCTTTCGACCAAGGAATAAGACGGCGACCGGCCGCCTTATGCTGGCGGCTGGCGCATCAACGGACTGAATGAGGAAACATGTGATGAGCGCCCTGCCCGAAACCACCGGCTTCAAGCCGAAGAAATCCGTCGCCCTTTCCGGCACCGCCGCCGGCAATACCGCCCTGTGCACCGTGGGCCTCAGCGGCAACGATCTGCACTACCGTGGCTACGACATCCTGGACGTAGCCACCAGCTGCGAGTTTGAAGAGATAGCCCACCTGCTGGTGCACGGCCACCTACCCAATGTGGCGGAGCTCGCCGCCTACAAGGCCAAGCTCAAGGCCCTGCGCGGCCTGCCCACCGGGGTCAGGACCGCCCTGGAGCAGTTGCCTCCCTCCGCCCACCCCATGGACGTGATGCGCACCGCCGTCTCCGTGCTGGGGTGCCTGTCGCCGGAGAAGGACGATCACAACCACCCGGGCGCCCGGGACATCGCCGACAAGCTGATGGCCTGTCTCGGCTCCGTGTTGCTCTACTGGTACCACTTCAGTCACAACGGCAAACGCATCCATGTGGAGACCGACGACGACTCCATCGGCGGCCACTTCCTGCACCTGCTGCACGGGCACAAGCCACGCGACTCCTGGGTTCGCGCCATGCACACCTCTCTCATCCTCTACGCCGAGCACGAGTTCAACGCCTCCACCTTCACCGGCCGCGTCATCGCCGGCACCGGCTCGGACATGTACTCCTGCATCACGGGAGCCATCGGTGCCCTGCGCGGGCCCAAGCACGGGGGCGCCAACGAGGTGGCCTTCGAGATCCAGAAGCGCTACGAGAACCCGGACGAGGCGGAGGCCGACATTCGCGCCCGGGTCGAGAAAAAAGAAGTGGTCATCGGCTTCGGCCACCCGGTCTACACCGTCTCCGATCCGCGCAACAAGGTGATCAAGGAGGTGGCGCGCGAGCTCAGCCAGGAGCAGCACAACACCAAGATGTTCGACATCGCCGAGCGGCTGGAATCCACCATGTGGGAAGTCAAGAAGATGTTCCCGAACCTCGACTGGTTCAGTGCCGTCAGCTACCACATGATGGGGGTGCCCACCGCCATGTTCACCCCGCTGTTCGTCATCGCCCGCACCTCAGGCTGGTCGGCCCATGTCATCGAGCAGCGCATCGACGGCAAGATCATCCGCCCGAGCGCCAACTACGTCGGCCCGGAGGATCTCAGGTTCGTGCCGCTCAAGGAGCGCAAGTGATGATCAACACGCAATATCGCAAGCCCCTGCTCGGCACACAGCTTGACTACTTCGACGCCCGGGAGGCGGTGAACGCCATCGCCCCCGGCGCCTGGGACAGGCTCTCCTACACCGCCCGCGTCCACGCCGAGAACCTGGTTCGCAAATGCGATCCGACCATCCTCGGCGAGTGCCTCGGCCAGATAGTCCATGGCAAGCGCGATCGCGACTTTCCCTGGTTCCCGGCCCGGGTGGTCTGCCACGACATCCTGGGGCAGACCGCCCTGGTGGATCTGGCGGGCCTTCGCGACGCCATCGCCGAGCAGGGGGGAGATCCCGCCCAGGTGAATCCTGTGGTGCCGGTGCAGCTCATCGTCGACCATTCCCTCGCCGTGGAGTGCGGCGGCTTCGACCCCGATGCGTTCGAGAAGAACCGCGCCATCGAGGATCGCCGCAACGAGGATCGCTTCCACTTCATCAACTGGACCAAGCAGGCGTTCAAGAACATCGAGGTGATCCCGCCAGGCAACGGCATCATGCACCAGATCAACCTGGAGAAGATGTCCCCTGTCATCCACGCCGATCGCGGCCTCGCCTACCCGGACACCTGCGTCGGCACCGACAGCCACACCCCCCACGTGGATGCCCTCGGTGTCATCGCGGTGGGTGTGGGTGGGTTAGAGGCCGAGAACGTCATGCTGGGGCGCGCCTCCTGGATGCGGCTGCCTTCGATCGTCGGCGTGGAGCTCTCCGGCAAGCCGCAACCCGGCATCACCGCCACCGATCTGGTGCTGTCGCTCACCGAATTCCTGCGCCAGCAGAAGGTGGTCGGCGCCTACCTGGAGTTTCGTGGCGAGGGGGCCGCCGCACTGACCCTGGGGGATCGCGCCACCATCTCCAACATGGCGCCGGAATACGGCGCCACCGCGGCCATGTTCTTCATCGACCAGCAGACCCTCGACTATTTGCGGCTCACCGGCCGTGACGACGACCAGGTGAAACTGGTGGAGACCTACGCCAGGGAGGCCGGCCTCTGGGCCGATGCCCTGGCGAGCGCCCAGTACGAGCGGGTGCTGCACTTTGACTTGTCCACCGTGGTGCGCACCCTGGCTGGCCCCTCCAATCCCCACCGTCGCCTGCCGATCTCCGCCCTGGCGGAGCGCGGAATCGCCGTGGATTTGGACAAGGCTCGTGCCCAGGAGGCGGACGGCCTCTTGCCCGATGGCGCCGTCATCATCGCCGCCATTACCAGTTGCACCAACACCAGCAACCCGCGCAACGTGATTGCCGCAGGCCTCCTGGCCCGCAATGCCAACAAACTCGGTCTGGTGCGCAAGCCCTGGGTCAAGTCGTCCCTGGCCCCCGGATCCAAGACAGTCGCCCTCTACTTGAAAGAGGCGGGACTGGACGAGGAACTTGAGCGGCTCGGCTTCGGCGTGGTGGCCTTCGCCTGCACCACCTGCAACGGCATGTCCGGTGCCCTGGATCCCGCCATCCAGCAGGAGATCATCGACCGGGATCTCTACGCCACGGCGGTGCTCTCGGGCAACCGTAACTTCGATGGCCGCATCCACCCTTATGCCAAGCAGGCGTTTCTCGCCTCCCCGCCCTTGGTGGTGGCCTACGCCATCGCCGGCACCATCCGCTTCGACATTGAAAAAGATGTGCTGGGGGTGGTGGACGGCAAGGAAATTCGCCTCAAGGATATCTGGCCGTCTGATGAAGAGATCGACGCCGTGGTCAAGGCGTCGGTCAAGCCGTCCCAGTTCCGCCAGGTCTATATCCCCATGTTCACCCAGGAAGAGGATCAGGGTCCCAAGGTTACGCCCCTGTACGACTGGCGTGCGCAAAGCACCTATATCCGTCGCCCGCCTTACTGGGAGGGGGCACTGGCGGGCGAGCGCACCCTGCGCGGCATGCGGCCACTGGCGCTGTTGCCGGACAACATCACCACAGACCACCTCTCCCCTTCCAACGCCATCCTGCCCGGCAGCGCGGCGGGGGAATACCTGGCGAAGATGGGCCTGCCGGAGGAGGACTTCAACTCCTACGCCACCCACCGCGGCGATCATCTGACCGCCCAGCGCGCCACCTTCGCCAACCCCCAGCTGGTCAACGAGATGGCGGTGGTGAACGGCGTGGTGCAGAAGGGGTCCCTCGCCCGCGTCGAGCCGGATGGCAAAGTGATGCGGATGTGGGAAGCCATCGAGACCTACATGGCGCGCAAGCAGCCGCTCATCATCGTCGCCGGTGCCGACTACGGTCAGGGCTCGTCCCGGGACTGGGCGGCCAAGGGGGTACGCCTTGCAGGGGTGGAGGTGATCGCGGCGGAAGGCTTCGAGCGCATTCACCGCACCAACCTCATCGGCATGGGGGTGCTGCCGCTCGAGTTCAAACCGGGCACCACCCGCCTCACGCTGGGCCTCGATGGCACCGAGACCTATGACGTGGTGGGAGCACGCCAGCCGCGCACCGATCTCACTCTGGTGATCCGCCGTCGCAGCGGCGAAGTGATCCAGGTGCCCATGACCTGCCGCCTCGACACCGCCGAGGAGGTCTCGGTCTATGAGGCGGGCGGCGTGCTGCAACGCTTCGCCCAGGACTTCCTGGCGTCGACCGCGCAAAAGGCCGTGAGCTAAATCGCAACCCGCTCCACCCCTTTGAAAAAGGGGGAGGCATAAGGCACCCTCTCTCTTTGGGAGAGGGTTGGGATGAGGGGAAAGTCTCCTCATCCGCCCTTCGGGTACCTTCTCCCAGAGGGAGCAGGATCTATGACTCTTTTCAGGACACTCTCTATGGCCCACATACCACAAGTAAAAATCCCGGCCACCTACCTTCGCGGCGGCACCAGCAAGGGGGTCTTCTTTCGCTTATCTGACCTGCCCGAGCGCTGCCAGCAGCCGGGCCCGGCACGGGATGCCTTCTTCCTGCGGGTCATCGGCAGCCCCGACCCCTACGGCGCCCACATGGACGGCATGGGGGGGGCCACCTCCTCCACAGCCAAGTGCGTGATCCTCTCCAAAAGCCAGCAACCCGATCACGATGTGGACTACCTCTACGGCCAGGTCGCCATCGACAAGGCATTCGTGGACTGGAGCGGCAACTGCGGCAACCTCTCCACCGGCGCCGGGGCCTTCGCCATCCACGCCGGCCTGGTGGACCCGTCCCGCATCCCGGAGCACGGCACCTGCGAGGTGCGGATCTGGCAGGCCAATATCGGCAAGACCATCCTCGCCCACGTGCCGGTGACGGGCGGTCAGGTGCAGGAGACAGGCGATTTCGAGCTGGACGGGGTGACCTTCCCCGCCGCCGAGATCGTGCTGGAGTTTCTCGACCCGTCCGACGAGGGTGAAGACGGCGGCGCCCTCTTTCCCACCGGCAATCTGGTGGACGATCTGGAGGTACCCGCGTCTGTTGTAAAGAGCGGCGTACTGAAAGCCACCCTGATCAGCGCCGGCATCCCCACGGTGTTCGTCAACGCCGAGGACATCGGTTATGAGGGCACCGAGCTGCGCGAGGCGATCAACACAGATCCGCAAGCGCTCGCCCGTTTCGAGGCGATCCGGGTTGCCGGTGCCCTGCGCATGGGGCTCATCAAGCGCCCCGAAGAGGCGGCTACTCGCCAGCACACCCCGAAAATTGCCTTCGTCGCACCCGCCAAGGATTACCGCACCGCCAGCGGCAAGGAGATTATTGCCGGCGAGATCGATCTGCTGGTGCGGGCCCTCTCCATGGGCAAGCTGCACCACGCCATGATGGGCACCTGCGCCGTGGCCATCGGCACGGCGGCGGCCATTCCCGGCACCCTCGTCAATCTGGCCGCCGGGGGCGGCGAGCGCGAAGCGGTGCGCTTTGGTCACCCCTCCGGCACCCTGAGAGTCGGAGCCCAGGCAGAGCAGGTAGCGGGACAGTGGACGGTCACCAAGGCGGTGATGTCCCGCTCCGCCCGCATCCTGATGGAAGGCTGGGTGCGGGTCCCTGGAGATGCCTTCTAGCCCGCTGCGGCATCACACCGACCAGGCCAGCCAGACGAAAAGAGCCCCAAGGCGACTGCCTCAGGGCTCTTTCTTGGATGTTTCAGGCTGTGAAAATCTCATCATCATTGCGGTCTTGCCACACACTCCACCTTTCTTGGCACATTGTGCTTCGCGTCCCCGCCGATGAGCCGCTTGACCTGCCCGGGTGGGCAGCGACCGTCATCCACATAGGCGGTCTCCCCAAGGGGCAGCCTGCCTGGGGGCGGATCCTGACTCAGATAGGTGACGGGAATGGGCGCAGGCGCAAACCCACTGCACCCCGACATCAGGAGTGCGCCGCACCACAGAGCCAGCATGCCTCCCCTCTTTCCTGCAACCGCCATCGCTCACTCCCTCTGTCGGGGCACCGACCCGGCGCCCCTCGTTTCGGCAGTCTACCCAGGGATGGCGCCGGACCGACACCCGTCTCCGGCGCCGTTGTGACGATTCCAGACACAGGCAAAAATATCGGCTTTTCACGGCTTCGCCCCGTAGTAGTGGGCCAGCAGGGCATCGGCCTCGTCCACGGAGATCGCCATCTGCGGCCAGCGCGCGGCCTTCTCCCTGATGTCCCGCAGGCTCCCCAGCTCCGGGCGCAGTGCGCTGCCGAGGTGGCGGTTCAGGGCATCAAAGCGGGCGATCACCCCCTGTCGGCTGAAGTGCCCGGGCGCCAGATCCAGCCGGTAGCCCTGAAACAGCCACTGGAGTCCCTGATAGACGGCGGGGTGGTAGACGCTGTGGTGATCCTCCTCCTCGAAGTAGCGGCTGGTGACGTGCAGGTTTGCGCCGGGTGCCCCCACTACCTGCCGCGCAAACTGCTGCAGGCGATCCCGGTGAAACGCCGAGCGCCCGAATCCCGGGGTGAAGGGGTTGTTGGCCACCGCCATGAACAGCGAGGAGGCGTGCTTGAGCGGCCCGGTCAACTCCGACGCGATGCGCTCGTAATTGCGGGGGTAATCGAACCAGAGGCTGGCGTCGATGGCGATCACTCCCTGGAACTGGCCGCTATCTTGCGCCTGTGCATCGAGCGCCAGCAGGCCGCCGAGGGAGTGGCCCACCAGCAGGGCCGGCGCCTGGGTCCGAAACCTCTCCTCGATGAGGGGGCGCAGCTCCTCACTCAGATAGCGCAGGAACCGGGGCCCGCCCCCCGTCACGGCATAGCCGGGCCCCGCCGGTGCCCCATTGGGCAAGGTCATGGTGTGGCTCGGGGTGTAATCCCGCATCCGGTCGGTGTTGTGCACCGCGACGATGATGAGGGGGGGAATCGCCGGATTGAGCCCGGCCCGCAGGGCCCGGGTGATGCCGACAACCTCCAGCAGACTCTTCTCCCCGTCGAGCAGATAGAGCACGGGGAACCGAGCCCCGGGCTCGCGCTCATATTCCTGGGGCAGAGAGACGCTGTATTGCCGCGTCTCCCCCAGCAGGGCCGAATGGTGGGTGAAGCGCTGGGCGTAGTGGAGCATGTCTGCCTGGGCAGAAGAGAGTGTGATCATGGTGAGCAGCAGGATGATGAGTCTTGTCATTGGATGAACCAGGATTGCGTCGCCAGCCTTGGGGATCCCCCGTAGGGCGGCGCACAGAGACGACAACAGGGCCCGAGGCCCTGCTGTCGTCGGTCGTTACAGCTTGTAGGTGAAGCCTGCCATCAGGTTCGCCGGCTCGCCGTACATATTGAAGGTGCTGGTGGAGCCGACCCGGTAGAAGTACTCCCGGTCGAGCAGGTTGTAGAGGTTCAGGGTCGCCTGCATCCTGTCGTTGATCTCGTAACGCACCGCCGCATCGAACAGGGCATAGCCCCCCTGATGGGTCTCGACCCCCTTCTGGTTGAAGCCGTAGTCGCTCACCGCCGTCATCCCGGCCCCGAGGTGCAGCCCCTGCACCCAGTCGGCCAAGTGGTAGTCGGTCCAGAGTGAGAGGGCGTGACGGGGGATGGTGTCGAATTTCGGGTTGTGATCCCCGGCCTTCTCCTCGATGTCGGTGAAGGTATAGCCGGTCATCACCATCCAGTTCTGGCTGAGATAGCCGCTCGCCTCCAGCTCCACCCCTTGCGTCTCCACCTTGCCGGTGGCCCAGTAGGTGTTGGTGATGGCAATGCCCTGATCGTCGTAGGCCTGGGCCGCGATGTTGTCGTCCTTCATCAGGAAGAGGGTCGCCCGGGTGTTGAGCAGGCCGTCACGCAGCGAGGACTTGATGCCGGTTTCCCACTGGCTGCCCTCCCGGGGCTTGAGCAGGTTGCCGCTCTCGTCCTGGCTGGTCTGGGGTTTGAACACCTTGGAGTAGCTGGCATACCAGGCGTGTGCGTCGCTCAGGTCATAGACGGCCCCCGCGTAGGGGGTGAGCTTGCCGTTGAACGCATTGGACTCGCCACTCTGGGCTCCGGAACTCAGGGTCGTGCTGACGGCATCCAGATCGTACCAGGAGACGCGGGCCCCGGTGATCACCGCCAGCGGCTCCATCAGCCGCCAGGTCACCTTGCCATACAGACCGAGCTCCGACTGCTCCTCATGGTCATTCTTGGTGTAGCTGTAGTCCGGCTTGGCGACCCGGGTCGGGTCGAAATCGAACACATTGATCTTGCCGAGGTTGCGGTTGGTGTAGGTCTGAATGTCCGACTCGTAGCGCTTGTAGTCGGAGCCCAGCACAAACTCGCTCTTGTGCCCCAACAGATCGAACATCTGACTGTAGTTGGCATCGAAGGCCATGTTCTTCTGCTGGTTCCCCTGGCCGTTGAACATCAGCCCGGTGTTGCCCGCCGCGTCCACGGGGCCGTTGGTGAAGGTCTGCTCCAGCCGCATGTCGTGATCCATGTAGCGGGCCGAGACCTGGCCCACCCCGCCGTTGGCAAAGGCGTGTTGCAGCGAGGCCCCCACATCCGTGGTGTCGGCGTCGAAGAAGTCTTCAGCCGACCCCAGGTAGGTGCTGCGGCCGATGTCAAGCAGGGAGCCGTCCTTGTACGCCGGCAGGCCGTTGGTGGGCAGGATGTCCTTGGTCTGGTGCAGGGCGTAGACGGAGAGGCGGGTGCGATCCGAGAGATCGAACTCCAGGGTGCCGTAGTAGGTACCGTTGTCGTTGTTGTTGTAGTCCACCTGGTTCTTGATGTCGGCGTTGGCCACCACGACGCGGCCGCGCAGGGAACCCTCGTCGTTGAGTGCGCCCCCCATGTCCGCCTCCAGGTAATGCCTGTCCCAGCTGCCATAGCGCGCCGTGACCGAGCCCTTGAAGGCGTCGGTCGGACGCTTGAGCACCATGTTGATCACGCCCCCCAGCTCGCTGGTGCTGTTGAAGAGGCCGGAGGGGCCCCGCATGATCTCCACCCGATCCACCGCCGCCAGCGACGGCAGGGTGCCGTACTTGCTCTGCATGGGCGATGGCAGGCCGTTGAGGTTCACTTCGTCGTACTCATAGCCACGGGAGAAGATGGAGGAGCGACCGCTGTCGTTGACCAGGGTGCGCAGACCCGGCGTGAACTTGGCCAGATCGTCCACCGCCACGAAGTTGCGCTCCTCGATGTAGTCGTTGGTCAACACGGTGATCGACTGGGGGATGTCTTTGAGGGCCGCCGGCGTCTTGGTGCCAACGGTGGCCGAGTCGACCCCATAGCCTCCCGTCTCCTCCGACGGCGACATCCCGTAGAGTGGATTGCCATAGACGACCAGGGTTTCGTCCGGCTTGATGTCCGGTGTGTGTGCCCCTGCCGGGGCGGCAACGGTGACGGCCAGAGCGGCAGAGATGGCCAGAGCCAGCGGGCTTCGCGCTTTATCCTTCAAGACAACCATAGTAAGAGTGACCCCAAGATAGAGATGATAATCATTTTCATTTAATTTTCCGGGGGCTAATATATCACTCCATCTTCCGCCGCAGTTTTGCGGTGTGGTCATTTCACTCTTCGACATGGTCAAATTGCACATGACTGACACAGTGGCAAGGGACACCAGCGCACGCCAACGGGGGCGCTTCACCGGCAGGGTGGAGAACCTGGTGATCCAGGAGGGTCTTCGCTTTCACAACAAGGACATCGTTCACAAGGCAGACTTCGCCACCGAGCGGGAGTTGCCGCCGCAGTTGATCATCGCCATTCCCCTCGAGAGCCGGGCCCTGATGACCTATGGCGCCACTCACAGGCTCAAGGGGTGTCGCTTCCACGAGTCCGACCCCATAGTGGCAACCGCCATCCTCTATACCGAGCCCGACATCGTGCAGGGGGCGGCCAAAGCCCAGGTGCGCAGCCGCAGCATCGTCCTCTCCCTGGACCACACCTGGCTCGCCCACAACCTGGCACAGGCGCATCGCAAGGCTTTCGCACAGACCTTCAGCCGCCATCTGAGCCGCGTCGACTGGACCCTGCCCGCTGCCCTTGGACAGATTGCGGAAGCGCTCAATCTCACCAGCAGCCAGAACGCCTCCGAGATGCTGATGCGCAAGGCCTTTGCCCTCAGTGTCTGGGAGAGCCTGATGACCAACCTCCAGCAGGCCGCCTCCCCCTGTTGCCAGCGCCAGAACGAGCAACCGACGCGCCTCAAGATGCTGCTCAGGGATGAAAAAGCGGACGAGATGACCCTGACCGAGATCGCAGCCACCCTCGGCATGAGCGTCTCCACCTTGCAGCGAGCCGCAAAAAAAGAGCTGGGCATGAGCCTGCAGCGCTACCTTCGCCAGCGAAAGCTGCAGGAAGCGCGGGCCAGGCTGGAGGCGCGCAGCCTCTCTCTGCAAGGGGCCGCCGCCCACGCCGGCTATGACCATGTGGCCAATTTCATCACGGCGTTTAGAAAGCAGTTCGGCTTCTCGCCGACGCGGATTGCCAGACAGGGGAAAGAGCAGGAGCAGGCGCCCTCTGCAACGCCTTGAGCCTCCTTGTTCATGCGCAATACATCTTTGCTCTGGGATAGTAGGCACCACGCAGGTGGGGTGGCGCTTGAAATCAGCGCTCGTCATCCACACATTCAGTGCATACAATGCGTTAACGAAGCACACTTGGTCGCTTCACCCCGGAAATCAAGAGGACATCAAGATGGATACCCGTTCTATCTACACTGGCACCCAGGGTGCCGTGCGCGACACCAACAAGGTGCTGCGCAACACCTACATGCTGCTCTCCCTCACTCTTGGCTTCTCAGCCGTGGTAGCCGGGGTAGCAACCGTCATGAACATGCCGCCCCTGCACTGGGCCGTGTTCCTCATCGGTGTCTACGGCCTGATGTTCCTGACCGAGAAGAACCGTGACAACGGCATGGGGCTGGTGTTCACCTTCGCCCTGACCGGCCTGCTGGGCTATAGCCTCGGCCCCATCATCAACATGTACATGAACAATGGCGGCGGCGAGATCGTGATGACGGCGCTGGGCGGTACTGCGCTCACCTTCTTCGGCCTGTCTGCCTATGCCCTGACCACCAAGCGGGATCTCTCCTTCCTCGGCGGCATGCTGTTCGTCGGGTTCTGGGTACTGCTGGTAGCCATGGTCGCCAACATCTTCCTGCAGATGAGCGCCCTGAGCCTGGCCCTGTCCGCCATGTTCATGCTCTTCTCCTCCGGCGCCATCCTGCTGACCACCCAGCAGATCGTGCGCGGCGGCGAGACCAACTACATCTCTGCCACCGTCACTCTGTATGTCTCCATCTACAACATCTTCCTGAGCCTGCTGAGCCTGCTTGGCGGCAACCGCAACTGATGGATGCTTAAGATGCACAAGACCCCGCTTCGGCGGGGTTTTTATTGGCGCCCATTTCTGTCAGGATAAGTTGCAAATCAAGGATATGAAGCGAAGTGGCCCTGATCCAAATCAGGGCCGTTTCGTTATCGACAGGTTATGCTGTCGCTTTCGTTTCGCTCAAGGGTTGCCTTCATCCCATGCCCATGGACTTCTCAGGTTTATTGCGCCGTCTGCTGACCGACAGCCACATCGATTTCACCTCGTTCAAGGGTGGTTCCTAGCATGCCGATGGATTTCTCCGGCCTGCTGCGCCGGCTGCTGACAGACAGCCACATCTATTTCGCCCTCAAGGTCCTGCTCGCCATCGCGGGGCTGCTCGCCTTCGCGCTGGCAACCGGTGACATCCAGCTCACCGTGCTGCTCTCCCTCGGGGTGGTGGCCGGCGCCATCGCCGAGACCGACGACAGCCTCTGGGGCCGGGTCAAGAACCTCGCCATGACCCTGCTCTGCTTCCTGTTCGCCTCATTGTGCGTGCAGTATCTCTTCCCCACCCCCTGGCTCTTTGCCATCGGGCTCGCGGGCTCCACCTTTATCTTCGTCATGGTGGGTGCCCTCGGCCAGCGCTACGCCACCATCAGCTTTGGTTCCCTGCTGATTGCCATCTACACCATGCTGGGGGCAGCCAAGGCGCCGGATCTCTTCTATCAGCCGCTGGCCCTGTGCGCCGGGGCCCTCTGGTACGGCCTGGTGTCCCTGGTCTGGCTCTGGCTGCTGCCCTACAAGACCCTGCACGAGCAACTGGCCCAGAGCTACTTCGCCCTCGCCCGCTACTTGCAGGAGAAATCCCGCTTCTTCCCGGCCGACGAACACGGCGCCCAGGCCATCCGCCACAATCTGGCCCAGCTCAACATCAACCTGGTCAATGCCCTGAACCAGGCCAAGACGGCGCTCAATGCCCGTCTTCATGCCCCCGGCCGCCACGGGGTTGCCCCCGAGCTCGCGGGCCTGCTGCGCCTCTACCTGCTTGCCCTGGAGATCCAGGAGCGGGCCACCTCCAGCCACTACCCCTACAGCAAGCTGGAAGCGGAGCTCAAGCAGGGCATCGTCCTCGACGGCTTCCAGGAGGTGCTGTCACAGCTTGCCGACGCCTGTCAGCAGCTTGGCTACGCCATCCTGGTGCACAAACCCTACACCCACCACAAACGCATTCACTGGACCCTGGAGGCCCTCGGCGATCAGCTGGAGTTCACCCACCTCAAGCAGCACTACCCCAAGACCCTGCTGACACCGATGAAGTTCCTGCGTCGCAACCTGGCCAGCATCAACCAGTTGCTGCAAAGCGCCGAAGAGCTGCAAAACCCCGCCGCGCCGCCCACCAGCCTGCCTCCCCTGGCACGGCCGGTCGCCCTGCCCTTGCTGGCATTGCTCAGGCAGCACCTGACCCCGAACTCCATGGTGTTTCGCCATGCCCTGCGGCTCTCCCTCGGGCTGGTAGTGGGCTATGGCATTCTGCAGGCGTTTCACCTGGACAAGGGGTACTGGATCCTGCTCACCGTATTGTTCGTCTGCCAGCCGAGCTACAGCGCCACCCGCCGTCGCCTGGTGCAGCGGATGCTCGGCACCTTTGCCGGTATCCTCATCGGCGTGCCCGTGCTCTGGTTCTTCCCCGAGCTGCACCTGCAACTGGGGATCATGGGGCTTGCCGCCTTCCTGTTTTTCACCCAGGTGCGCAGCAACTACAGCGCCGCCGTCTGCTTCATCACCCTCTACGTGCTGATGGCGTTCAACCTGCTGGATGGCATCGGCTTCGCCATCCTCGGACCCCGCCTGCTAGATACCCTGCTCGGCTGCCTGCTCTCCTACGCCCTGGTGGCCTGGCTCTGGCCCGACTGGCAATACAAGCGGTTGCCGACCCTTATCGCCAACTCCCTGTCCGCCAATGCGAAGTACCTTTCGGCGGTACTCGCCAGCCTGCATCGCCAACGGGATGAATCCCTGGACTACCGGGTGGCCCGCAAGTGTGCCCACCTCGCCGACAGCGAGCTGGCCATGGCCTGGCAGAGCATGCTGGTGGAGCCGAGCAAGCGCCGCCGCTTCCTGGATCTCTGCTTCACTCTCACCTGGCGCAACCATGCCCTGCTCTCCTATATCTCGGCGCTTGGGGCCCATCGCGACAAACTCGAGCCCATCGAGGGGCTGGGGGAGATAAGCCGCCACATCAGCCAGACCCTGGAGCAGGCCGCCGGTCACCTGGCGGGGGAGATGCCGACGCCGCTCGCGGGAGCCTGTCCGGCCATCGCTCCGGAGAGCAGCGAGGAGCAGCTGATGCTGAGCCAGCAGCTCACCCTCATCAGCCAGTTGGCAGACGAGCTGCTGATGCTGGCCAACGACGGCCAGCTGCTGACAGGTCAGGGCGAACCTAGCCGGACATAGCCGCCGGGCCTGTCCCGCCCGAGGCAGGCGCCAAGCTCTGCCCCGGTTGCCGGACGGGACGCAAGGCGCTACCATGCCCGCCCCATTGAGATAGCCTTTTCGAGGAAGCGTCATGTCCGAGCCACATCATTTGCAGTTCAACGGCCAACTCATCAAGACCGATGCCCAGGGCTATCTGCGCCACAGCGAGCAATGGAGCGAGGCGCTGGCCCTGGTGCTGGCCGAGAAAGAGGGGATAGTGCTGGAGGATCCCCACTGGGAAGTGGTGCGTTTCGTACGGGCCTTCTATCTGGAGTTCAACACCTCCCCCGCCATCCGCGCCCTGGTCAAGGCAATGGAAAAGCAGTATGGCCCGGAGAAGGGCAACAGCCGCTACCTCTACAAGTTGTTCCCGGAAGGCCCCGCCAAGCAGGCCACCAAGATCGCAGGCCTCCCCAAGCCGGTGAAGTGCATCTAGGCCTCCTCGGCAACCCGATAGCCACACAGCCTCAACCGTGTTGGACACAAAAAAAGACCGCGCCCATGTTGCCATGAGGCGCGGTCTTTTCATTTCATCGTCCTGTCAGGGGTTGTAGGCCACCACGGAGCCGCTCAAGCCCGTCATCTGGCTGATCCGGCTCTGCATGCCCTGCAACTTAGCCTTGGAGACATCCGGCCCGATGAAGACCCGGTTGATCTGCCCCTGCACTGGGGTTCTCGGCGACGTCTGGGCCGAGTAGCCCGCCGCCCTCAGCTTGCTCACCAGGGCATTGACGCTGTCTGCATTCTTGAAGGCGCCGAGCTGCAGTATCCAGCTCCCCTGAGCCGGGGCTGCTGCTGCCGGTGCCGTAGTCGGCTGGGCCATCTTGCTCGCGATGAGATCATCCATGGTCTTGATCTGGCCCGCCTGTGGCTTGGCCTCCACCGGTTTTTGCACCTCTACCGGCTTGGTTGGCACCGGCTTGGGTTTGGGCTGCTCCACCGGTTTCTTGGCGATCACTTCCGGCTTGGGCTCGGGTTTGGGCTGGGGCTTGGGTTGCTGTACCGGCTGCTGCTGGGTGATGGGAACCTGACTGGCTCCCGCTGGATTGGCTCCCCCCTGATTGGCCAGGGTCACGGTATCGCCAATCTCCTCTACCTGCCACTGGGTCGCGGCAGAGGCCTGCTGCTGACTCGCCAGATGCTCGGCCGGCAGGGTGCTCGCCGCCGAGACCTGAAGCGCAGGTTTGGCGGGCTCGAGCTCCGGACGCAGGGGGATCTTGGCGAAGGCCTCGTCCTTCTGCTCCAGCTTGTTGCCGTCCATCAGGTCCGGCAGAAAGATGACCACCAGGGCGACCAGGATGACGGTCCCCACCAATCTGTTTTGAAACTTCGAAGCCAAGTTAATTTCCACCCATGTTACTTAGGATCCATTGCAATCTTGCACACTTCGCAAAGAACGCCTCCCCTCACGCCGGCTGGCGAAGCCGGGTCCCTCGCCACCCACTTGGCCTGAAAGGGGATTATCCAGTGCAAAACCCGGCCCGTCGTCACGATGACGGAGCCAGGGGAGCGAACGGCTCAGACCGCGCCCAGAGCCAGCACGTCGGCGACAGTGTAAAACGAGCCGAACACAATGACCATATCGTCAGGACTCGATGCGGCCAAGGCGGCGCCGTAGGCATCCCCCACGCTGGCAAAGGTGAGCGCCGCGCCCCGGCCGCTGCCAAGGGCCGTCGCCAACTGGTCGGCCGTGGCCGCGCGCGGGCCGTGGAGGCTTGCCAGGAACCACTCGTCAATCAGACCGTCAAGCTCGGCCAGCGACCCCGCCATGTCCTTGTCCTTGAGCATGCCAACCACGGCGCGGCGCTTGCCCTTGCCGGGGAGCTGGCGCAACTGGCTGGCGAGATAGGCGGCAGAGTGGGGATTGTGGGCCACGTCGACGATGACCAGCGGCGAGGTTTGCAACTGCTGCATCCGGCCAGCAAGGCGGGCATTGGCCAGGCCGTCGCGGATGGCGGACTCCGCCAATGGCAGACCGAGGGACTCCAGCGCCGCCAGCACGGTGACCGCATTCATCAGCGGCAGGGCCGGTTTGGGCAATCCCGACCAGTGGTGCAGGCCGTGATAATCCCAGTCACCTTCATGCTCGTCACCACGAAAATCGATGCCGACCTGACGCAGGCAGGCGCCGAGGCGCGCCGCTTCGCTTGCAATGGTCGACGGCGGATTGGGCTCCCCGCTGATGGCGGGTTTACCTTTGCGATAGACGCCAGCCTTCTCCACCGCCACCGCCTCCCGGGTATCCCCGAGCCAGTCGCAGTGATCCAGGGCAATGGAGGTGATCAGGGCGACGTCCGATTCCACCACATTGGTGGCATCGAGCCGCCCCCCCAGCCCCACTTCCAGCAAGAGCACATCGGGCGCGGCGCGGCGAAACAGCCACAGACCCGCCAGGGTGGCGAACTCGAAGAAGGTGAGGGCGATGTCGCCCCGGGCGGCTTCCACCTCGGCAAAGGCCGCGCAGTGATCGCCATCGGCCAGCTCCTGGCCATTGACGCGCACCCGCTCGGTAAAGCGCAGCAGATGGGGGGAGGAGTAGACACCGACCCGGTAGCCGGCGGCCATCAGGATGCTGGCCGCCATGGCGCAGGAGGAGCCCTTGCCGTTGGTGCCCGCCACCGTGATCACCTTGAACGGCAGTTCGGTGAGGCCCATGCGGCGGGCAACCGTGCCGACCCGCTCCAGCCCCATGTCGATGTTGGCCGGGTGGATCTGTTCCAAATAAGAAAGCCAGTCGACCAGCGACCGGCTTTGGGATTGTTGCATGTGTGAACTCATCTTCAGTCTTCGATGACCTGAGTGTTCATCAGCTTGGCCAGCAGACCGGCCAGACGGTTGCGCATTTCGCGCCTGTCGATGATGAGATCGATGGCGCCCTTCTCCAGCAGGAACTCGGAGCGCTGGAAGCCTTCCGGCAGTTTCTCGCGCACGGTCTGCTCGATGACGCGGGGGCCGGCAAAGCCGATCAGCGCCTTGGGTTCGCCTACGTTGATGTCACCCAGCATGGCCAGACTCGCGGAGACGCCACCCATGGTGGGGTCGGTCAGCACGGAGATGAAGGGCAGGCCCGCCTTGGTGAGGCGATCTAGGGCCGCACTGGTCTTCGCCATCTGCATCAGGGAGAACAGGGCTTCCTGCATCCGCGCACCACCGGAGGTGGAGAAGCAGACCAGGCCGCGGCCTTCCTTGATGCTCTCCTCGACGGCGCGCACGAAGCGGGCACCGACCACAGAGGACATGGAGCCCCCGATGAAGGAGAACTCGAATGAACAGGCGACGACCGGTACCCCCTTGAGGGTCCCCTTCATCACCACCAGCGCATCCTTCTCGCCCGTCTCTTTCTGGGCGGCAGACAAACGATCCTTGTAGCGCTTGGAATCCTTGAATTTCAGGATGTCTTGCGGCTCCAGCTCGGCCGCGACTTCGCTGCGTCCCTCGGCGTCGAGGAAGCTCTCGAGACGGGCACGTGCGCTGATGCGCATATGATGGTCACACTTGGGGCACACTTCGAGATTGCGCTCCAGCTCTGCCCGGTAGAGCACCTGTTCGCAAGCGGTACACTTGGTCCACACCCCTTCCGGAATGTTGTGACGACGCGGTGTGGTGATCTTGCTCTTGGGAAGGATCTTCTCAAGCCAGCTCATGGAATTCCTTAATGCATTTGTGCCTGACAAAACACATCGAGCCTTGATTGTTCAATGACTTAACGGCTCGATGGCAATAAACGACGGATCATTAAACCACAAATTTTCGGGCCCAGTTACTAAAAACTGGTCGTACCCGGTGCCGAGTCCGGCAGCCACAGCGGGCCGAGGGGCGGCCGGGGCAACCCGAATTCGGCCGGGTAATCCACATCCACCAGATAGAGGCCGCCCGCCTTGGCGGTCGGGCCCGCCAGGTTGCGATCCTTCGCCGCCAGCACCTCGGCAATCCACTCCACCGGTTGAAGCCCCTGCCCCACCAGCAGCAGGGAGCCGGTGATGTTGCGCACCATGTGATGCAGGAAGGCGTTGGCCTTGATGTCGAGCACGATGTAGGGGCCGGAACGGCTGACACACAGGTGGGTCACATTGCGCCAGGGGGTGTTGGACTGACAGGCGACAGCCCGGAAGGTGCTGAAGTCATGCTCCCCCAGCAGGCTCTGGCCGGCCTGGTGCATCAGCGTCGCATCGATGGCCTCGTGGTAGTGGCTTACGCCTTGGCCCAGGATCGCCGGGCGGTAGTTGTGGTTGTAGATGACGTAACGGTAGCGACGGGCGGTGGCGCTGAAGCGGGCATGGAAATGCTCGTCCACCTCCCTGACCCAGCGCACGGCGATGTCAGGGGGCAGGTTGGAGTTGAGCCCCAGGGTCCAGGCGCCTTCTGCGCGGTTCGACTCGGTATCGAAGTGGATCACCTGGCCGGTGGCATGCACCCCCGCATCGGTGCGACCGGCACACTGGATGGAGACGGGGTGGTTGGCGATGCGGCTGAGGGCTTTTTCCAGCTCCTCCTGAACGCTGATCACTTCGCGCTGGCGCTGCCAGCCGAAGTACCGGCTGCCGTCATATTCAATACCAAGGGCAATTCGCATGGGTAACGGTGTCTTCTGATGAAAGGATGCAGTGAAAGAAACGGGGCGGATTATACGCGCTCGGGCTCAAAAGTCCCAGACCGGGCGAGGCCGCGGTGCGGGGCCCCCAAAGAGAGAGGGCAGCCCGCGGGCTGCCCTCTCTGGTGCATGGATGACAAGGGCCTGCCTAGCCCAGACGCTTGAGCAGCTTCTGCGCCTCGCTGCGCTGGTGCTCGCTGCCCTGGGCCACCGCCTCTTCCAGCAGCTCGCGGGCGCTCTCCTTGTCGTCGATCTCGAGGTAGGCCCGGGCCAGATCCAGCTTGGCCCCCACCCCGCCGTCATCGGCATCCACATCAAAGCCGTTGGACTCCGGCAGCACCTCGGGGAAACCGTCCAGCCCCACATCCAGGGAGAAGCCCTGATAGGGTTCCTGCTCCGTGCTGCTGGCATCGGCATCGGCCAGCAGCTTGTCGATTTCAACGAAGTCGCTGTCTTGCACCTGCTCGCGGGGTTTCACCTCCCCCTGATGGGACTCCACCTCGGCGAAGGCATCCTCGAAATCCGCCAGGGCCAGCTCGCTGGGATCCCACTCGGACGCCGTCGGCTTGGTGGGCTCCAGCCCGAGCTCGGCCAGCATGTCGTCCACATCGTCCTTGCCAAACCCCGTCTCGTCGATGTGCGGCGCCTTGGCGGCAAGCTCATCGTCGGTCGGCTCGCCAAACCCGGTCTCTAGATCGCTCAGATCGAAGTTGGCCAGTGTCTCGTCACGCTGGCTGCGGCTCTCCTCCTGGGCCTGGGCCAGATCCGCTTCCAGATCCGCGTCCAGCTCGGCAAACAGGGCGGCCTGCAGCTCCTCCTCGGTCATGATCTCGTCATGACCACGAGCAGAGGAGGTGGGCTCGTCGGAGAGATCGAGTTCCGGCACCACGGGCAGATCGAAGTCCCCCTCGTGGGCCAGATCCAGCTCGGGCACCAGATCCGGATCCCGGTTCGCCGTCGTCACCGCAGGCTCCACATCAAAAGCGGAGAGCGCCGTCTCGTCATCCCGGAAGATGACATCGGCGGCAGCACTGGCGCCATCTTGCTTCCTGCTCACTTCCGGCTCGTTGAGATCCGGCATGCCATGGAGGGGCTCGTCATCCGCGATGCCCACCGTCATCAGCTGATCAAACTCGCTGTTCTCGTCTCCCATGACCATGGAGGTCGACTCGGAGAGGCTCTTCTCCTGCTCTTCCAGCTCGCGGCGGGCACGAGCACGCAGCCAGAGCGTGACCAGGGCAAGCACCAGGAGTACCGGCAGCAGGATGATCATGGCGAGATTGAGCGGCGAAGAGAGCAGCTCCATCAGCCAGCTCTGTTTGGGCACCGGCGCCACCACGGGAGGCGTCGGATTGGCCTTGAGTTCCGCCACCTCTTTTTGCAGGGCGGTCTGATCCTGCAACTGGGCCTTGAGGGTCTCCACCTCTTCGGTCAGGGCTTGCAGACGCAGCTTGAGCCTGTGGTTCATCTCGGTGACCTGGCCGAGCTGGGCGTTGGCATCTTCCAGGGCCAGCGCCATCTCGGTAGAGGGTTTGCCCACCGCAGTGGCGGGCAGGGGCGCCGGCGCCGTGCTGGCGGCGCTGCTCGCAGCAGCGCTCACCACCACGGGGGTGGAGACAGCCGCCTTGGCGGTCTCCTTCACCTCGGGAGCTGGAGCCGTCGCCTTGGGTGCCGCCGGGATCGGCGCCGCCTTGGACGGTGTGCTCTTGGCCACCACAGCCGGCTTGGCCGGAGCAGGCTTGCTCGCCACCGGCTGGGCGACGTGGGATTGCTTGTTGGCCAGGTATTTGGGGCTCAGCCCCTTCCAGCTCGCGTTGTCGCTGTTGAAGCGACGGCGTGCTTCGGCATCCGTGATGCGCCCCGCCTCTGCGGCGGTGGGCAGCAGGATGTGGGAACCCACCAGAATATGGTTGATGTTGCCGTCTGCGAAGCTTCGGGGGTTCTTGTCATAGATGGCCACCATGGTCTGGTAGACGCTTACCCGGTTGGACGGGCGATGCTTGCTCGCCAGACTCCAGAGGGTATCGGTGGGACGCACGGGACCATAACTGCCAGCCGACGCAGCAGGCACCTGACGCACGATGGGCTCGGCTCTGGGCAGGGTGACGGGCGCCACGGGCTGGGCCCGGGGCTCTGGTTGCACCGCGGGGGGCGGTGAGCCATCCGGTCCCTTGAGTTCGACAAAGAAGGGTTCTCGCGCCCCCTCTTCGGCCTGAACCGTGCCCAGAAGCCCCAATGCGAGTAGCGTTGCCAGCGTTATGCGGGAATGTCCCATATTCGTTCCTTCGTATGACGGCCCTATCACATTGAAAAATCTGGATAGTTACCCCAAAACAATCGGCTCAATATAAATCAGGCGCCGGTCTCAAGCCAGCGATCCGACATATTTCGCGCCCGGCGGCGACCAGAAAGCAGCCCCAGACGCGAACCAGAGTGTAGAAAAAAACCTAGTCCACTGATATCACACGGTATTCCAAAAACCGGAGAGTGGGTTCCCGGTCACATCCCGGGCCCAGGGCGCCCACATCAAGGCGGGGTTCCCTCCCCGCCCGGGGCCGACATCCGGCCTCAGAGGTAGTCGCGTACCAGCAGTTCGGCAATCTGCACGCTGTTGGTCGCCGCGCCCTTACGAACGTTATCGGCCACGATCCACATATTGATACCACTCGGATGAGAAATATCCTGGCGCACCCGCCCGACCATCACATCATCCTGGCCGGTGGCATCGCGCACCGGGGTCGGGTAGTCCCCTTCATCATCAAACAGGGTGACGCCCGGGGCATTGCGCAGCAGCTCCTTGACCTGCTCGGCGTCCAGCGGCTGGTGCAGCTCCACATGGACCGCCTCGGCGTGACCGTAGAAGACCGGTACCCGCACGCAGGTGGGGTTCACGGCGATGCTGGCATCCCCCAGGATCTTCTGGGTCTCCCACACCATCTTCATCTCTTCTCGGGTGTAGCCGTTGTCGGTGAAGGCATCGATCTGCGGGATCAGGTTGAAGGCGATCTGCTGCGGATAGAGGCTCGGCTCCACCGGACGGCCGTTGAGCAGGTGGGCGGTCTGGCCCGCCAGCTCGCTCACCCCTTCCTTGCCGGAGCCGGAGACGGACTGGTAGGTCGCCACGTTGATGCGACTGATGCCTACCTCGTCGTGCAGGGGCTTGAGCGCCACCAGCATCTGGATGGTGGAGCAGTTGGGGTTGGCGATGATGTTACGGTTGCGAAAATCGGCCAGCGCGTCCGGGTTCACTTCCGGAATGACCAGGGGGATGTCCTCGTCGTAGCGGAAGCAGGAGGTGTTGTCGATGACGATACAGCCGTGCTCGGCGGCGATGGGCGCCCATTTGGCCGAGACCTCGGCACCGGCGGAGAAGAGTGCGATCTCCACCTGGCTCCAGTCAAAGGCCTCCACATCAAGGATGTCGACGTTCTTGCCGCCAAAACGCACCGTGTCCCCAGCGCTGCGACTGGAGGCGAGCGGATAGAGGGTCGCTACCGGGAAGGCGCGCTCCTCCAGGATCTCGATCATGGCCTGACCCACGGCGCCGCTGGCACCCAATACCGCTACGTTGAATTGCTGACTCACTGATCTGTTCTCCTGTGATGCGGCCCGTCGGGGCCGGGCATGAGGGCCCCGGCTGGCACGCGTATCGGTTTGATGACAGGCCCGCCATGATGCCGGGCCGGGGGGAAGCGCCGCCTGGGCAAGCCCCTCCCCTTGTTGAAATCGGGTTTATTGCTTCGAGACGGCAAAGCCCAGTCGGGCCAGTCTGTCGTCGGCGAAGGGCCCTTTCAGTTGCAAGGCGCCCAATTCGCGCCGCTCGGGGTAGCGCTTGCGCTGCTCATCGAAGCTGCCGGGCAGCCCGATCCGGTTGCGAAAACGGGCGTCGTCACGGCGCACGTCATAAACAAGGTGGACAAGCTGCTTGATGAGCGCCTGATCCGCCGGCTGCCCCGGCGTCAGCTCGCGCACCTCGGGGGCAGGCAGCAGGGATTGCAGATCCTGGCGCGGGGTGCGCCCCAGTTGCCGGCACAGCGCCTCATAGAGCATCCAGGTGCCACGGGCCTTGCCTTCCAGGCTGTAACCGGCGATGTGCGGGGTGGCCAGCTCGGTATGGGGCACCAGTTCATTGAGGGGCTCCGGCTCTCCTTCCCACACGTCCATCACCAGTCGCAGGGGATGGGGTCCCTGCTGGCGGACAAGCAGGGCACGGTTGTCCCACACCTCGCCGCGGGATGCGTTGATGAGGATCTGCCCGGCCGGACGCTCGGCGATCTCCTCGGCTCCCAGCAGGTGGAAGGTGGCCTCATCCCCTTCACGAAGATAGGGGACATGGAAGCTGACGATGTCGGCATCCAGGGCAGTGCGGTAATCCACGAAGTCGCCAGCGGCGCCGCTACGGGCCAGGGGCGGGTCGCAGCGCAGCACCTTCATCCCGAGCGCCTCGGCCTTGCCGGCCACGCTCTCGCCGGTGTTGCCAGCGCCGATGACGGCGAGGCTCATCTCGCTCAAGGTCAGCTCATGGCGTTCCGCCAGAACCAGCAGGGCGGAGAGCACATAGTCCCCCACCGACACCTTGTTGCAGCCGGGGGCGCTGAAGAAGGGGATGCCCCGCGCCGCCAGCAGCCCCTGATCGATGTGATCCGTGCCGATGGTGGCCGTGCCGACAAACCCCAGCCTGGGGCAACTTGCCAGGAGCGCTTCGTTGACCCGGGTCACGGAGCGCACCAGCAGCACATCCACCTCTTGCAGATCCGCGGCCTTTATTTCTCGTCCCGGCAGGGGAACCACTTCACCAAATTCCGCAAACAGCTCCACCGCATGGGGCATATTTTCATCAACGACGATCTTCATCGGCACGCATCTCGTCCACAAGGGCCACAGGCGCGCCATTCTAGCCCAAACGCGACGGATTTTCAGAGGCTTGTTGGCAGACCGCTCTGCGGCCATCTTTCCGCCTCCCGGCCTCAGGTGCGGGCACGATGCCCGGCAGCATCATATGTAACAGCCTGTTGCCCTCGCCCCCTTCGCCTTGACCAGAGCAACCTGACTGGCACAATGACGCCTCTTTTTAGCCGCTCGCGCCACCGAACCGGACCCCTTGATGCCGACTCACTCCTCTTCGTTGCCACGCCGCAAGGTGCTTCATTTCAATGCCCTCCTGCTCCTCCCCCTGCTGCTGCTCGTCTGCCTGCCCTGGCAGCCGTTCATGACCCAGGCCCTGCAATCGGGCTGGCTATGGTGGCCCTATGCCCTCACCCGCATGGTGGACTTGCCGGGACTGGTCTTCACCATTGCCGCCCTGCTGCTGCTCACAAGACACAAGCTGACGCTGGACGGTTGCGCCCTGTTGGCGCTGGCTGGCGCCCTCTTTGCCGTGCTGGCGAGCGACTGGGTCATCAAGAGCCTCATCAAGCTGCTGACCGAGGAGCCCAGGCCCTACCTCATCTGGCTGGAGAGCCAGGAGCTGATCCCCGCCATCCGCCAGTTCTATGGGGGAAGCCAGGCCCTTCGCAGTGAACAGGTCCACGCCGCGACCCAGTTGCTGGCGCTGCCCGCCTGGCTCGGTCAGCACTGGCAGGCAGAGGTCAACTACGCCTTTCCCTCCGGTCACAGCATCGCCGCCATGAGCCTCGCCCAGTTCTTCGGCCTGATCTGGCTGGCCCGGGCACCCGCCGGGGCCTGGCTGCTGCCACTCTGGGCCATCGGGATCGGCCTCTCGCGCACCCTTATCGGCATGCACTGGCCCCTGGATGTGCTGGCAAGCGCCCTGCTTGGCAGCCTTACCGCCCTCCTGGCCGCCCGCTGGTGGTTGCGCCACTACTGACGTCCAATAAAAAACGGGCACCTTGGTGCCCGTTTTTATCGCTTGTACGCCACTCACCCCTTCTGCTGCCAGCCCTCGGGATACTTGTAGCCGACGAAGCGCTTGGCGGCATAAGCCTTGAATTCGGGGGAGTTGTAGGCAGCCGCCACATCCTTGGCGAACGGCTTGCCCGCATCGGCGCTCTTTACCACCACCCAGTTGATGAAGTCATAGCTGCGCTCGAGGAAAAGGCCGGAGCTGAACGGGATCCCGCTTGAGGCGGCAAAGTTGCCGTTGATGACGGAGAAGTCCACATCCTCACGAGAGCGCGGCAGCTGCGCCGCTTCCAGCAGCACCAGCTTGAGGTTGTGGGGGTTCTTCACCACGTCGAACTCGCTCGCCTTGAGAGGATTGATCCCCTCCTTGAGGCTCAGCCAGCCCAGATCCTGCAACATCAGCAGTGCCCGCGCCTGGTTGGTGGGATCGTTCGGGATGGCGACCGTGCTTCCCTCTTTCACCGCCTTCAGATCCCCCAGCTTGCCGGCGTAGAGCCCCATGGGGCCGGTCGGCACCTGGGTGATGGGCGCCAGAGAGAGACCCCGGTCTTTGGCGAAGCTCTCCAGATAGGGCTTGTGCTGGAAGCAGTTAACGTCAAGCGACCCGTCCGCCAGGGCGATATTGGGGGTCACGTAATCGGTGAACTCCACCAGTTTGACCTTGTAGCCCTTGGCTTCGAGCTGCGGCTTGATAGAGTCGGTCACCATGTCGGCAAAGTCGCCAACCGTGGTGCCGATGACGATCTCTTTCTTCGCCTCATCGATGGCAAAGGCGGACAGCGGCAGGCTGCTGGCGAGCAACGCCAGGGCGGAAAGGGTGAAGAAGGAACGACGTTGCATAAAAACTCCCTGTCAACATGATCATCAAAACGGTGAGCGGTCGGGGGCGCAAACATGCAGTCAGCGCACAACCATCTAGCCATCCAAACGGCTAACTGAGCACACCATAACAGAGCTCGTAGCCTTCGCCAAGCAACAAAGCCGGGCAAGCTTGGCCAGCACGAAGCAAAGCGCATCCCGCAACTGGATGAAAAATCTTTGACAGAGCGCGCAGTTATGCGCCTTGCCCTCTCCCTGCCTGGCGTCAAACTGGCTTATTGTGGTCATTCGATACCCATTTACACAAGTTCCAATGAGGGCCTGATGGGCTGCTCTACACCCAGACAACACAAGGAGTCACCGTGTTCGATCATGTTGAAATCAAGGTGGTGCGTTTTGACTCCTGTCAGCATTTCTACGCCACCGTGCTGGCTCCTCTTTTGATAGAACTCAAATGGTCTGATGAGACGGCGGCCGGTTTTGGCCTGATGGGCCGCGATCACGTGGGCTTCCTGATTGAGCGGGGGCAGCAGGGCGCCTCCTGCCATCTCGCATTCAGGGCCGACGACGCGACACAGGTGGATGCGTTCCATCACGCGGGGATCAAGGCAGGCTTTGCCTGCAATGGGTTGCCGGGACTGCGTCCCCACTATGCCCCCAATTACTACGCCGCCTTCCTGGGCGATCCCGATGGCAGCAACATCGAGGCGATGACCTACATTGAGTCCTCACACGCCGCAAACACATCGCAGCACTGTGCCACCCAGCAAAAGGCCCTGCATTCGGTGAATCCAGGGCCTGAGAAGTACACGTAATGAGTCGGGTTAGATTATTTGACCGCCTTGCTGGCGTTCTCCAAGGCCTGCTTCTCGGCGGCGTTCATGATGGACGCCTGGCGGTTTTGCTCGGCCTGGTAGCAGGCGTCCTTGCTGATCCCTTGCGCCTGGCATTCCGCCATGCGTTGTGCCGGGCTGGCGCAACCGGCCAAAAGGCCAGCCAGGGAGACGAACAGGATTATCTTCTTCATGGTACTTCTCATCGTTAATGGAAAATCGTCCAACTACGCAGTAGCGGGTTGATGCGTCGCCCCTTGTCATGCACACCACAACTGAGAAAACGGGCTCCATGACGGGCATCCTAGTGCCCGCCACGCCGTCGGTCAGCTCACAATTTGTATCAAGATGTACGCGAGAATGGCTCCCAGGATGGCGCTGTATCTCATCCGCAACGGAGAAAGGAGACAAAAAATGCAGAAACACCATCACCCAGGCCTGCTGGTGGTCGATATTCAGGGCAAGCTGGCCCGCCTGGTCGAGGAGAGCGACGCCCTGATTGCCAATACCGCCAGGCTGGTGCAAGGGGCCAGGGTGCTGGGGCTGCCGGTTGTCTGGCTGGAGCAGAACCCGGACAAGCTCGGTGCCACCGTGCCCGAATTGCAATCGCTGCAGGCAGGCGATCTTGTGCTGCCCAAATACAGCTTCGGCGCCCTGGGGGAGCCCACTGTGGCGACCGCGCTGGCCGAAAGCGGGGTAGAGCATTGGCTGGTATGTGGCATCGAGACCCATATCTGCGTCTACCAGAGCGTGCTGGGACTTCTGGCCAGCGGCGCCCGGGTCTCGCTGGTGGTGGATGCGGTGTCGTCTCGCACCCTTGCCAACCGGGATCTCGCCATCGCTCAGCTGGCGGCCCGGGGCGCCGCCCTCACCTCGGTGGAGATGTGCCTCTATGAGCTGATGGGGGACTGCCGCCATCCGGCATTTCGCCAGATCCTCTCCCTGGTGAAATGACCGCCATGATAGACAATATGGCGCCCTTTCTGTTCGCCCTCATCGCCTTCGGGGCGGCATTCATGGTGACTGTGACGGGGATGGCCGCCACCCGTCACTATCTGGCCTAGCTCTGGCTGGGGATCATGCTCTTCTTCGGGCTGTGGTGGACGCTGCTAGGGATGCCGCCGCTCCTCGCCGAACCGGCCCCTCTCTGACCATGCCGCCCGGACGGCTCAGCTCCCCAGACGCTCCTGCAGATAGTCGTATCCTTCCCCCTCCCTTGGCACGAAGCTCAGCCTGTGGGTCAGACCGGGGGGCGCATCATCGGCATGATGGGAAACGAACAACAGCTGGGTTCCCTCGCCCACGAGGCGCGCTACCATCTCCCGCACCAGGTGACGGTTGAGGGGATCCAGTCCCTGCAGGGGTTCGTCCAGGATGAGCAGCGGCGGATGCTTGACCAGGGCACGGGCGATCAGCACCAGTCGCTGCTGACCGAAAGAGAGAGAGTGGAAAGGCTGCGCCCCCTGATCGGCCAGCCCCAGCAGGGCCAGCCACTGGTTGGCCAGCGCCAGCTGACGATCCCCCGGCCGGGTATAAAGCCCGATGGAGTCGTAGAAACCGGAGAGGATCACTGTCTGCACCGGGCAGCTGACACGATAGTCCAGATGCAGCGCCGGGCTCACGAGCCCGATGTGGCGCTTGATCTCCCAGATGCTCTCGCCGCTGCCCCGCCGCCGTCCGAACAGATGGAGCTCATTGTTGTAACCTTGCGGGTGATCTCCGGTGATGAGGGAGAGCAGGGTCGACTTTCCAGCCCCATTTGGTCCCACCAGTTGCCAGTGCTCCCCCTCGTCAATGGTCCAGTCGAGCCCGTCGATGATCACCTGATCCCCGTAAGCGATACGCATGGCTTTCATGACGACCCGAGGGCCGGGAGGCAAGGGCTCGGGTATCGTCAGCGGGGGCGGCAAACGGGGGGATACCGTTTCGGCGCGTGCCAGCTGGGCCACCTCCTGGCTACCGAGCACCGCCTCACGCTCCCCCGCCAGCAGCAGACGACACTCGCCGAGCAGGCCGAGGTGAGTGGCAAAGGGGGGGATCTCGTCAAAACGATTGACGATCACCACCAGGCGCAGCCCCTCTGACACCAGGTCGGCCAGCAACATCATCAAAGAAGCCCTGGCCCCCTGATCCAGGCCATCGAAGGGTTCGTCCAGCACCAGCAGCTCGGGTCGCCCCAGCAGGGCGCGAGCCAGCAGCAGCTTGCGCCCTTCCCCGCTCGAGAGGTAGCGATAGGGGCGATCCCACAGGGGTTCGATGCCAAAACGGGCCAGCAGCGCGCGTGCCTCATGCTCCTCGCCCCCCGCCTCCAGCATCAGGGTCGATACCCGATACCCCGCCTCCTCCTCTTCTCCCAGCATGTCGGTATTGCGCCGCTGCCAGTCCAGCTCCCCCAGCTGTTGCTGCGACTCGAACGAGAGTCGCTCGGCCCGGACTCGACCCGATACCGCTCCGGCACGCACGGCCAGCTCGCCGCACAGGGCCGACGCCAGCGCCGTCTTGCCGCTGCCGTTGCTGCCGACGAAGGCCCAGCAGGCCTGCGGAGTGAGACAGAGTTCGGGAATAACCAGGGTGTGGTGGCCACGCAGGGCCAGGGTGGCGGATTGCCACTGCAATGAGGTCATGGGATCGTCCTGTGATGGGTGCGGAGCGCCTTGCTCTTTCCCCTTTTAACAGAAAAAGGGGGGCGCAGACAAAAACGGCGCCATTGCGGCGCCGTGTCATCAAAAAGCGGGGACGGGTTTAGCCGGCCTTGTGCTGCTCGGCCAGATAGAGCCAGGTGTCGACCACGGTATCCGGGTTGAGCGACACGGAATCGATCCCCTGCTCGACCAGCCAGGCGGCGAAGTCCGGGTGATCGGACGGCCCCTGGCCGCAGATCCCCACGTACTTGCCCGCCTTGCGGGCGGCGGCGATGGCCATGGCCAGCAGCGCCTTGACCGCCTCGTTGCGCTCGTCGAACAGGTGGGCGATGAGCCCGGAGTCCCGATCCAGCCCCAGGGTCAACTGGGTCATGTCATTGGAGCCGATGGAGAAGCCGTCGAAGTGCTCGAGGAATTTGTCCGCCAGCAGCGCATTGGAGGGCAGCTCGCACATCATGATGACTTTCAGGCCGCGCTCGCCACGGCGCAAGCCGTTCTCAGCCAGTATCTCCACCACCTGCTCCGCCTCACCCAGGGTACGCACGAAGGGGATCATCACCTCGACGTTGGTCAACCCCATGACATCCCGCACCCGTTTCATCGCCTCGCACTCGAGGGCGAAGCAGGGGCGGAAGCTGTCGGCGATGTAGCGCGACGCACCACGGAAACCGATCATGGGGTTCTCTTCATGGGGTTCGTAACCACGGCCCCCCACCAGGTTGGCGTACTCATTGGACTTGAAGTCCGACATCCGCACGATGACCCGCTCAGGCCAGAAGGCGGCCGCCAGGGTAGCGATCCCTTCCGTCAGCTTGGCTACGTAGAACTCCCTGGGGCTCTCGTAGCCCGCGATCATCCTGGTGATGGTGGCCTGGAGTTCCGGGGTCTGCTGATCGAACTCCAGCAGCGCCTTGGGGTGGACCCCGATCATGCGGTTGATGATGAACTCGAGGCGGGCCAGGCCCACACCGGCATTCGGCAACTGGGCAAAATCGAAGGCGCGGTCCGGATTGCCGACGTTCATCATGATCTTGATGGGCAGGCGCGGCATGTTGCCCACCTCGGTCACCGCCACGTCAAAGTCGAGCTCGCCGTCATAGATGAAGCCGGTATCCCCTTCCGCACAGGAGACGGTGATGAGCTGACCATCCTGGATGTGGTCGGTGGCGTTGCCGCAACCCACCACTGCCGGAATGCCAAGCTCCCGGGCGATGATGGCGGCGTGACAGGTGCGTCCACCCCGGTTGGTGACGATGGCGGAAGCGCGCTTCATGATGGGCTCCCAATCCGGATCCGTCATGTCGGTGACCAGCACATCACCGGGCTGCACTTCATCCATCTGGCTGATGGAGGAGATGACACGGGCCGGACCCGCGCCAATCTTGTGGCCGATGGCACGCCCCTCGATCAGCACCTTGCCGGTTTGCTTGAGGGCAAAGCGCTCGAGGGTATTGGCTTCCTGGCGGCTACGCACGGTTTCCGGACGGGCCTGAACGATGTAGAGCTTGCCATCCTGACCATCCTTGGCCCACTCGATGTCCATCGGGCGACCGTAGTGCTGCTCGATGATGAGGGCCTGCTTTGCCAGGGCCATCACTTCCTCGTCCGTGATGCAGAAGCGGTTGCGCTCGGCATCGGTGGTGTCGACCACCTTCACCTGACGGCCATGACCGGCATCCCCGGAGTAGGTCATCTTGATGAGCTTGGAGCCCAGCGTCTTGCGCACCACGGCGGGGCGCCCGGCCTTGAGGGTCGGCTTGTGCACATAGAACTCGTCCGGGTTGACGGCCCCCTGCACCACCATCTCGCCCAGGCCCTGGGCGCCGGTGATGAAGACCACGTCGTTGAAGCCGGATTCGGTATCCAGGGTGAACATGACGCCGGAGGCGGCGAGGTCCGAGCGCACCATGCGCTGCACCCCGGCGGAGAGAGCGACCCCCTTGTGGTCATAGCCCTGATGGACCCGGTAGGAGATGGCGCGATCGTTGAACAGAGAGGCAAACACATGCTTGATGGCAGTCATGACGGCATCGATGCCGCGCACGTTGAGGAAGGTCTCCTGCTGACCGGCAAACGACGCATCCGGCATGTCTTCCGCGGTGGCGGAGGAGCGCACGGCAAAGGATGCCTCGAGCCCGGCGCTCAGCTTGTCGTAGGCCTCGCGCACCGCCTGCTCCAGAGCGGGCTGGAAGGGCGCTTCCACCACCCAGTCGCGGATCTGCTGACCGGCCCGGTTGAGGGCGGCGATGTCATCCACATCCAGACTGTCGAGCAGGTCATGGATCTTGCCGTTGAGGCCGCTTAACTCCAGAAACTCGTTAAACGCAAAGGCCGTGGTCGCAAACCCGCCCGGCACGGACACGCCGGCCCCCGAGAGGTTGCTGATCATCTCGCCAAGGGATGCATTCTTGCCGCCGACGCGTTCAACGTCCTGCATACCGAGCTGTTCGTACCAGAGTACGTACTGTTGCATTTGCATGTCTCCAGGTTGGGGGGCCAGGGTGACAATTCACCTGCTGTGCCAAGTCGTGTGTTTTTGTTAGTGTCTGTTGCCAACGACCATGAAAACGTTTTCTATTTATTGTCAAAAAAATCCCCGAGCAAGAGTTGGGGATGGTCGTTTGACACAGGCATTCTACAATAGCGACACAAAAAGGTAACGACTCAGGTTTGCAAGCGAGTTCACAACTTGGGCATGGCAGATCTGTTGACAAAAACGATATGGTTTCGAGAGATACTTATTTCTCGCCGCCCCCTGGAGCGCACCACAGGAGTCCGCAGTGCACACCGTATTCTATGTATCCGACGGCACCGCCATCACCGCCGAAGTCTTCGGCCACGCCGTGTTGAGCCAGTTTCCCCTGGCCTTCGAACAGGTCACCATCCCCTTTGTCGAGACCCAGGAGAAAGCGCGCCAGGTACGGGCACGCATTGACGAGCAGTTTCGCCAGACCGGGGTGCGCCCCATCCTGTTTCACACCATCGTCGACCCCATGGTGCGTGAAGAGGTGCTCAAGGCCCAGGCCAGCAGCCACGATTTTCTCAACACCTTCGTGAGCCCTCTCGAACAGGAGCTCGGTATCAAGGCCGAACCCAGGTTGCATCGCACCCATGGCATGGAAAACCGCAAGCTCTACGACGATCGCATCGAAGCGGTCAACTTTGCGCTGGCCAACGACGATGGCATCACCACCAGGGAGTATGACGAGGCAGACATCATCCTCATCGGGGTCTCCCGTTGCGGCAAGACACCGACCAGCCTCTATCTGGCGCTGCAATTTGGCATTCGCGCCGCCAACTATCCCTTTATCGAGCAGGACATGGGATCGCTGGAGCTGCCCGCCGCCCTCAAGGCCAATCGCCACAAATTGTTCGGCCTCACCATCATGCCGCAGCGGCTGCACGAGATCCGCAACCAGCGCCGCGCCAACAGCCGCTACTCCTCGCTTGATCAATGCAAACAGGAGCTGGCCAGCGTCGAGAGGCTGTTCCGCCAGGAGGCGATCCGCTTCCTCGATACCAGCTCCCACTCGGTCGAGGAGATCAGCGCCAAGATCCTGGAAGCGACCGGCCTTCGCCGCCAGCTCTGCTAACCTGCAAGGCTGCGACAGCACAACGCACCATGAGACAGAGGAGTGGCAAGATAACGAAACAGAAGAACAGGATGAAAAAATAATGCCAGCATCATCGCTGGCATCCCATCACTCGCGGGGCAAGCAGGCTCAGGGCTTGTTGAGTTCCTTGTTGTTCATCAACATGCCGTGAAAATTAATGAGTCCCCTGCCCTTGCGGACTCGCTCGCTCAGCCAGCAAGCTGGCACCAGCCCCATCCCGGCAGCAAGGATGAGCACCATGGCGATGTGGTTCACCAGGTAATCCGCTCCCAACCAGCCCCAGACAACAAGGCTGCTCATCGCCATCGTCAGCAACATGGGGGATAGCCAGATCCCGAGCCAGAGCACGACCATCACCAGGCCACCGACTATACGCTCCATCATATGAGTCCCTTTTTATCAAAGGGCAACAAAGCCATGAAAACCGGACTGAGTCAATAGATGGAAATCCATCAGAACACAAAACCAGCAACCACTCTCAAACCCCCTTTCCAGATCATGAAAAACCTGCATGGCGCACAAAATAGCAGCCGATGATGAGGAAAACAGGTGCATGAATGGTCGATTATCACTATTCTGCTCGGGTTGGTAGCCGCTACAAAAAACAGCCAGCGGCAAACCGTAACGATATAAATACGGATTTCGTCACGTTTTCGGCACAAGATGCCGCGCCAGGCAGAGGAAGTGCTGTGTCTGACGGGACGCGAGCCGAGTGATTTCAGCGACGTAAGGAAGGAAGCATGGATCTTCAACAACACGGCGAGGAGCTCAAGCGCGGTCTGAAAAACCGCCATATCCAGCTTATCGCACTGGGCGGTGCCATCGGTACAGGCCTGTTCCTCGGCATTGCCGACACCATCAAGATGGCGGGCCCTGCGGTGCTGCTGGGCTATGCCATCGGCGGCTTCATCGCCTTCCTCATCATGCGCCAGCTGGGCGAGATGGTGGTGGAAGAGCCGGTTGCCGGCTCATTCAGCCATTTTGCCTACAAGTACTGGGGTGACTTCGCCGGCTTCGCCTCCGGCTGGAACTACTGGGTGCTCTATGTGCTGGTGAGCATGGCCGAGCTGACGGCAGTCGGTATCTATGTCCAGTACTGGTGGCCCGAGGTCCCGACCTGGATGTCGGCGGCTTTCTTCTTCGTGCTGATCAACGCCATCAACCTCTCCAACGTCAAGGCGTTCGGCGAGATGGAGTTCTGGTTCGCCATCATCAAGGTGGTCGCCATTCTCGGCATGATCGGATTCGGCGGCTGGATGCTGTTCTCCGGCAGCGGCGGCCCCGAGGCCACGGTCAGCAACCTCTGGGCCCAGGGTGGCTTCTTCCCCAACGGCGTCGGCGGGCTGGTGATGGCCATGGCCTTCATCATGTTCTCCTTCGGCGGTCTGGAGCTGGTCGGCATCACGGCAGCGGAAGCGGACAATCCCGAGAAGAGCATCCCAAAGGCCACCAACCAGGTGATCTACCGCATCCTCATCTTCTACATCGGTGCCCTCACCGTACTGCTCTCCCTCTATCCCTGGGGCAAGGTAGTGGAAGGCGGCAGCCCGTTCGTGATGATCTTCCATGCGCTCGACAGCAACCTGGTAGCCAACGTACTTAACCTGGTGGTGCTGACCGCCGCGCTGTCGGTGTACAACAGCTGCGTCTACTGCAACAGCCGCATGCTGTTTGGCCTGGCCAAGCAGGGCAACGGCCCCAAGGCCCTGCTCAAGACCAACAAGAGCGGCGTGCCCCTGACCGCCATCACCATCTCGGCCGCGGCCACCCTGCTGTGCGTGCTCATCAACTATTTGATCCCGGGCAAGGCCTTTGGTCTGCTGATGTCCCTGGTGGTCTCCGCCCTGGTCATCAACTGGGCCATGATCAGCCTGGCGCACCTCAAGTTCCGCAAGGTGATGGCTGCAGAAGGCGTCACCACCAAGTTCAAGGCACTGTGGAGCCCGTTTGGCAACTACCTCTGCCTCGCCTTCATGGCCGCCATCCTGGTGATCATGTACATGAACGACGGCACCCGCATCTCGGTCGAGCTGATCCCGGCCTGGGTCCTGGTACTCGGTATCGGCTATCTGCTCAAACAGAAGAGCCAACGCAAGCTGGCTACCAACCTGGGCTAGGCATCAAGCCTCCTCCAACAAAAATGCCGGTCACTGACCGGCATTTTTTATTCCATTCCCGTTTCACCTGACCCAATTCGCGGCTCACTTGTCCTGCCAGCCCCTGCAATGACAAACCCGAGGGGTTGCCTCGGGTTTGAGTGATGGACAAAGGGGTTGTGTTATTCCAGCAGGAAGACGGCTTCTACATTGTCAGTGATGCTGATCTGCTGCTGTTGATAGCTGTTTTCCATCATGTCGGCGGCAGGGGCTGCCGCAGCCTTCATGGCACGGGTATAGACCGGCATGGGGGAACTGTTGCGGTATTCAACGCTATACACCTTGCCAAGCTTCATGCCGAAAGCCTTGGCCAGGGATTCCGCCTTGCTCGTGGCATCAGCAACAGCACCAAGCCGGGCCTGCTCCTTGATGACCTGTGGTGACTTCAGGCCGTACTCTATCTGGGTCACGGACTCCAGACCCGCCTTGAGGGCGGTGTCCATCAACTGGCTGAGTTTGTCCAGTTGATAGAGTTTGACGGCCAGTTGGCGCTGGGCACGGTAACCCACCATTTCGGGTTGCTTGTTCTGGGGGTACTGGTACTCGGGGGAGATCACCAGATTGCCAGCCTCCACGTCGCTGCGCTTGATGCCCAGGCTCTCCAGCTGGCCAAAGAAGGCTGCTACCTTGGTATCTACCTGCTGTTTGGCCTTGATGCCCTGCTTCTCCAGTGCCGTGACGGCGACATTGAGCGTCAGCATGTCTGGTTCAGCCTTCTGCTCCGCATAGCCACTGACGACCAGATGGGGGGCCTGAGGAACCTCGATGGCAAGCAACGGAGCACTGACAACCAGCGCGGACAGGGTAAGAAGGGGACGCCACATAAAAAAACCTCCATCATTTAGATGGAGGTCATTATGCATGTCGTCGATTGGGATTCATATATCGTGTGTCGGCGGGATCTGGTCCAGCACCTGATTGGTCATGTCGATATTGATGCTGATCTCCCCTCCTCCTGAATTGCCATGGCTTGTCATCACGGGAGCAGGCGCCTGGCTGCCAAACAGCGATTCATCCTCAAAGTGGAACGAATCCCACGACAGAACATGACCTTGTGATGGCAGATTCGGCTCGGACGTCGTCACGACGGCCAGCGCACCCCAGTCAAGCTCCTCGCCGTGGCTGAGCAGCCCCTGCAAGGAGGTATCGCTCAGGCTCTGCAACGAATACTCCTGCTGCCCCCACTCATGGCCGACCAGCACCATCATATGGGGCAGGGGCGCATCCTCTGCCGGCGTGAAGCTGATACGAGAAGCGGCAAAGTCCACATTCAGCAACCCCGCCACCTCACCATCTTCGCTCTCCAGCTCCAGACCGTTGAGCGTGTCACCCGTCATCGTGGCCTGATAGCCAAAGCGGCCGGTGCAGACGATATTGTCCTGCCCGTTCCAGCTATAGCGAATGCCGTCGATGTCGACCCAGTTGAATGACTGCATGGTGACCCTCTCCTGATACTGCAGCTATCTTATCTGCCCACTCCATCAAATAACAGGGGCCGGGCACACCCGGCCCCCATACCCTGCTTACGGATCGACCTTGAGGTTGCCCTGATCCAGCAGATCCTGAATGATCTGCAGATTGGATTTGCCAGCCGTCAGATCCACGTTGTCAAAGAGGATGGTATGAGTCGTGGTGCCACTTCCCGCTCCATCCAGATCAATGGTCAGTGTCGACTTGCCACTGCCCGGACCAGGAGCAAAGGTAAGATAGTGATCCAGTGTGCTCGCATCGGCATGCTCACCACTGAGCAGTTCACTCAGGTCCAGAACATCTCCATTGGCCCCCGTGGTGAAGTCTTTGATGGTATCCGTGCCTCCTGCATCACCTGCCATCCATTTGAAGGTATCCTTGCCAGACCCACCAGTCAGGGTATCACTGCCGGTACCCCCAATCAGCAGGTCGTCGCCACCACCACCACTCAAGATGTCGTTACCTGCCAGTCCGCTCAAGACGTTGGCATTACCATCGCCGGTCAGGCTGTCGTTGAACATGGACCCTACCAGATTTTCCATGTTGCTCAGGCTGTCTGTCCCTGCCCCTCCGGTATTCTGACTGGCACCATTGACTGTGACCGTGACCCCAGCAGCGCTGTCGAAGTAACTGGCCGTATCATTGCCGTTGCCGCCGTTCAGGGTATCGTTGCCAGCGCCACCGATCAGGAGATCATTGCCCTCACCACCATTCAAGGTGTCGTTACCGAGTCCTCCAAGCAGGATGTCGTTCCCGGCATTGCCGTTGAGCGTATCGTTTCCAGATCCCCCAATAAGGATCTCGTCGAGATAGCTCCCGGTAAGTGTCAAACCGCTCTGCACATCCACATACACCTTGGCCGTATCTGTGGTCGTGCTATTGGTGTAGTTGAACGAACCCTCGTAAGAGTTGGGAGTCGCATTGCCGGAGGTATCATCAAATGTTACCGAGCCTGCATTGTCTGTGACGGTCCCTCCAACGGCTCCCGAGACGCCCGTGATCATCTGGGTCGCAGCCAGAGGCCCGGTGTCATTGGCAAGCAGAGCCCAGTCCGGAATGGTCGCCGGGTCCTGGTTGGTGATGATAAAGTCATCACGAACCACGGTAGGACCGACCGCCGGGTTGATAACGATGGACAAGGTGCTGGACGCAGTATCCCCATCATTGTCTATCACACTGTAACCCACGACCTGGTTTATCCCCCCGACCGGAATGGATGTCGGCGGAGTATAGGTGTAGGCGCCGTTGTCCATATCCACCTTGAGGATGCCGCCTGCAAGTGTAATGGTCCATTCATTGGTCGCTGTATTGAAGGTCCCGGCTGATGTCCCTACCGAGACGCCAGCGGAGTCCGTCTTCTGGTTGTAGGTATAAGTCACCCCGCCCACGGTAATGGCATTGAGCCAGCCACCGTCGGCCCCAGCACTCGCTGCTACCCCGTTGATCAGTTGTCCTGCCAGGGGCGGAGCTACCACAGTGCTCAAAAGGGTCGCGGTCAGTTGGCTGAAGTCAGTCACCACCACTGCGGTGGTATTCGCCGGGCTGGCACCACTGACCCCGTTGTAGGCAATGGGATCCAGTGCAGACTGGGTCGCTCCCGAGCCCATCCCGAGCGCGTATGAATTGATGTTGTTCGCCGTCAGGAAATCGGCCCAGTCCTTGGTTTCACCGCTCAGTGTCGTGCCGTCACCATCGATCCCGTTCCCACCGCCAAGCGAGTTGTTGCCATCAGGAACTGTGGCGGGGGTACCGCTCAACGAGTTGGCATTTGGCAGACCATCCGACATGAAGTAAGAGACATTTTGCGCATTAGCGAGTCTACCTGTATCGCCAAAGGCTTTGATTGCCTCGTTCAGTGCATCATCGTAGTTGGTCGAGTCCGTGGGGGTAAGGCCAAGGATGATGGCCTTGGCTACATCGACCGAGACCCACACCCCGGTCGGATTGGCGGCTGAAGTGGAGAAGGTCACGATATTGACCATGACGCTGCCGTAGGCGCTGTATTTGTCCAGCAGCTCCAAAGCGGACTTTTGCATCACCTGCATCCGAGTCATGCCTTGATAGCCCGATGGATCACCCATACTGCCGGAAATATCGAGGATCAACATCAGATTCGTGTTCTGCACCTGAGTCGCCTGGCCTGCATTGGTAACAGCATTGGCAATGGGGGCATCATCACTGATCACAACCTGCAGGTTACCCGTGCCACTGTCGCCACTGGCATCCGTAGCCGACACGACGAAACTCGGACCATTCGCTGTATCACTGTTGCCCTGAACGTTGTGAGTCAGCACATTGTCTTTGAGCGTGTAGGTATAGTTCACCGTGTAGACACCGGCTGTGGGGCCGCTGACACCGGTTACCGTCAGCATTCCTTCCGTATTGTTGATCAAGGTCTGACTGCCGCCACTGGTCAAATTGTAAGCCTGCCCACCGATGGTCAAGGTAGTCAGATTTTCACCTTGGGTGTTGATGGTGAAGCTGCCATTGAATATCTCCGAATTACCACTGGCAGCGGTCCCCTCAGGCAGTCCCTCCTCATCAACCGTCGCATTGCCGATGGTCAATACAGGGACACGGGTATCCTGAGCAATATTGATGGTCAGTGTTGCCGGATCCGTATCACCATCGCCATCTTTGAGCGTGTAGGTAAATACCTCCGAGGCCCCCACGGGAACCGATGCCGCCGTGAGCGTATAACTGTATTCGCCATCCAGCCCCATGGTCAGCGTCCCATACAGCCCGGTCACGGTGAATCCACCGGCAGGATTACTGTCTGAATTGCCGTTCGAGCTCACGACCTGGCTAATTGCCGCACCATCAGCCCCCATGACGTCCACCCCGGCACCGGCTGTGCCGCCGATGGTACCCGCCCCGGTAATGACATTACCCGTCACCGGAGTGAACACACCTTCAGTAGCACTGTCAGCATCATCGTTGGCCGTCGGCACATCATCCACGATCTGCACGCTCAGGGTGTTCGAGGCCGAGTCACCGTCGCTGTCCACCAGGCTCACCGCGAAGTCTTCGAACAGGCTGTTGTTGCCGTCCGCCGTCGGGTGCGCCTCGTTGTCGTTCAGGGTGTAGCTGTAGCTCACCAGCCCCGTCGCCGGGTTGTACCCGGTGATGGTCAGGGTGTTGCCCAGCGGCGTGGTCACCCCGCTCAGCGGGAAGCCCGCCACCACCCCGTTCACCACGATGTTGATGCCACCCACGCTCAGGGTCTTCACCCC
>NZ_JBFOCP010000035.1:46451-72626 GCF_040907855.1 Aeromonas sp. s4 | reverse complement strand
CTGACCCCATGCCGAACTCAGAAGTGAAACGCTGTAGCGCCGATGGTAGTGTGGCATTCGCCATGCGAGAGTAGGACACTGCCAGGCACCCAATTTTAGATTACGCATTGAGCGTGGTCTTTACCGGTTAGTGTGCTGATATGGCTCAGTCGGTAGAGCGCATCCTTGGTAAGGATGAGGTCCCCAGTTCGATTCTGGGTATCAGCACCATTAAATAAGAAAGCCTCCCAATCGGGAGGCTTTTTTGTATCTGCCTTTCAGCCATCCATCGCAAATTGCAGTCCTGCAATGTCGCACCTTCTTGTTGCTGAGATATCTTCCCTTTCTATCCCGTATGCTTTCCGGGCGCCGCTTCTCTCTTAAAGGGATCCGGGCTAAGTTGTGGATTGGCAAAGACAACGACGCTTTCGAAGGGGAAAGAACATGCTGATTAGGAATGTGCGTCTGGCGGGCAGGGAAGGGATGTGGCAAATCCTCTGTCAGGGAGGCGTGATCCGGGCCATCGAGCCCATGAGCACCCCTCTGCTCGCAGCCCATGAGCTTGATGGTGAGCAAGGCCTTGTCATCCCCCCCTTTATCGAGCCTCACATCCATCTTGATACCACCCAGACGGCTGGCGAGCCGAGCTGGAACCTCTCCGGCACCCTGTTTGAGGGGATCGAGCGTTGGGCCGAGCGCAAGGCGCTGCTGACCCATGAGGATGTGAAACAACGCGCCATCCAGACACTGAAATGGCAGATTGCCAACGGCATCCAGTTCGTCCGCACCCATGTGGATGTTTCCGACCCCAATCTGGTCGCCCTGAAGGCGATGCTGGAGGTGCGGGAGGAGATGAAGGAGTGGGTGGAGCTGCAGATAGTGGCCTTCCCACAGGAGGGGATCCTCTCCTACCCCAACGGCAAGGCATTGCTGGAAGAGGCTCTCAAGCTGGGGGCCGACGTGATCGGTGCCATCCCCCATTTCGAGTTTACCCGGGAGTACGGGGTCGAGAGTCTGCACTACGTCTTCGATCTTGCGGAAAAATATCAGGTTCTGGTGGATGTGCATTGCGACGAAATCGATGACGAACAGTCCCGTTTTATCGAGACACTGGCAACCCTGGCCTACGAGCGCGGTATTGGCCATAGGGTAACCGCCAGCCACACCACCGCCATGCACTCCTACAACGGAGCCTATGCGTCGCGGCTATTCAGGCTGCTCAGGATGGCGGACATCAACTTCGTCGCCAATCCGCTGGTGAACATTCACCTGCAGGGGCGCTTCGATACCTATCCCAAGCGTCGTGGCATCACCCGGGTGAAGGAGATGCTGGAGGCGAACATCAACGTCTGCTTCGGCCACGACGACGTGTTCGATCCCTGGTATCCCATGGGCACGGCCAACATGTTGCAGGTGCTGCATATGGGGCTGCATGTCTGCCAGATCATGGGCTACGAACAGATCAACGACAGTCTCAAGCTGATCAGCTGTCACAGTGCCCGCACCCTGAACGTGCAGGATCGCTACGGCATCGAGGTGGGCAAGCCCGCCAATCTGCTGATCCTTCCTGCAGAGAATGGTTTCGATGCGGTGCGCCGCCAGGTGCCTGTACGTTATTCCATCCGTCATGGCAGAGTCATCGCCGATACTCGCCCGGCCGAGACGACCCTCCATCTTGTGAATCCAGAACGGGTAGACTTTCGCCGCTAGGGTCTTGCCGGGTCGATTAATTGCCCGGCTGTCCCCTGCTGTCGAGATTTTGCATAATGCCAACCTGACAATCTTGGAGACTGCTTGATGCAAACCTGGTTATTTGTCGCTGTCGGGGGCGCCTTAGGTGCCTGCCTGCGCTTTGGCATCGCCGAGCTGATGGCATGGCTGCTGGGACGCCACTTTCCCTATGGCACCCTGGTGGTCAACGTGGTGGGTTCCTTCATCATGGGGATTGCCTATGCCCTGATCAGCCATGGTCACGTGGTGGAACACCCGATGAAGCCATTGCTGATGGTGGGTGTCCTCGGTGCCCTGACCACCTTCTCCTCCTTTGCCCTCGATACGGTCGTGCTGGCCCAGCAAGGGGCCTATCTGAAGGCACTGCTCAATATTGGTCTCAATCTGTTCCTCTGTCTGGCCATGGTCGTGCTGGGGATGCAGTTGGTCACAAGCCGGGTTTGAGGTGTCCGCACGCCATCGGCTCTGGTAAACTGGCGGCCATTCTTTGCTCTATGGGTATTTGAGGGATGTCGGAACAGACTACTACTACGCATTTTGGCTATAAAACCGTGGCAGCGACCGAGAAGGAAACCCTGGTCGCCGGTGTCTTTCATTCGGTAGCGGCCAAGTATGATCTGATGAACGATCTGATGTCGTTCGGCATCCATCGCCTCTGGAAGCGCTTTACCATCGACTGCTCCGGTGTCCGCAAAGGACAGAAGGTGCTGGATCTGGCTGGCGGCACAGGGGATTTGACCGCCAAGTTCTCCCGCATCGTGGGTGAGACCGGCCAGGTGGTCCTGGCGGACATCAACGACTCCATGCTGAAAGTGGGCCGCGACAAACTGCGCAACCTGGGGGTAGCCAACAACGTCTCCTACGTACAGGCCAATGCCGAGGCGCTCCCGTTCCCTGACAACCATTTCGACGTCATCACCATCGGCTTCGGCCTGCGCAACGTCACCGACAAGGACAAGGCGCTTGCCTCCATGTTCCGGGTGCTCAAGCCGGGTGGCCGCCTGCTGGTGCTGGAGTTCTCCAAGCCGGTGAGCGAAGTGATCGCCAAGCTTTATGATCTCTACTCCTTCAAATTGCTGCCGAAAATGGGCGAAATCGTCGCAAACGACAGCGAAAGCTACAAATACCTGGCGGAATCCATCCGCATGCACCCGGATCAGCAGACCCTGGCGGGCATGATGGAGCAGGTCGGGTTCGAGCAGGTGGAGTTCTACAACCTGACCCAGGGCGTGGTCGCCCTGCACCGCGGTTACAAGTTTTAAGGTCGCCTATGCCGATGGATGCCATGGTCACCGCGGTGATCGAAACCAGCCTCAACCAGTTGCTGGCCCTGGACAAACAGAGCCCGGAGCGGTTGCGCAAGCTGACGGGCAAGGTACTCAAACTGGAGCTGCGCGAGCTCAAGCCGCTCTGGTTTGTCTTCTCGGAGCGCCGTCTGGATGTGCTGGCCAGGTTTGAAGGGGAGGCGGATGCGGTGCTGAGCCTCTCCCTGACCGCCCTCGGTCTGCTCAAGGAGCCTTCCGCCCTGACCCGCTACATCCGCGAGGAGAAGCTGGACCTGAGCGGTGACCCCCAGCTGGTGCAGGCATTCAGCGCCCTGCTTGGCGAGCTCGATATCGACTGGGAAGAGGAGCTGTCCCGCTACACCGGCGATGTGGTGGCCCACACCCTGTGCAGTGGTGCCCGTCAGGCTCGCCGTTTTGTGGGGCGAGAGTTGTGCCGTTCCCAGCGTCAAGTGGCTGAGTATCTGACCGAGGAGGCGAGGCTTGCCCCGGGTCCGCTGGAAGTGGCGAGCTTCAATGACGATGTCGAAGAGCTGGCGCAACAGATGAAGGCGATCGAGTTGCGGCTTGCCCGCCTCGAACAGCAGGTGAGCTGATGACCCCGAAGGAGTTCAAACGCCTCTATCGCATCGTCAGCATCCTGCTGGAACAGGGCATCGACGAGCTGGTGCCCGCCCGTTATCAGCCCTGGCCTGGCCGTCTGGCCCGTCGCAGTCTGTTCTGGCTCAAGAACAAGCAACAAGGCATGAGCCGTGGCGCCCGTATTCGCCTCGCCTTCGAGGCCCTGGGCCCCATCTTCATCAAGTTCGGCCAGATGCTCTCGACCCGCCGAGACCTGCTGCCCCCCGACATTGCCGAAGAGCTGGCCCTGCTGCAGGACAGGGTGCCTCCCTTCTGTGGTCAGGCCGCCCGTCGCCAGATAGAAGAGAGCCTGGGTTGCCCCGTCGAGACCCTGTTCGATGACTTCGACGAGACGCCGCTGGCATCCGCCTCCATCGCCCAGGTGCACACCGCCCGGTTGAAGGAGAACGGCCGCGAGATCGTCATCAAGGTGATCCGTCCCGATATCGAGCCGGTCATCGAGGCCGACCTGCGCCTGATGCAGGCCCTGGCCCGTCTGGTGGCCCGTTTCGTGCCCCAGAGCGGACGACTGCGCCCCGTCGAGGTGGTGGAGGAGTATCGCAAGACCATACTCGACGAGCTCAACCTGATGCGCGAAGCGGCCAACGCCATCCAGCTGCGCCGCAACTTCACCGGTTCCGAGGCGCTCTACGTGCCCGAGGTGTTCACGGACCATTGCCGTGAGCAGGTGCTGGTGATGGAGCGCATCTACGGCATTCCGGTCTCCGACATTGCCGCGCTGGAAGCCAACGGCACCAACATGAAGCTGCTGGCCGAGCGCGGAGTGGAAGTGTTCTTCACCCAGGTGTTCCGCGACAGCTTCTTCCACGCCGACATGCATCCGGGCAACATCTTCGTCTCTTTCGAACACCCTGAGAATCCGCTCTGGATCGGCATCGACTGCGGCATCGTCGGCACCCTCAACCGGGAAGACAAGCGCTACCTGGCGGAGAACTTCCTCGCCTTCTTCAACCGCGACTACCGCCGTGTGGCCGAGCTGCACGTGGAGTCAGGCTGGGTACCACCCGATACCAAGGTGGACGAGTTCGAGTTCGCCATCCGCACCGTGCTGGAGCCCATCTTCGAGAAACCGCTCTCCGAGATCTCCTTCGGCCACGTGCTGCTCAATCTGTTCAACACCGCCCGTCGCTTCAACATGCAGGTGCAGCCGCAGCTGGTGCTGCTGCAAAAGACCCTGCTCTATGTGGAAGGGCTGGGTCGCCAGCTCTATCCCCAGCTGGATTTGTGGCAGACCGCCAAGCCCTATCTGGAAAACTGGATGCACGAGCAGGTCGGCCCCAAGGCGGTGTGGAATGCCATCAAGGAGAAGGCGCCGTTCTGGGCGGAGAAACTGCCGGAGCTGCCGGAGCTGGTCTACGAGACCCTGCGTCAGGCCCGCCATCAGCAGCACCACTTCGACCAGATGTTTGCCGATTTCCGTCGCCACAGTCGCCGTCAGGGGCAGGCTCGCTACCTCTTAGGGGTTGGAGCCAGCCTGCTGCTCGCGGGTGTATTCTTGCTGACCCAGAAACAACACATTGAGTGGGGACAAATCAGCCTCGCCGGCGCCGGGTTATGCTGGCTGCTGGGTTGGTTGCGAACCCGTTCCCATTAAATAACCTGCGCCATCGGGCGCCTATCCGGAGAGAAAGTCATGGGTGGTATCAGTATTTGGCAGTTGTTGATCATCGCAGTCATCGTCGTGCTGTTGTTTGGCACCAAGAAATTGCGCGGTATCGGTGGCGATCTGGGCGCGGCGGTCAAGGGGTTCAAGAAGGCGCTCTCCGATGAGCCGGCCGACACCAAACCCGAGCAGAAAGATGCCGAGTTCCCGACCAAGCAGTTGAACGAGACGGCCAGCAACGCCGAAGCCGCCAAGCAGAAAGACAAAGATCAGGCCTAAGCCATGTTCGACATCGGTTTTTGGGAACTGGTCGTCATCGGCGTCGTCGCCTTGGTGGTGCTGGGTCCCGAGCGGTTGCCGGTTGCGATCCGCACCGCCAGCCACTGGATAAGGCTGATCCGCAGCACCGCCAACTCGGTCAAGGCCGAGCTGGAACAGGAGCTCAAGTTGCAGGATCTGCACAACGATCTGAAGAAGGCCGAACGGTTGCAGATGAACAACCTGAGCCCCGAGCTGCAGGAGTCCATCGAGCAGTTGAAAGCGGCCGCCCAGTCGGTTAATCGTCCCTATCAGGGGGAGAACGAGATCCGCCCGCCTCGGGAGCCCGCCCAGGCTGAGCCAGCCACTCCGGTGGCGGCCCCGACGCCCACCCCAGAGGTTCCGCCGGTCAACAGTCAGCGAGAGAGCGAGCCTGTGCCCGCCAGCGAGTCCGCAGCCAAAGGGGAGGGTAAGCCATGAGTCAGGCAGAACAACCCCTCATCAGCCATCTGGTGGAGCTGAGAACCCGTCTGCTGCGCGCGATCTCCGCTATCCTGCTGGTGTTCATCGCGCTCATCTACTTCTCCAACAACATCTACGACTTCGTGGCTCAGCCGCTGCTCAGCCAGTTGCCGGCAGGCACCAGCATGATAGCGACGGATGTGGCGACACCCTTCATCACGCCCATCAAGCTGACCCTGGTGGTCTCCTTCTTCGTGGCGATCCCCTATCTGCTCTATCAGGCCTGGGCTTTCATCGCACCCGGTCTGTACCAGCACGAACGGCGGCTGATCCTGCCCCTGGTGGCCTCCAGCGCCGTGCTGTTCTATGCGGGGATGGCGTTCGCCTACTACGTGGTGTTCCCCCTGGTGTTCGGCTTCTTCACCAGTACCGCCCCCGCCGGGGTGACGGTGGCGACCGACATCGCCAGCTACCTGGACTTCGTGCTGACCCTGTTCTTCGCGTTCGGGGTGGCGTTCGAGATCCCGGTGGCCACCATACTGCTCTGCTGGACCGGGGTGACCACCCCCAGGAGCCTGAAGGAGAAGCGCCCCTACGTCATCGTCGGGGTCTTCGTGGTCGGCATGTTGCTGACGCCGCCCGATGTCTTCTCCCAGACCCTGCTCGCGATCCCCATGTGGGGCCTGTGGGAGATAGGTCTGTTCTTCGCCCGCTTCTACGTGAAGAAAGAGGACGAAGAGCAGCAACAAACGGAAGAGGGGAGCTGAGGCTCCCTTCCTCTTTTCATGCATCCGTTCGAGGCGTATGGTAAGGCCCCATCGAGTAGATGGTTTTCAAATGCCTGATATGCACCTCGTTTGTCCGGAACCCCTGACTCCATGATCGACATCGGTTTGAACCTGACCAGCAGCCAGTTCGCAGGCGAACAAGCCGACCTGGTGGAACGCGCGCGCGCCGCCGGGGTGGAAGCCCTGATCCTGACCGGCACCGATCTGGCCGGCAGCCGCGAAAGTGCCGCATTGGCCGCCCGCTGGCCCGGTTACTGCTTCTCCACCGCCGGGGTACATCCCCATGATGCCAAAAGCGTCGATGAGGCGACCCTGCCCACCCTGCGCGAACTGGCGGCCCTGCCCCAGGTGGTGGCCATCGGCGAGTGCGGTCTCGACTACAACCGGGACTTCTCCCCCCGCCCGGTGCAGGACGCGGTGTTTGACGCCCAGCTGGCGCTCGCCGCCGAGCTCGGGATGCCGGTGTTTCTGCACTGCCGCGATGCCCATGACAAATTCGTCGAGATCCTGCGCCCCTGGTTGCCCCGCCTGCCGGGGGCCGTGCTGCACTGCTTCACCGGCTCCGACGCCGAGCTGGACGAGTGCCTGGCGCTGGGGCTGCATATCGGGGTGACCGGCTGGCTCTGTGACGAGCGCCGTGGCCAGCTGCTGCGCGAGCAGGTGGCCCGCATTCCGGCGGGTCGCCTGATGATAGAGACGGACGCCCCCTACCTAGTGCCGCGGGATCTGAAACCCAGGCCCAAACGCAACGAGCCCGCTTTTTTGCCGCACATCGCCCAGGTGGTGGCGGCCTGCCGTGGTGAAGCGCCCGAGGCCTTGCTGGCCCATACCCGGGCCACCTCCGCCGCATTCTTCCAACTTCCGCTTTTGGAGTGATTCATGGCCACAACTCTTCCGGGGGCCTTCCCGGGCCGTCGCCTGCGCCGGGTGCGCAAACATGACTTCAGCCGCCGCCTGGTGCGCGAGAACGTACTGACCGTCGACGATCTCATCTATCCCGTGTTCGTGCTGGAGGGGGAGGGTCAGCGAGAGGCCGTTGCCTCCATGCCGGGGGTGGACAGGCTCTCCATCGATCTGCTGCTCGAAGAGGCCGCCGAACTGGTGGCCCTGGGTGTGCCGGCGGTGGCCCTGTTCCCGGTGACGCCGCTGGAGAGAAAGAGTCTGATGGCGGAAGAGGCTTACAACCCGGATGCCCTGGCCCAGCGGGCGACCCGTGCCCTCAAGGCTCGCTTCCCGGAGCTCGGGGTCATCACCGATGTGGCGCTCGACCCCTTCACCACCCATGGCCAGGACGGCATCATCGATGACGAAGGCTATGTGCAGAACGACATCACCACCGAGATCCTGGTGAAGCAGGCGCTCTCCCATGCCGCCGCCGGGGCCGACATGGTGGCCCCGTCCGACATGATGGACGGCCGCATCGGTGCCATCCGCGCGGCGCTGGAGGAGAATGGCTTCGTCAACGTGCAGATCATGGCCTACTCCGCCAAGTACGCCTCCCACTACTACGGCCCGTTCCGCGATGCGGTGGGCTCCGCCGCCAACCTCGGCAAGAGCAACAAGGCCACCTACCAGATGGATCCGGCCAACGGCAACGAAGCCCTGCACGAGGTGGCCCTCGACATCGCCGAAGGGGCGGACAGCGTCATGGTCAAGCCGGGCATGCCCTACCTGGACATCATCCGCCGGGTGAAGGATCAGTTCGGCGTGCCGACCTTCGCCTATCAGGTGAGCGGCGAGTACGCCATGCACATGGCGGCGATCCAGAACGGCTGGCTCAAGGAGAAGGAGTGCGTGATGGAATCCCTGCTCTGCTTCAAGCGGGCCGGGGCCGATGGCGTCCTCACCTACTTCGCCAAGCGGGTCGCCCAGTGGTTGAAAGAGGACGCCCGACGCTGAGGCGGGGAGTGTCCATGCCCTCACAATGCCGGCCCTCGGGCCGGCATTGTCGTCTCTGGCAGATGGAATGCTGGTTTTATGAACAAAATGCCTGAAAAAGTGGGCAACATGCCCGTCTCTTGGCGGCAAAGGCTTGATAAATGGGGTTTCTGCCTACATCTTAGATGGTCCAAGCAGGCTTCTGGACGGCAGGGGCTGCAGAGCATTTAGAGGTACCGCAGATGACTAACCCTTTGCTGACAATGGACTCGCTGCCTCCCTTCAGCCAGATCCAGCCCGATCAGGTGCAACCTGCCGTGACGCAGGCCATCGCCGATTGCAAACAGAAGATTGAGGACGTGCTGGCCCAGAAGGAGCCTCACACCTGGGACAGCCTGATCGCCCCGCTGGAAGAGGTCAACGACCGCCTCTCCCGGATCTGGTCCCCCATCAGCCACCTCAACGCCGTGCAGAACAGCGAGGCGCTGCGGGCGGCTCACGATGCCTGCCTGCCGCTGCTGTCCGAATTCCAGACCTATGTCGGTCAGCATGAAGGGCTCTATCAAGCCTATCTGGCCCTCTCCGAGAGCGATGATTTCCCCCGGCTGGATGATGCCCAGCGCAAGGAGATCCTGAACACCCTGCGCGATTTTCGCCTCTCCGGCATCGGTCTGCCTGCCGAGGCGCAGCAGCGCTACGGCGAGATCCAGGCCCGCCTCTCGGAGCTCGCCTCCCGTTTCAGCAACAACGTGCTAGACGCGACCCAGGGCTGGCACAAGCTGGTGACCGACGAGGCCGAGCTGGCCGGTCTGCCCGCGAGCGCCCAGGCTGCCGCGCGCCAGATGGCCGAACTCAAGGGCAAGGAGGGGTGGCTGTTCACCCTGGACATCCCCTCCTATCTGCCGGTGATGATGTATGCCGACAGCCGCGCCCTGCGTGCCGAGCTGTATGAGGCCTTCACCACCCGCGCCTCCGACCAGGGCCCCAACGCCGGCAAGTGGGACAACTCCGCCATCATGACCGAGTTGCTCACCCTGCGCCGGGAGCTGGCCCGACTGCTGGGCTTTGCCAACTATGCCGAGCTCTCCCTCGCGACCAAGATGGCGGACAAGCCGGAGCAGGTGGTGGACTTCCTCACCGACCTGGCTGCCAAGTCCCTGCTCCAAGGCAAGGCGGAGCTCGAAGAGATCCGCGCCTTTGCCGCCGAGCAGCACGGTCAGGACGAACTGGCGGCCTGGGATCTTGCCTATTACGCAGAAAAGCTCAAACAGCACAAGTTTTCGGTCTCTGATGAGCAGTTGCGTCCTTATTTCCCCGCTGGTCGGGTCGTGAAGGGGCTGTTCGAGGTGGTCAAGCGGGTGTTCGGCATGAAGGTGCGCGAGCGTCTCGGCATCGACACCTGGCACCCGGACGTGCGCTTCTACGACATCTTTGACGCCGATGACGAGCTGCGCGGCAGCTTCTACCTGGATCTCTACGCCCGCGAGCACAAGCAGGGCGGCGCCTGGATGGATGTCTGCCTGGGTCGCCGCTACCGTCAGGACGGCTCCCTGCAAAAGCCGGTGGCCTACCTGACCTGCAACTTCAACGGCCCGGTGGACGGCAAACCGGCCCTGTTCACCCACAACGAAGTGGTCACCCTGTTCCACGAGTTCGGCCATGGCATTCACCACATGCTGACCCGCATCGATGTGGCCGGCGTGGCCGGCATCAACGGCGTGGCCTGGGATGCGGTGGAGCTGCCGAGCCAGTTCCTCGAGAACTGGTGCTGGGAATCCGAAGCGCTGGCCTTCATCTCCGGCCATTACGAGACCGGGGAGCCGCTGCCCGCCGATCTGCTGGAGAAGATGCTGACCGCCCGCAACTTCCAGGCGGCGATGCAGATGCTGCGCCAGCTGGAGTTCGCCCTGTTCGACTTCCGTCTGCACCAGACCTTTGACCCGACCAGAGCGGATCAGATCCCTGCGCTGCTGGATGAGGTGCGCAGCCAGGTCGCCGTGATGACGCCTCCGGCGTTCAACCGCTTCCAGCACAGCTTCTCCCACATCTTCGCGGGCGGCTACGCGGCGGGCTACTACAGCTACAAGTGGGCCGAGGTACTCTCTGCCGACGCCTTCTCCCGCTTCGAGGAGGAGGGGATCTTCAACCCGGCCACGGGCCACTCCTTCCTGAAGAACATTCTGGAAAAGGGCGGCTCCAGGGAGCCGATGGAGCTGTTCCGTGCCTTCCGTGGCCGGGAGCCCCAGGTGGATGCGCTGCTGCGTCACAGCGGTATCGCCGCGTGAGGTCCCGCCGCCACAGTGAGCCTCGATTGGATGAGCTGCCGCGCCACTGCGGGAGCTTCAAGCAGGTACACATTTGCGGCATAGTGGGATCGAAACGTGATTTTTGATAGAAAAAGGGACCTTTTGGTCCCTTTTTCCAAGCCTTTTTAATATCTTGCGGAGTGCATGTTTGCACTGTCCCCGCCTCTTCAGTAGAGTCGGGTTCTACCTTCCAGGGAGAGAAAGAACCTTGCCATGAGGCGAGCACTCGAGTCTGTCTATCAAATCATCTCCAGCCTGTCTCATTCGAGTGGTCAGGGATATTTTGATGCCTTTGTGAGTGAAATCGCCAACGCGGTGGGGGCTGACTTCGTCCTGGTGTCCGGCAAGGATCAGGCGGGTCTGTTCTTTACCGTGCATGCCGCCTATCCCGCCTCCCTCGACATCAACGCCTACAGCTTCCCCCTCGCCGACACTCCGGGGGAGATCGCCATGCAACAGGGTGAAGCCTGGTTCAGTGATCGCACCCGCCAGCTGTTCCCCCACGCCGCCGTGCTGGAGCGCTGCGAGGTGAGAGCCTATGCCGGCGTCGCGCTCAAGAACGCCGAGGGAGAGACCATCGGCCTGTGCAGCGTCATGTTCAAGCGGGCCATGCCGAGAATGGAGAAGATAGTGGGCCTGCTGCGTCTGCTGGCCCCGCTCGCCGGTCGTGAACTGGCGCTGATGTATCAGCAGCGCCAGAGCCAGGAGCAGCCGGCGCAACCGGAACATCACCACTTCCTGGACACCATGATGTCCCATGCGCCCGTGGGCATCGGCAAGGTGGATCTGGGCGGCAAGATCCTCTGGGCGAACCCGGCCATCGAGAAGATGCTCGGCTACAGCCAGGAGGAGCTGCAACAGCTCACCGTCGCCGAAATCAACCATCCGGACGACTGGCAGACCAGCATTGCGCTCTACGACGCCCTCAAGCGGGGAGAGCGTCCCGCGTTTACTCAGGAGAAGCGTTATCTCCATCGGGATGGGACCGTCCTGTGGGGGCGGGTGACGGTGACCCTGATCCGCAACGAGCAGATGCACCCCGACTATCTCATGGTGGTGCTGGAGAACATCGATCCCATCAGGCGCCATGCGGAGCAGCTCAAGCTCTCCCACCGGGTCTATGACAACCTCTCCGAAGCCATTCTGGTGTGCGATGCCGACAGTCGCATCATCTCGGTCAATCCGGCCTTCGAGAAGATCACCGGTTACAGCGAGGAGGAGGCGTGTGGCCAGCGGCCCAGCATGCTCAAGTCCGGACTGCACGATCAGACCTTCTATGCGGACATGTACCACGCCCTGGAGCGGGTGGGGATCTGGCGTGGGGAGGTGTGGAACAAGCGCAAGAACGGCAAGCTTTATCCCCAGCAGCTGATGATCAGCGCCGTGCGGGAAGGGGGCAAGATCAGTCAGTACATCGCCATCTTCAGCGATCTTTCCCAGACCAAGCTGGCGGAGCAGAAGATCGCCGCCCAGGCCAACTACGACAACCTCACCGGCCTGCCCAACCGCTGGCTGTTCGGTCGCTGTCTGGCCCGCTTCTGCGAGCGGGGGGAGCGCTTCGCCCTCATGGTTCTCGACCTCAACAACTTCAAGGCGGTCAACAACAGCATGGATCACCATGTGGGCGACGCCCTGCTGCGGGAGGTATCGGATCGGCTGGTGAGCCGGGTACGCACCGAGGACCTGGTGGCCCGCATCGGCGGCGACGAGTTTGCCTTCCTGGTGCCCGGCATCGTCAACCGCCGTCAGGCCGAGGTGTTTGCCAAGCAGGTGATCGGCGGCTTTGCCCGTCCCTTCATGCTGGCCAACCAGCACCTCTATGTGACCGCCACCCTGGGGATCACCCTCTGTCCCAATGACGGCGGCGACAGCGACGAGCTCTTGCGCAATGCCGAGCAGGCCCTGTTCGTCGCCAAGCGCCAGGGACGCCCCCTCGGCACCTACAACGCCTCCATGCGGGAAGAGGTGAGCCAGCGCCACCAGATGCAGCACGATCTGGCGGAGGCCATCAAGCTGGGCCAGCTGACCATGGCCTACCAGCCCATCTGGGACAACCGCAGCGGCCGGGTCGCCAAGCTGGAGGCCCTGGTGCGCTGGTATCACCCCCACTGGGGTCAGGTCTCACCGGCGGATTTCATCCCGCTGGCGGAAGAGGCGGGGCTCATCCAGGGGCTGGGTGCCCTGGTGCTGTGGCAGTCTTGCCGGGATCTGGCCAGATTGCAGCAGTCCGGCTTCCCGGATCTGCAGATGTCCATCAACCGCTCCACCCTGGAGTTCCAGACCATAGACCCGGAGGCCAACGAGTGGCTCAGGGTGATCCGCCACTTCGAGCTGGATCCGGCGGACATCATCATCGAGATCACCGAATCTCTGCTGATGGAGACCAGCGATCAGCACAGGGTGCGGATCGATGCTCTGCGCGAGGCGGGCTGCAAGCTGGCCATCGACGACTTCGGCACCGGCTACTCGGCACTGAACTACCTGCGTACCTTCCCGGTGGATCTGGTGAAGATCGATCGCTCCTTCGTGCGCCATATTCCCTTCAACGAGCAGGACCGCCTGCTGCTCGACGGCATCATCAACATCGTGCACAACCTCGGCATGCAGGTGGTGATCGAAGGGGTGGAGACCCGGGAGCAGCTCAACTTCCTCTGCCAGAAGGGGTGCGCCTTCACCCAGGGGTATCTGCTCAGCCGCCCGCTGCCCTTCGACGATCTGACCGAGTACCTGAGCCTCAACCGTCAGGGAATGAACCTGGCGAATCTGACCACGGTGAGCTGACCCCCCGCTTCTGCTATCATGCCGGCTTCTGCGCCGTGATGAGTCCATGTTATGCCCCATATTCAGGTTTTCAGTGAAGTGCCCGCCCGCGATGGCGAGCTCGACGCCCTGCGCCAGCGCCTTGCCGACGTGGCGTTTCCCGCTCCCTTCGCCCTGGTGCTGACCGAATCGCGGTTGGAGCTGCGCAAGCTGGACGAACCCAAGCTGGGGGCCGTCTATGTGGACTTCGTGGAAGGGGCGGTGGCCCACAGGCGCAAGTTCGGTGGCGGGCGCGGCCAGTCCATCGCCAAGGCGGTGGGATTGAAGTCGGGAGCCATGCCGACCGTGGTGGATGCCACCGCCGGGCTCGGGCGCGATGCCTTCGTGCTCGCCTCCCTCGGCTGCAAGGTGACCCTGATCGAGCGCAGCCCCGTGGTGGCTGCCCTGCTCCAGGACGGTCTGACCCGGGCGGGGCAGGATCCCGAGATAGGCCCCTGGGTGCGCGAGCGGATGCAACTGCTGCAAGGCCCGGCGGTGGAGACCCTGCTGGCGCTGGCCGAGCGGCCGGAGGTCATCTACCTGGATCCCATGTTCCCCCACAAGCAGAAGTCGGCGCTGGTGAAAAAAGAGATGCGGGTGTTCCAGTCCCTGGTGGGGGCGGATCTCGACGCGGATGCCCTGCTGCCGGCGGCGCTCAGGATGGCTGACAAGCGGGTGGTGGTGAAGCGGCCCGACTATGCGGGCTGGCTCAACGAGCACAAGCCCAGCATGGCCATCGAGACCAAGAGCAACCGCTTCGACGTCTATGTGATGGCGGCGCTGGCGAGTTGAGTGGCGACTGGCAGGGAGTCTGAGCGTCAAACGAAGAGGGCCAACCTGATCAGGTTGGCCCTCTTGCTATTCATTGGCTGCGGGGTGGGGCGAAGTGGATCCGCTTTTCTTCCCCTTGCCAGACGAGTTCCAGGGTCGCCAGGTCCGCCAGGCTGAGGCGCTCAGCGCGCTCCAGCAGCAGATATTCCACTCCGTCGCTGGCTTCTATGGTGCGGATCCTGTCCGTCCAGGTTCGTCCATCCCGGTCGGTGATCGTGACGGGCAACTGCCAGCTGGCGGCGATCTCCAGCCAGTCGTACAGGTCACAGCTGACGGGTTGGTAATCGGCCATGGGGTGTGCGCCTCAGGCTTCCAGCAGCCGGGTGGACCAGCCCATCTTCTGCTGGCGCTCCACCTCGAGGCGCAGCTCGCTGGCGCGCAGGTAGTGCTCGTCCAGCCACCCCTTGGGCAGGGTCAGGGTCAGGGCATCTTCATCGGCTTGCAGCATGAACCTGGGCACAGTGCCCTGGGTCCGGCGCATGCAGAGGATGAGGGAGATGCGCAGGATGCGGGCCAGCCGGATCGCCTGGCGACCGGTGACGGCGCCCTGTTTCTCCAGCGGCTCCAGCTTGAATTCATCCCGCTGGTTGAACAGCAGGGCCGACAGCAGCTTCTTCTGCGCGGGGGTGAAGCCCGGCATGTCGATGTTGTCGATGATGTAGGCGGCGTGCTGCGGCGCCTTCTTGTACTCGATGCACAGACCGATTTCGTGCAGCAGGGCCGCGTAGCGCAGGATCGGGCGGCCGTAGCGCTTGGAGAGGCGCCAGGCCGGCTGCAGCTGGGTGAACGCCTCGATGGCGGTGTCGCGGACCCGCTCGGCGTGCTCCTTGTCGAGCTGGTAGCGGCTGATCAGGCTGTCGGCGGTGCGATCCCGGGCATCACAGTCGTGATTGTTGCCGAGCAGGCCGTAGATGAGCCCTTCACGCAGGGCACCGCCCGCCAGGGTCATGCTCTCGATGTCGAGGGTCTCGAAAATGGCGATCAGGATGGCGAGACCGGAGGGGAACACGGTCAGCCGTTCGGCCGCCAGCCCTTCGAGCTGCAACTGATCGAGTCTGCCGCAGGCGATGGCCTGACCCATCAGCTCTTGCAACTTGGGCAGGGTGACCCGCTCGCTCTTGCCCTGGGCCAGCATGATCTCCTGCAGCGCCTGGACGGTGCCGGAGGCGCCGACGCAGGTTCGCCAGCCGAGGACACGGTAGTCCGCAGCCACTTTCTCCAGTACCGCCTTGGCGGCGGCAATGGCCTGGTTGAAGCGCGCCTCGGAGAGCTCGCCATCACCGAAGTGGTTGTTGAGCCAGGTGACGCAGCCCATGTGCAGGCTGTTGAGCAGCTTGGCTTCGCTCTGCTCGCCGATCACCAGCTCGGTGCTGGCGCCGCCGATGTCGATCACCAGCCGGTTGCCTTCCCCTGCCGACGTCCAGGAGACACCTTCATAGATGGTCTTGGCTTCTTCCTCACCCGAGATGATCTCGATGCTGTGGTTGAGCACCCGTTCCGCTTCGCTGATGAATTCGTCGACGTTGGTGGCCAGGCGCAGGGTGGCGGTGCCCACTACCCGGATGTTGTCGGACGGGATGTCCTGCAACTGCTCGGAGAAGAGGCGCAAACAATCCCAGCCCCGCTCCATGGCGGCACGGTTGAGGCGAAAATCGGCATCGAGGCCCGCGGCGAGGCGTACCTTGCGCTTGACCTTGGTGACGGTGCGCAGGGCACCGGCGACCTCGCGCACCACCAGCATGTGAAAGCTGTTGGAGCCGAGGTCGATGGCGGCATAGAGAGGCGAGTTGTGCAACTTGGCCGATCCCTCAGTTCTTGCGGGGGGGACGACGACGGTTGTTGCTGTTGCCACCGCCCTGGCGATCCCGCATGTTGCGGTTCACCGGCTGGCGGTTGCGGAACACCCGTTTCGGCGCGGTGACGTCATCCAGCAGCGCCTCGCGGTCATACTTGCTGACCGGGATGGGGTGGTGGATGTACTCCTCGATGGCCGGCAGGTTGAAGGCATAGTCTTCACAGGCCAGGCTGATGGAGTGACCGCTTCTGCCGGCGCGGCCGGTACGACCGATGCGGTGGACATAGTCTTCGGCATCGTCGGGCAGGTCGTAGTTGAAGACGTGGGTCACGTCGGGGATGTGCAGACCACGGGCAGCCACGTCGGTGGCGACCAGGATATCCAGGGTACCCTTGGTGAACTCTTCCAGGATCTTCATCCGCTTCTTCTGCGGCACGTCGCCGGTCAGCAGGCCGACGCGGTGGCCGTCGTTCTCCAGCCAGGCGTGAACGTCTTCACAGACGTGCTTGGTGTTGGCGAAGACGATGGCTTTCTCGGGCCACTCCTCTTCCATCAGGGAGAGCAGCAGCAACATCTTGTCTTCGTTGGAGGGGTAGAAGAGCTCCTCCTTGATCCGCACGCCGGTCATCTGTTCCGGTTCGACCTGCACATGTTCCGGGTGGTTCATGTGTTCATAGGCCAGCTCCTGCACCCGCAGGGAGAGGGTGGCGGAGAACAGCATGCTCAGACGCTCGGTGGCGGGGGGCATGCGGCGGAACAGGAAACGGATGTCCTTGATGAAGCCCAGATCGAACATGCGATCCGCTTCGTCCAGTACCACGACCTGGATGTTGCCGAGATCGATGACCTTGGACTTGAAGTAGTCGATGATGCGACCCGTGGTGCCGATCAGGATGTCGACGCCCTGTTCCAGCACGGCCAGCTGCTTGTCGTAGCCTTCGCCACCATAGGCGAGACCGAGCTTGAGCCCGGTGGAGGCTGACATGCTCTCTGCATCGTTATAGATCTGGACTGCCAGCTCCCGGGTCGGGGCCATGATGATGGCGCGGGGCTGGTTGACGAGGCGCGGCCTGGTCAGCGGATGGGTCAGCAAATAGTTGAATGTCGCCGCCAGGAAAGCCAGGGTTTTGCCGGTCCCCGTCTGAGCCTGACCGGCAAGGTCATGACCTTCAACCAGCAGGGGCAGGGACAGTGCCTGGATGGGCGTACAATAGTGAAATCCCTTTGATTCCAGACCAGCCAGAACTTCGGGTTCGAGGCCCATTTGGGCGAATTTTTCGGTCGTTAGATGTGTTTTGCTCATGGCGGTAGGTTATCAGGTTAGGCTTGCAATAATAAACAGGATCATTTCAAATAGGGCAACTATTGCCTTTGTTGAACCATCAATAAAGCCTTAATTACTGACTGGAGTTGGAGATGAGTGACAAGATTGTTCAGCTGAGCGATGCCAGCTTCGAGGCCGATGTAATCAACGCCGACAGCCCTGTTCTGGTCGATTTCTGGGCCGAATGGTGTGGACCGTGCAAGATGATTGCCCCGATCCTGAACGAAGTTGCTCAGGAATATGAAGGTCGCGTGACCGTGGCGAAATTGAACATCGATCATAACGCCGACACTCCGCCCAAGTATGGCATTCGTGGTATCCCGACCCTGCTGCTGTTCAAGAATGGTGAAGTGGCAGCGACCAAGGTCGGCGCCCTGTCCAAGACCCAACTGAAAGAGTTCCTGGACGGCAACCTGTAATAATCAAGAAGGAGCGCATTGCAATAATGCGCTCCTTGTGTTTTATCACCTAGACGCTCACCCTGATTGGTGCTAGTTTATCGCTCGTTTGCTAACCTTTTTGCCTGACTCTTTGCTTAACTACCAGCCTGGCAAGTCAAATCCGATCAGCATCAATCCAGCAGACTGTCTCCTCATTTCAATCCTTGCTTACAGACTTTCACCACTATGAATCTGACTGAACTTAAGAACACTCCTGTGTCCGAGCTGGTCCAGCTTGGCGAATCCATGGGGTTGGAAAATCTGGCTCGGGCGCACAAGAAAGACATTATCTTTGCAATCCTCAAGGCGCACGCCAAGGGCGGCGAGGATATCTTTGGCGACGGTGTGCTGGAAATCCTGACCGACGGTTTCGGTTTCCTGCGCAGTGCAGACGGCTCTTATCTCGCTGGTCCGGATGACATCTATGTCTCCCCGAGCCAGATCCGCCGCTTCAACCTGCGTACCGGTGATACCATTTCCGGCAAGATCCGGCCGCCGAAAGAGGGCGAGCGCTATTTCGCCCTGCTCAAGGTCAACGACGTCAACTATGACCGTCCGGAAAACTCCCGCAACAAGATCCTGTTTGAAAACCTCACGCCCCTGCACGCCAACGAGCGTCTGCGCATGGAGCGTGGCAACGGTTCCACCGAAGACATCACCGCCCGTGTACTGGATCTGGCATCCCCGATCGGCAAGGGCCAGCGCGGTCTCATCGTTGCACCGCCCAAGGCCGGTAAGACCATGCTGCTGCAGAACATCGCCCAGAGCATCGCCTACAACCACCCGGACTGTGAGCTGATTGTGCTGCTGATTGACGAGCGTCCGGAAGAAGTGACCGAGATGCAGCGGATGGTGAAGGGCGAAGTGATCGCCTCCACCTTCGACGAGCCGGCCTCCCGTCACGTCCAGGTCGCCGAAATGGTGATCGAGAAGGCCAAGCGTCTGGTCGAGCACAAGAAGGACGTGGTGATCCTGCTGGACTCCATCACCCGTCTGGCCCGCGCCTACAACACCGTCATCCCGTCTTCCGGCAAGGTGCTGACCGGTGGTGTGGACGCCAACGCCCTGCACCGTCCGAAGCGTTTCTTCGGTGCGGCGCGCAACGTCGAAGAGGGCGGCAGCCTGACCATCATCGCCACCGCGCTGATCGATACCGGCTCCAAGATGGATGAAGTCATCTACGAAGAGTTCAAGGGTACCGGCAACATGGAACTGCACCTCTCGCGCAAGATTGCCGAGAAGCGCGTCTACCCGGCCATCGACATCACCCGCTCCGGCACCCGCAAGGAAGAGCTGCTGACCGCACCGGACGAGCTGCAGAAGATGTGGATCCTGCGCAAGATCATTCACCCCATGGGCGAGATCGACAGCATCGAGTTCCTCATCGACAAGCTGGCTGCGACCAAGACCAACGACGAGTTTTTCGACTCCATGAAGCGTCAACAAAAGTAACAGCCTCTTCAATGACAAAACCGCGGCCCAGGTCGCGGTTTTTGTTTATCTATTTCACGGCTGGCTTAGTAGTATGAAGCCTCGATGTCACAAGGAAAGGGACGTCATGAAGCTGGTGTTGTTCATATGGATGGGTTGGTTGTGGCTGGCGGCCCCGGTGCATGCCGATTCCCCGCCGCAATTGCAGGCTCCCCTGGTGGCGGACGAGGGACTGGAGGGGCATCGGGCGTACCTGGACGGTCGCATGGCGCTCGGGCAGTTTGATGCCATGGACTCGTTGCTCGAGACCCTGTCGGTGGGGCAGCGGGAGTTCCTGTTGTTCCAGTTGCTGGGTGAGCTCAAGTCATCGGGCGCACCGAGCCCGGCGCTGCTGGCCTGGGTGCGGGCACAAGCGGCCAAGGCGCCACAATGGCTGGTGGAAGGGAAGGTGGACGGTTTCCTGGTGCAGCTACCCGCCTATGACTTCCCCGCCGAGGCCCGGCTGGTGCTGAGCCACTGGCAGCAGCTGGCCTGGCAGGACAACTATCGCCAGTTGCTGGAGCAGGATCGCTTCGACTTCAAACAGGTCTACTACAGCCGCAATCCCGAGCTGACACAGCAGCAGCAGGCCCTGCTGGCGGTGCTCGATCGGCAGCCGGTATCCGTGCTGCGTCGGGAGGCGCAGCGGCTTGCCGCCCTCAATCTCTTCCTGCCGGACAACCAGTTGCTGCTGCACTTCATCGAACAGACCGGGGAGACGGCACTCTACCTCAAGCTGTGGCGTCAGCCAGTGGATCACGATAGCCTGACTGCGCTGCACACCATTTCCCGCTTTTATTCAGGGCAGGAGGCGAGCGATCTGCTGATCGCCGCCAGCCAGAACAGCCGCCTGATGGTCCCCGCCCTGCACCAGCTCAGCCGCCTCTCCCCCTTGCCGGACGGGGCCCAGCAGTTCCTCCTGGCTGAACTCGGCAAGCACCAGTATGGCGGGCTGGTGGCCGGCCTGTTGTTGCAGATGGACGAGCCCAGGCTCCTGGGTCAATTGGCAAACCGGCTGACGCTTCAGGAGCGGCGACACGCCTCGTCCGTCATGAGGTCCGATACGGGTACACCGGATACGCCGCCAGGGTTATAATGCGGGACCACCTGATCCCGCTGGGGTACTTGCATGAAATACAAGGACTTGCGTGATTTTATCGCGCAGTTGGAACAAAACGGACAGCTCAGGCGCATCAGTCGCGAGATAGACCCCTATCTGGAGATGACCGAGATCAGCGACCGTACCCTGCGTGCGGGGGGCCCGGCTCTGCTGTTTGAGAATCCCAAGGGCTACACCATGCCGGTGTTGACCAACCTGTTCGGCACGCCGGACCGGGTTGCCATGGGCATGGGCCAGCCCAACGTCAGCGCCCTGCGCCAGGTGGGGACCTGGCTCTCCTACCTGAAAGAGCCGGAGCCGCCTCGCGGGCTCAAGGAGCTGATGGAGAAGCTGCCCATCTTCAAGCAGGTGCTCAACATGCCGACCAAGCGGCTCTCTTCGGCCCCCTGTCAGCAGGTGGTGCTGGAAGGGGACGCGGTGGATCTGGATCAGATCCCCATCCAGCACTGCTGGCCCGGGGATGTGGCGCCCCTGGTCACCTGGGGGCTGACCATCACCCGCGGTCCCTACAAGAAGCGACAGAACCTCGGCATCTATCGCCAGCAAAAGATCGGCAAGAACAAGCTGATCATGCGCTGGCTGGATCACCGGGGTGGCGCCATTGATTTTCGCGAGTGGCAGGAGGCCCACCCGGGCGAACGCTTCCCGGTGGCGGTGGCGCTGGGCGCCGATCCGGCGACCATCCTGGGCGCGGTGACGCCGGTGCCGGACAGCCTCTCCGAATACGCCTTTGCCGGTCTGCTGCGGGGCAGCCGTACCGAGGTGGTGAAGGCGCTGAGCTGCGATCTGGAAGTGCCCGCCAGCGCCGAGATCGTGCTGGAAGGCTATCTGGAGCCGGGGGAGATGGCCCCCGAAGGGCCTTACGGCGATCACACCGGCTACTACAACGAAGTGGACGAGTTCCCGGTCTTCACCATCACCCACATGACCATGCGCCGGGATGCCATCTACCACAGCACCTACACCGGCCGTCCGCCCGATGAGCCGGCGGTGCTCGGGGTGGCGCTCAACGAGGTGTTCGTGCCGCTGTTGCAGAAGCAGTTTCCCGAGATAGTGGATTTCTACCTGCCGCCGGAGGGGTGCTCCTACCGGATGGCGGTGGTGACCATCAAGAAGCGTTACCCTGGCCACGCCAAGCGGGTGATGCTGGGAGTCTGGTCCTTCCTGCGCCAGTTCATGTACACCAAGTTCGTGATCGTCTGCGATGACGACATCAACGCCCGCGACTGGAAGGACGTGATCTGGGCCATCACCACCCGGATGGACCCGGCTCGGGACACCACCCTGATCGAGCACACCCCCATCGACTACCTGGACTTCGCCTCGCCGGTCTCCGGGCTCGGCTCCAAGATGGGGCTGGATGCCACCAACAAGTGGCCGGGGGAGAGCAATCGCGAGTGGGGTCAGCCCATCGTCCAGGACGAGGCGGTAAAGCAGAAGATCGATGCCATCTGGGACGAGCTGAAGATCCTCGACTGAGGGATCCCCGATGGGGCGCGGCCATTGTGACGCAAAAGTGCGGTATTGCCGTGCCGAATTGGGTATGCTCGACGGACCTGACCACCAACTGGTCGCCATAAAAACAGTGAAACCATGAGCGAAGCGGGCCGGGCAGGCCCCTCACAAGGACAAGAATGCAACGTATCAAGTGCCGCGTAGAGGAACTGCGCGAATATGTCGACACCATCTGGCACGTGGCGCTGGCGCCGCAGCAGGAGGTGAGCTTCAAGCCGGGCCAGTATCTGCTGGTGGTGATGAGCGATTCGGACAAGCGCCCCTTCTCCATCGCCAACTCGCCGACCCGCTCCGGCGTGCTGGAGCTGCAGATCGGTGCCACTCCCGAGAATGCCTATGCCGGTCAGGTGCTGGCCCGCATGCGCGAGCAGGGAGAGATCGAGGTCGAGCTGGCCGCTGGCAAGGCGTTCCTGCGCGACGAATCCCCCCGACCGCTGATCCTGATGGCGGGCGGCACCGGCTTCTCCTATGCCCGCGCCATCCTGGAATACCTGATCGGCAGCGGCAGCAAGCGTCCGGTGTTCCTCTACTGGGGCGTACGCCAGGCGCACTGGCTCTACGAGCTGGAGCAGATGCAACAGTGGGAGCGCGACTACGCGCCGCTGACCTTCATTCCCGTGGTGCAGGAGCCCGAGAGCGACTGGACCGGCAGGACCGGGCTGGTGCACAAGGCCATCATGGATGACTTCGTCAGCCTGCATGACTACGACATCTATGTGGCGGGCCGCTTCGAGATGGCCGGTGCAGCGCGGGAAGAGTTCAAGGTGCTGGGCGCCGAGCCCGAGCGCATCTTCGGCGATGCCTACGAGTTTATCTGACCACGGCCAACCGCAGAGCGTCGATCTGCCCCCTTATCGTCTTGCGAGAGAAGGGGGGATGAGAAACTCGTTGTCCCCATAAAAACGACAAACCCCAGCCTGGCTGGGGTTTGTGCTATCTACGGCGGGTCACGCCGGATCATTCGCCCTTGGCAGCGAGCTGCTGCTCGAGCTGGGCCAGCTTGGCCTCGAGGGCGGTCAGCTTCTCCCGGGTGCGCAGCAGCACCTTGGTCTGCACGTCGAACTCCTCGCGGCTCACCAGATCCAGCTTGTTGAGCTGAGCCTGCAAGACCTGACGGGTCTTTTTCTCCACCTCTTCACCCATGCTGCGAATGCCGGGGGGCAAGGCGTTGTGTATCTGTTTGGCGATCTCTTCCAGTTTTTTCGGGTCGATCATGGGGGTCTCCTTAAGCAATGGCGCCATTCTACCGACAAATCGTCCCCTTTGCCGAGATCGGGGCGGCTTTTTGCGCCATGGATCCCATCGGGCTCTGGTCGGGTCTGGTTGATGTACCCTGGCTGCTATCCTGTGACACCGGGAATCAATTCCAATTCCTTGATGGTGTACACAAAAAAATCAGATCAGATGACTGACCAGAGGCTTATTAATTGTTGCGTTGCTGTTAATATAATTCGGTCGGGTTTGAACCCTACCCCGTCAGGCTCATCATGGATAACAACATAAAAGAGATAAGGATATGAAGAAAAAGCTAATTTACGCGGCCGTCGTCAGTGCGCTGCTGAGCGGTTGTGGTGGCAGTGACGACAACACAGGCGATACCTCAAGCTATCTCGATTATCTGCTGAGCGGCTCCAATGCAGTCCGACCCAGCGCCCTGGCAGCCCGTGCGACCGACGGTACCCTGAAATTCTCCACGGAAACGGCGGATCTCTCCAACCCGGTGTCCGCCCTCTCCACCCTGGATGGTTGGTCGACCACCCAGGCGATCCAGATAGTGCCGGTGACGGCCTCCGGCATCCAGGTCAAGGCGCCGGCCGCTGCTGAATTCGCAGCCTCCGTGGCCCCCCTCTACCTGATGGAGCTGGAGTTTGACAGTGCGGCCCTGCGTCCGAGCGGCGTGAAAAAGGTGCTGACCTACGGGGTGGACTTCGTGGTGGCCGAGACGACCGGCAAGCTGAATCTGGTGCCGCTCAAGCCGCTCAACCCCTCTTCCTACTACATGATAGTGGCGACCGATACCCTCAAAGACAGCACGGGTGCCCCCCTGCGACCGGGTAGCGACTACAGCAACTACAAGACCAGCACCGGCAGCAACGCCCAGGAGCAGACCATCAGCGGCCTGATTGCGCTGCAGGAAGGGCTGTTCAAGGCTGCCACCGGCATCACCAGCGACCACGTGATCTTCTCCGACTGGTTCGGTACCCAGTCCGGCGCCGACGTGCTGGTGGCGGTGAAAGGGGCGGCCGCATCCGTGCTCAAGAGCCCAACCCTGGACGCCGCCGCCCTGTGGAAGCAGGACGCCCTGGGCCATACCAGCCTGCCTGGCACCTATACCCTGTCGGTGAGCGGCGGCAGCCCCTTCCTGACCCAGCTGGACGCCGAGAACTTCCTGCCCCAGGAGCAGAAGGATGCGATTGCCGCCGCCGTTGACGCCAACCCGCAACTGAAAGGCCTGGCTGGCATGACTCAGGTCTATACCGGCACCGTCAAGCTGCCCTACTTCCTCTCCTCCCCGGCCACCGCCGGCTCCTGGGACAAGGCGAAGACCCAGTCCTGGCACGGTGCCATCCCCAGCCTCTACGCCATCGCGAATGCCCTGAAGGCCCAGGATGCCGAAGTGATCGGCGGCCTGGTGGGGGCGGGTGTGGATCCGGCCCTGCTGGGCGAACTCATCGCCGATCCGAGCCGTCAGGCCGAGCTGCTGGCGGAGGCGAGCAAGCTGATCGGGGTGACCCTCACCTCCGGCGGCAAGGCGCTGGATCCCGAGATGAACATCGGGCGCTTCAACCCGCTGCCGGCACTGGAAGAGGTGCAGTCCGTCCCGATGCGGATCTTCGCCGCCGCACCGCTGGCGAACATCACCGACGTGATCATCTATCAGCACGGCGTCACCTCCGTGAAGGAGAACGCCTATGCGCTGGCCCTTGGCCAGATTGGTGCCGGTGGCCAGGCGAGCAAGAACGTGGCCGTGGTGGTGATCGATCATCCGTTGCACGGTGAACGCGGCTTCGCCCTGACCGGCAGCATGGACTCGGTGACCACCTCCGACAACCCGACCCCCTACCTGAACCTGAGCTACCTGACCGTGGCCCGCGACAACCTGAAACAGAGCGTGGCGGATCTGCTGGGCCTGCGTCTGGCGGTGGGGCTGGCCAATGCCAAGGGCGCCATCGGCACCGCAGGCAGCCTCAAGGTACACTTCCTGGGTCACTCCCTGGGTGCCATCGCGGGGGCCAACCTGCTGGCGGTGGCCAACCAGTCTGTTGGCAACCCGACGGCAGACGCCCTGTTCAAGTTCGACACTGGCGGCCTGGCCATGCCGGGTGGCGGCATAGCGCCGCTGTTGCTGAACTCGCCGACTTTCGGCCCGACCATCCAGATGAGCGTGCTGACCGCTGGCAGTGCGGCCCTGAAGGCAGCCTTCACCGCCTACGCCCCGAACTGCAAGACGGCGGTGCCGACCTGCTTCGTCAACGAGTTCCTGCCGAGCCAGGATGCGGCCACCCAGGCCACGGCGGCCAGCACCCTGCAGAGCTACAGCTTCGCGGCGCAGTCGGTGCTGGATTCGGCAGACCCCATCAACTTGGGGAGCGGTATCGCGGCGGACTTCCCGCTGTTTGCCACCGAAATCGTCGGCGACGGCGCCCTGAGCCTGTCGGATCGGGTGATCCCGAACAGCATCGCCACCGCCCCCCTGGGTGGCACCGAGCCGCTGTTCAAGGTCCTGGCCCTGCAACCGCTGACCGCCACCGGCGCCGCCAACCACAGAGCGGCCCGCTTCGTGGCCGGGGGTCACAGCTCGCTGCTGGCACCGGACGAGAACTTCGATCCGACCGGCGCCGTCACCACCGAGATGCAGACCCAGTTCGGCAGCTTCTTCGCAAGCGACGGTACCGCGGTCAAGGTGACCGACGGCAGCCTGCTCAAGCAGTAAGCCGGCCGACCAATAAA
>NZ_JBFOCP010000035.1:0-46369 GCF_040907855.1 Aeromonas sp. s4 | reverse complement strand
ACGCCGCCCCTTGGGGCGGCGTTTTTTTTATGGCAAATCGGCTCAGGCTGGCCTGTGATGCCTGTCCAGCCAGCCTTGGGCAAGGCCGACCAGCAGACCCGCCAGGTGAGCCATGTTGGTGGTCGCTTTGGTTACCGAGCAGTTGCCGACAACCAGGCCTCACCCTGGCCGATGGCGCCTGTCCAGCCAGCCTTGGGCAAGGCCGATCAGCAGGCCCGCCAGGTGAGCCATGTTGGTGGTCGCTTTGGTTGCCGAGCCGTTGCCGGCAACCAGGCCTCACCCCGGCCTGTGGTGCCTGTCCAGCCAGCCTTGGGCAAGACCGACCAGCAGGCCGACCAAATGGGCCATGTTGGCGGTGGGGGTGCCGAGCATGTCCAGGAAGCCGAGCACCAGCCAGACCAGCATGAAGCCCATCAGGGCTGGCGGCATGGCAAGGCCGCAATCCGGTTGCAGCCTGGTTCGCAGCCAGCTGTAGCCGAGCAGGGCATAGACCACCCCGGAGAGGCCGCCAAAGCGCGGGCCGCTGACAAAGAACTCGGCGATATTGGGCAGGGCAGCCCCGACGATAAGCAGGATGAACAGCTTGCCGCTGCCGAGGCGCTGCTCGATCTGGCCACCGAGATACCACCACCACAACAGGTTGAACACCAGGTGCAGCACCGAGAAGTGGATGAAGGCCGGGGTGACGTAGCGCCAGGCCTGCCAATCGGTGAACTGGGCCAGGGTGGGATGGAAGGCGAGCTCGTCGAAGATGGGCAGGCCGATGGCATCCAGAGCGTAGATGGCCAGGCAGGCGATGATGACCACCAGGGTCAGGGGGCCCGCCTGGTGGAGGAAATCGGTGACCGGATCCGTCATCCCCTTGCTGTAGTCGATCCGGGCATCGGCATGGCCGGATTGCCAGGAGGCCTCCATGTAGCGGGGGTGATTGGGTTCGCTCAGGAAGCGTTTGACCTCCTGCTGGGCCTGGGCGAGGCGCCGTTCGTCCGCCAGCCAGACCGAGACGCCGAGCTCGGACTGGGTCAGCTCGCACGGAATGCCCAGGGTAGCGAGATAATCCACCAGCGCCTGGGCCATGCGGGCGTCGCCCAGCACCAGCAGCTGGATCATGCCGGTCGAGGAGGAACGACCCGCCTCTGTCATGCGTCCCCCGCCTGGATGGGGAACTCCTTGCGCCAGGCCTCGAAACCGCCATCTAGGCTATAGACCTCGTCATAGCCTTGTTGCAGCAGGTACTGGGCCGCCCCCTGGCTGCTGTTGCCGTGATAGCACATCACGATGACAGGGGTATCGAAGTCCACCTCGTTCATAAAGCGAACCAGGGTGCCGTTGGTAAGGTGGAAGGCGCCGACTGCGTGGGCCGTCTCGAAGGATTGGGGATCGCGAATGTCCACGAGACGGGCTTCGCCTGCGCTCAGCTTCTGGTGGGCATCATGGGCGCTGATATGGGCAAACTGGTCCATTGAGATGTCCTGAAAATGGAGGGTTGAAGGGCAGTTTACCGCAAGCGGCGGTTTGCGCTAAGTGTGCGATGGGGGCGGCATCCAGGGGATCGCAATTTTCTTCAATATCGGGCCGCCCGGGCCGGGTAGGCTCGGGCTTCCCTCAATTGAACGAGCATCATCCATGGAATTCAGTCTGCTGTTATCCATGGCCGGGTTTGCCCTGGCCATGTCCATCTCCCCGGGGCCGGTCAATCTGGTCGCTCTTGGCTCCGGCGCCCGGTACGGTTTCACGGCCAGCCTGCGCCACGTGGTGGGGGCCACCCTCGGCTTCATCCTGCTGCTCCTGCTGATGGGGCTGGGTCTTGGCGGCGCCCTGTCCCGCTGGCCTGTGGCGCTGGGGGCCATTCACTGGGGCGGCGTGCTCTTTCTCGGCTGGATGGCCTGGCAGTTGCTGGTGGACAGCGGCGAGGTGGAGGAAGTGGAGGGCGTGCCCCCCGCCTTCTGGTACGGGGCCTTGATGCAGTGGCTCAATCCCAAGGCCTGGCTCGCCGCCAGCATGGGGATGGGAGCCTATGGGATCGCGGGCGGCATGAGCCAGATCGCCCTCTTTACCGGCATCTATCTGGTGATCTGCCTCGGCTCCATCGCCTGCTGGGCCTATGCGGGCAGCCGATTGCAGGGGTGGCTGGTCTCTCCTCGCCGATTGCGCTGGTTCAACCGGGCCATGGCGCTCTTGCTGCTGCTCAGCGCCGCCTATCTGGTGCGCTCGTCCTGAGGGACGAGCTGCGCTCTGTACTGGCCCGGGGTGGCGGCCACCCGGCGTTTGAACTGGCGCTGGAAGTGGGCCTGATCGGCAAAACCGCTGGCAAGGGCCACTTCCGCCAGGGGCTGCCCCTGGCGCAGCAGGGTGCGGGCGTGGCGAATGCGCTGATCGAGCAGGTAGGCGTGGGGCGTCATGCCGTAGTGGCGGCTGAAGGCGCGCACGAAGTGGGAAGGGGTAAGCCCGGCCACCGCACTCAGCTGTGCCAGGGTGAGGGCGCAGGCACTCTCGTCCTGCATCAGCTCGGCGGCTCGCTGCAGGTGCCGGGGAGGGCGGTCATCCCACTTGGCCGGGGTGAGCCTGGCCAGAAGCTGGCGGCTGAAGAGGTGGCAGGCCACTTCGCGAGCCAGGGGATCCGGCTCCTCCACCAGTTGCCGATGAAGCCGGCAGAGCCCCTGGTAGAGCAGGGGATCCCGGCTTGCGGTCATGTCGAAGGGGCGAAACGCGTTGCCGAGCCCGGCCTCCTCCTGCTGGCGCTGCAACCAGAGGTTGTCGATGTAGAACATCAGATAGGACCAGGGCTGGTCAGCGACGGGATTGCAGGCGTGCACCTCTTCCGGGTTCATCAGCACCAGGCTGCCGCGGCCGACCTCTTGCAGGCTGCGCTGGTTGAGGTAGTGGCTGTGGCCGCCGGTGATGGCACCGATGGAGAAGTGGGGGTGGCTGTGCTTGTCATAGCAGACGCGCCGGCCATCCTGCACCGCCCGCGCCTCGATGAAGGGCAGGGCGGGATCGTGCCAGAAGTGGTGCTGATCCTGCGTCGCCCGCGCACGGCTCACAATGTGCTCCTCGGCGGGGGGCTGTTCCCCTGCCGGGCTCGGGGAGCGCGGCAGGGGAAGGGTGACGATGGTTGCTGCATCCTCAGCCGCCGAGATAGGCCTGGCGGACGGCGGGGTTGGCCAGCAGGGCCTCTCCCGTGTCTTGCAGCACCACCCGGCCGTTCTCCAGCACATAGCCGCGATCCGCCAGCTTGAGCGCCTGGTTCGCGTTCTGCTCCACCAGGAAGATGGTCATCCCCTTCTGGCGCAGTTGCTCTATGGTGTCGAAGATCTGCTGGATGACGATGGGCGCGAGTCCCAGGGAGGGTTCATCCAGCAGCAGCAGGCGCGGCTTGCTCATCAGGGCGCGGCCGATGGCCAGCATCTGCTGCTCGCCGCCGGACATGGTGCCTGCCCGCTGCTCCAGCCGCTCGTGCAGGCGGGGGAACAGGGTAAAAATCTGATCCAGCAGGCCGCGCTGCTCCGCCTTGTCGACGAAGAAGGCCCCCATCAGCAGGTTCTCCTCCACCGTGAGGCGGGCGAAGATGCGGCGCCCCTCCGGCACCACGGCGATGTCCTTGCGCATGATGCGGGCGGTGGTGAGAGAGTCTATCTGCTCCCCCTCGAACCAGATGGAACCGCTGCTGGGCTTGGGCTCGCCACACAGGGTCATCAGCAGAGTGGTCTTGCCGGCGCCGTTGGCGCCGATCAGGGTGACGATTTCCCCCTCTTTCACCTCGACGCTGACGTCGTGCAGCGCCTGAATTTTGCCGTAGTGGGTCGATACGTTGCGAAGTTCTAACATCTTTTTGTCCTTACGACTCGCCCAGATAGGCCTTGATCACCGCCGGATTGCTGCGGATTTCGTCCGGTTTGCCGTGGGCCAGCGGGGTGCCCTGGTTGACCACGAAGATGCGGTTGGAGATCTCCATCACCAGCTTCATGTCGTGCTCGATCAGCAACACCGAGACCCCGAACTCGTCCCTCAGGTTGGAGATGAGCTCGTTGAGCTCGTCGGTCTCCTTGGGGTTGAGGCCTGCGGCCGGTTCATCCAGCATCAGCAGCTCGGGCCGGGTCGCCATGCAGCGGGCGATCTCGAGGCGGCGCTGCTGGCCGTAAGCCAGGTTGCCCGCGGCGCGGTTGGCGAGATCCTTGAGGCCCACCTTTTCCAGCCAGAAGGCGGACTGCTCCAGCCCCTCTTTCTCGGCGCGGCGGAAGGAGGGGGTCTTGAACAGGCCGGCGATGAAGCCGGTATTGAGATGCCTGTGCTGGGCCACCAGCAGGTTTTCCACCGCCGTCATCTCCTTGAACAGGCGCACGTGCTGGAAAGTCCGCACTATGCCCTTGCGGGCGATGAGGTGGCCGGGCAACCCCTGGATCTCCTCACCCTTGTAGCGAATGACACCGCCACTCGGGCGATAGAAGCCGGTCAGGCAGTTGAAGATGGTGGTCTTGCCCGCCCCGTTGGGGCCGATGATGGAGATCACCTCCCCCTTTTCCACATCCAGCTTGACGCCGTTGACCGCGAGCAGGCCGCCAAAGCGCATCGACAGATCTGAGACATCCAACAATGGTTGATTGTTGCTCATTTACGCAGCTCCATATGGGGTCGACTCATGGGCAGCAGTCCCTGCGGCCGCCAGATCATCATGAATACCATCAAGAGACCGAACATCAGCATGCGATATTCGTTGAACTCGCGGGCGAGCTCCGGCAGCACCGTCATCACGATGGCCGCCAGCACCACCCCGATCTGGGATCCCATGCCCCCCAGCACCACAATCGCAAGAACGATGGCCGACTCGATGAAGACGAAGGATTCGGGGCTGATGAAGCCCTGGCGCGAGGCGAAGAAGCTGCCGGCAAAGCCCGCGAAGCAGGCGCCTATGGTGAAGGCGGTCAGCTTGATGATGGTGGGGTTGAGCCCCAGGGACTTGCAGGCGATCTCGTCTTCCCGCAGCGCCTCCCAGGCACGGCCGAGCGGCATGCGCAGCAGGCGGTTGATGACGAACAGGGTCGCCACTACCAGCACCAGGGCCATCAGGTAGAGGAAGATCACCTTGTGGTTGGCGTTGTAGGCGATGCCGAAGAAGTCGTGGAAGGTGCCAAAGCCCCCATCCTTGACGGTGCGGTTGAACTCGAGCCCCCCCAGGGTCGGTTTCGGAATGCCGGAGATCCCGTTCGGACCGCCGGTCAGGGTGGTCATGTTGTTGAGCAGGATGCGGATGATCTCGCCAAAGCCCAGGGTGACGATGGCCAGGTAGTCCCCCCGCAGCCGCAGCACCGGGAACCCGAGCAGGAAGCCGAAGGTGGCCGCCAGCAGACCTGCGATGGGCAGACACTCCCAGAAGCTCAGACCGAAGTAGGTGTTGAGCAGGGCGTAGCTGTAGGCGCCGACCGCATAGAAGCCGACATAGCCGAGGTCGAGCAGACCGGCGAGGCCCACCACCACGTTCAGTCCCAGCCCCAGCATGATGTAAATCAGGGTGAGGGTGGCCAGATCGATGGCGCCGCGAGAGGCCATGAAGGGCCAGCTCACCGCAAACAGCAGCACCAGCACGGCGGTGAGGTTATAGAGCTTGGGGGCCTCTTCGGGGCTTGGCAGCACCAGCTTGGTGAAGCCGACGGAGAAGCCGCTGATGGAGGCCTGGAACAGCCGGCTTATCTGGCCGCGCAGCATCTGGAACCAGAAAACGATGGTGGCGCCCCCCAGCAGCCAGGCCAGCGATACATCGAGGCGGCTCACCACCAGCAGGCGGGAGCCATCGGTCTCCAGCTTGAAGCCGAGCAGCCAGAAGGAGAGCACCAGCAGCACCAGGCTGGCGATGCAGGCATGGATAAATTGACGTTTCATCAGACTTTCTCCACTTCCGGACGGCCGAGAATGCCAGTGATGGTCATGAACAGCAGCACGAGGGCATGCATAGATTGGTTTTTCATACCTTCTCGACCTCCGGACGACCCAGGATGCCGGTGGGCATGAAGAGCAACACGAAGATGAGCAGGGCGAACGCCATCACATCCTTGTACTCGGTGCTGAGATAGCCCGCGGTGAGCGCTTCCACCACGCCGAGCAGCAGGCCGCCCAGTACGGCACCGGGAATGCTGCCGATGCCGCCCAATACCGCGGCGGTGAAGGCCTTCAAGCCCGCCATGAAGCCGAGATAGGGGTTGATGACACCGTAGTACATGCCGAGCAGCACCCCCGCGACGGCGGCCAGGGCGGCCCCCAGCACGAAGGTGATGGAGATGACCACGTGGGTGTCTATCCCTAACAGGTTGGCCATCTTGATGTCTTCGGAACAGGCTCGGCAGGCACGCCCCATGCGGGAGCGGCCGATGAACTGGGTCAACGCCAGCATGGTGACGAAGGTCACCACGAAGATGATGAGCTGCATGTAGGAGAGGCTGGCCTGGAAGCCATCCTCGCCGCCGAGGGTCCAGCCCCCGGAGATCAGAGTGGGCATGGCGATGTCACGCGAGCCCTGGGCCATCCGCATCATGTTCTGCAGGAAGATCGACATGCCGATGGCGGAGATGAGGGGGATCAGGCGGTTGCCGCCCCGCAGCGGACGATAAGCCACCCGCTCTATGGACCAGCCATAGCTGCCGGTGATGATGATGCTGACCAGGAAGGCGCCCCCCAGCAGCAGCACGGTGCTGTCGATGCCCATCATCATGAGCCCGGCCATCACCATGAAGGCGACATAGGAGCCGATCATGTAGACCTCGCCGTGGGCGAAGTTGATCATGCCGATGATGCCGTAGACCATGGTGTAGCCGATGGCGATCAACGCATAGGTGCTGCCTATGGTCAATCCGTTCAGCAACTGCTGAACCAGATAAAGAAGGTGTTCGGACATACCGCGTTCCCTGTGTACTTGCCCGCAAAGAAAGGAGGGGTGACTCATGTCACCCCGACCGGCAGATTATTTGAGTTGAGTGGAGGTACCGTCGGCGTGCCACTGGAACACACCGAATTCAAAGCCTTTCAGGTCACCGTTCGGTGCCCAGGTCAGGGGGCCCATCACGGTGTCGATCGGTGCGGCCTTGATGGCGGCAGCGACGGCAGCCGGATCATCCTCGCCCGCCTTGGCGATACCGGCCGCCAGGGCCTGCATGGCGGCATAGGTGGTCCAGACGAACGGACCGGAGGAGTCCTGACCCTTGGCCTTGAACGCTTCTACGATGGGGGCGTTGGCCGGCACCAGGTCATATTTGTTCGGCAGGGTCACCAGCAGGCCTTCGGAAGCCGGGCCGCCGATGGCGGAGATGTCCTTGTTGCCCACGCCTTCCGGACCCATGAACTTGGCCTTCAGACCCTTCTCGCCAGCCTGGCGCAGGATCAGACCCAGCTCGGGGTGGTAGCCGCCGTAGTAGACGAAGTCGACGTTCTCTTTTTGCAGCTTGGCGATCAGGGCGGAGAAGTCCTTGTCGCCGGCGGTGATGCCCTCATAGGCAACGACCTTGACGCCGGCCTTGTCCAGCGCGGCTTTCACGCTGGAGGCGATGCCTTCACCGTACTGTTTCTTGTCGTGGATGACGGCCACGCGCTGGGGTTTGACCTGCTCGATGATGTACTTGGCGGCGGTCGGGCCCTGGTCGCTGTCCAGACCGATGGTACGCAGGGTCAGCTGGTAACCGCGCTCGGTGATCTTGGGGTTGGTGGAGGCGGGGGTGACCATCAGGACCCCTTCATCTTCATAGATGTCGGAGGCGGGCAGGGTGTTGTCGGAGCAGAGGTGGCCGACCACGAACTTGACGCCGTCGTTGATCACCTTGTTGGCGATGGCCACGGCCTGTTTGGGATCGCAGGCATCGTCATAGATGACGGCTTCGATCTGCTTGCCCTTAATGCCGCCCGCCTTGTTGATCTGCTCGACCGCCATCTTGCCGCCGGTGAACTGCATGTCACCGTACTGGGCGACCGGGCCGGTCAGGGGGCCGGCAATGCCGATCTTGATGGTATCGGCCGCATTGGCCATGGAAACTGATCCAAACAGAGCCAAAGAAACCGCTGCTCTGACTGCCATTTTGCTGAAGTTATGCATTGATTCGTCCCTTAATCAGTGAATTGTTTCATTTTATGCACGTCATTCCGAGCCTGTGTCCCGCCAGCCCGGCGATAGATAAGGTTCTATCATTCCTCGCCGGGCAATAACAAGATGTTAAAGATACTAACCGGAGCAGGCGCGAGAGGGGTTTTGTGAAACTAACACGCAGTTTATTGCTGTTTACTGGATTTTAATGTCGTTAAGGTGGTGCAACATACAGATAACAAATTGTCATGGTGACAATTTCCAGAGTAAAAAACTGACGATATTTCATTCTGCGTCCGCTCTCATTTTGACCAAAATCCGTTTGCGCAAAAAGAAATGACCGCATAGATTAGCCAGCATTGATAATTCACTGGCAGCGCCCGTTAAAACCAAGCCTTTATTCGGGAAATCTGCTACTGTTCCGCCTTTGTTATTCAGGAGACAGAGATGGCAACTATCAAGGATGTCGCCTCGCGCGCAGGCGTATCCATCTCCACCGTCTCACATGTACTCAATCACACCCGTCGGGTCAGCGAAGACGCAACCCAGAAAGTGCTTGAGGCGGTGGCAGAGCTGAACTACGCGCCCAACTCGGTGGCGCGCAGTCTCAAGATCAATTCGACCAAGACCATTGGCATGCTGGTGACCACCAGTGCCAACCCCTTCTTCGCGGAAGTGGTACAGGGGGTGGAAGCCTACTGCTTCGAGCAGGGTTACAGCCTGATCCTGTGCAACACCGAGAACCAGCCGCCCCGCCAGCAGCACTATCTGCGCATGCTGATGGAGAAGCGGGTCGACGGTCTGCTGGTGCTGGGGACCGATATCGACACCCAGTTCAGGGACATGCTGCGTATCCACAAAAACGTGCCGCAGGTGGTGCTGGACTGGGGCAACGAGTGCGATTTCGCCAACGTGATCAACGACAACGCCCGCATCGGCGCGCGTCTGGCGGTGCGCCATCTGCTGGAGCAGGGCCACACCAACATCGTCTGCATCACCGGCCATCTCGCCAAGCCGACTACCCAGCAACGGCTGGACGGGGTGCGCGATGCCCTGGCTGAACAGGGGATGACCCTGAAAGAAGAGCAGATCTTCGAAGGGGACTACGAGAGCCAGAGCGGCTTCGATGCCATGCAGCGCATCCTGGCCCTCACCCCTCGCCCGACCGCGGTCTTTGCCTTCGATGATCCCATGGCCATCGGTGCCATCTGCGCCGCCTGGGAGGCCGGGGTCAAGGTGCCGGACGATATTTCCATGATCGGCTATGACGACGTGGAGATGGCGCGCTTCTCCAGCCCGCCGCTCACCACCATCCGCCACCCCAAGGCCGAGCTCGGCCTGCTGGCGGTGCAGCAACTGGTGAGCCGGATCCGCAACAAGGAGCTGGAAGTGGAGTCCATGACGGTGCAGCCCGAGCTCATCGTCCGCCGCTCGGTCAAGTCCCTGCGCTGACGGCGCCACGGGTGCCATGAACAAGAAACCCCCTCGCCAGCGAGGGGGTTTCTGTTTTTGGGCCCCTCTCGTATCTGGGGGCGTCAGGCCTTGAGACCGAGCCGCCTGGCGAGGCGGTGCAGGTTGCCGCCGTCCAGATCCAGCGCCCGGGCGCTGGCGGCCCAGTTGCCGTCATGGGCCGTCAGGGTCTGCTCGATGAGTTGGCGCTGGAACAGATCGGTGGCGGCGCGCAGGCCCAGGCCGGCAATGGCCGGAGAGGCGGGCTGGCTGACGGTGTCGGCGGGCAGGGATGAGCCCGTCGGTCCCAGGTTGAAGTGGTGGGGTTTCAGGGTCGGCGAGGGGCTGCCCTGTTCGGCCCTGGCCAGCACGGCGGCGCGGTGGATGGCGTGCTCCAGCTCGCGCACGTTGCCGGGCCAGTCGTGGCGCTCGAGCAGTTGCAGCGCCTGTGGCTGGATACGCAGCTGCTCCAGCCCCAGGCCGAGCCGGCAGCGCTCGCAAAAGTAACCGGCCAGCAGGGGAATGTCGCCCGGACGTTCCCGCAGTGCCGGGGCGTGGATCGGGAAGACGCTCAGCCGGTGGTAGAGGTCGGCCCGAAACTGCCCCTCGACCACCGCCTGCTTCAGATCCCGGTTGGTGGCCGCCAGGATGCGCACATTCACCTTGAGCGGGGTGTCGTCACCGATCCGCTGCAGATCGCCGTATTGCAGCACCCGCAGCAGCTTGGCCTGCAGCGCCAGGGAGAGCTCCCCTATCTCGTCGAGAAACAGAGTGCCCTTGTCCGCGAGCTCGAACTTGCCCGCCCGATTGTGGATGGCGCCGGTGAAGGCCCCCTTCACGTGGCCGAACAGCTCGCTCTCGGCCACGGATTCGGGCAGGGCGGCGCAGTTGAGGTAGACCAGGGGGGCATGGGCGCGGGGCGAGCCGCCATGCACCGCCTTGGCGATCAGCTCCTTGCCGACCCCGGTCTCCCCCAAAATCAGCACATTCAGCTCGGAGCTTGCCACCACGTCTATCTCGTGGCGCAACCGGGCCATGGCGGGGGAGCGGCCAATCATCTCGGGTTGGCCCGGCCCATTCTGGGTGGAGGGAGCGAGGGGTTCGCTGCTCTGGCGGGCGAGCCGCTCCAGCAGCAGGGCGTTGTCGAGGGCGGCGGCGGCCAGAGCCCCCACCAGCCGCAGCTCCTCGTCGCTGATGCCGTCGAACTGGGTCGGGTTCATGCCGTCTATGGTCAGGGCGCCGATCAGCGCCTGATCCGAGAAGAGCGGCAGGCCGACGCAGGCGTGTACCTTGAAGTCGTCGTGATCCGGCAGCAGGCCGTCATAGGGGTCGGGCAGGGCGCTGTCGGCAGGGAAGCGCACCACATCCCCGGCGCGGGCGATGGCCTCGAGGCGCGGGTGATCCTTGAGGGCGAAGCGGCGCCCCAGCACGTCCTGCATCAGGCCGTCGATGGCCAGCGGGATGAACTGGCCCCCCTCGTAGCGCAGCAGGGCCGAGGCATCCGAGTTCAGCAGGCTGCGCACGCTCTGGATCAGGCGGTGGAAGCGGTCCTGATGGGAGATGCCGAGTTGCAGGTCGAGGGCGATGCGCGCCAGGCTGTCGGTCGAGATCACGATAATTGTCCAAATGACAGTATGTTTGTGATTTTGACTATAAAGGTGTGGTGTCTTAATGACAACGAGTGATATGCGAAGCCATTAAAAACAATGGGTTACAATTTGGCACGTCCGCTGCAATAGCTGGTTCAGTTGAACATCCACTATTGCATTCGAGGAACTGCCTGATGAGCATTCACGTCAAGAACAACATCCACTGGGTCGGCCAACGGGACTGGGAGGTACGCGACTTCCACGGCACCGAGTACAAGACCCACAAGGGCACCAGCTACAACAGCTACCTCATCCGCGAAGGGAAAAACGTGCTGATCGACACCGTCGATCACAAGTTCAGCCGGGAGTTCGTGCAGAACCTGGCGGCCGAGATCGATCTCGCCGCCATCGACTACGTGGTGATCAACCACGCCGAGGAGGATCACGCCGGCGCCCTGACCGAGCTGATGGCCCGTATCCCCGGCACCCCCATCTACTGCACCCACAACGCCATCGACTCCATCACCGGCCATCATCACCACCCGGAGTGGAACTTCCACCCGGTCAAGACCGGTGACAGCCTGGACATCGGCAACGGCAAGCAGCTGGTGTTCATCGAGACCCCCATGCTGCACTGGCCCGACAGCATGATGACCTACATGACCGAGGACGCGGTGCTGTTCTCCAACGACGCCTTCGGCCAGCACTACTGCGACGAGCACCTGTTCAACGACGAGGTGGATCAGAGCGAGCTGATGGAGCAGTGCCAGCGCTACTACGCCAACATCCTCACCCCCTTCAGCCCCCTGGTGACCGCCAAGATCAAAGAGGTGCTGGGCTTCAACCTGCCAGTGAGCATGGTGGCCACCTCCCACGGCATCGTCTGGCGCGAGGACCCCACCCAGATCATCCTGAAATACCTGGAGTGGGCCGACCACTATCAGGAAGACCGCATCACCTTGTTCTACGACTCCATGTCCAACAACACCCGCATGATGGCCGACGCCATCGCCCAGGGCATCCACGAGGTGGACCCCGGCGTGGCGGTGAAGATCTACAACGTGGCCCGCCACGACAAGAACGAGATCCTGACCCAGGTGTTCCGCTCCAAGGGGATACTGGTGGGCTCCTCCACCATGAACAACGTCATGATGCCCAAGGTGGCGGGCATGCTCGAAGAGATCACCGGCCTGCGTTTTCGCAACAAGCGCGCCTCGGCCTTCGGCAGCTACGGCTGGACCGGCGGTGCGGTGGACCGGATCCAGACCCGATTGATGGACGCAGGTTTCGACATCAGCATCTCCCTCAAGGCCAAGTGGCGCCCGGATGGTTCGGCGCTGGCCGAATGCCGCGAGCATGGCCGCCAGCTCGCCCGTCAGTGGGCGCTGCATCCGCTGGATGCGCCCCGCCCGATCACCGCTACTCATGCGGCGGCGGTACCCGTTCCCGCGATGCCTGCTGTTGAGCCGCAAGCCGCAGCGGCCGCCGCCGAATGGGACGATGATCAGGCCATGCTCTGCACCGTCTGCCAGTGGGTCTATGACCCGGCGCTGGGCGAGCCGGATCAGCTGGTGGCGCCGGGCACCCCCTGGGCCCAGGTGCCGGACAGTTTCCTTTGCCCCGGCTGCGGCATCGGCAAGGAGGTATTTGAACCCTGCGCCGTGGAGGCCTGTGTATGAACGCAGCAACGCAGAGTGACGCCGGCATCAGCCGGGAGATAGTGGTGATCGGCAGCGGCTTCGCTGCCCAGCAGCTGGTCAAGAGCCTGCGCAAGCTGGATGCCGAGCAGCCCATCCGCCTCATCACCGCCGACAGCGGTGACGAGTACAACAAGCCCGACTTGAGCCACGTGGTGAGTCGGGGCTGCCCTGCCGCAGCCATGACTCGCCAGAGCGGCAGCGATTTTGCCGAGCAGCAGCGCATCGCGCTGCTGCCACACTGCCCGGTGCATGGCATCGACCCAGCAAGGCGGTTGGTGCTGACCGAGCAGGGGGAATTCCCCTACGGCCAGCTGGTGCTGGCCACAGGGGCGAGCGCGGCGCGCCCCGATCTGCCGGGCAGCGAACACCTGGTCACCCTCAACAGCCAGCAGGAGTATGCCGCCACCGAGGCGCAACTGCGCCAGGCCCACCGCATCCTGGTGCTGGGGGCCGGCCTCATCGGCTGTGAGCTGGCGATGGACATGGCGAGCGATGGCCGCGAGGTCACCCTGCTGGATCTGGCCGATAGCCCGCTCAGCGCCCTGTTGCCTGCTACCCTGACCCAGCAGCTGCAACAGGCCCTGCGCACCCAGGGGGTCAGTCTGCAGTTCGGGACGGGTCTCGCCAGGATGGATGCCCAGCCGGGGGATGGCTGGCGCGTCACCCTGACCGACGGGCGCGTCAGCGTGCAGGATCTGGTGATCGCCGCCATCGGCCTGAGGCCCAATCTGGGCCTGGCCCGTGGGGCCGGGCTGGCAGTGGAGCGCGGCATTCTGGTCGACGATCGGCTGCAGACCAGCGATCCCCATATCTTCGCGCTGGGGGATTGCGTGCAGTGGCAGGGCCAGCTGCTCCCCTTCCTGCAACCCATAGTGCTGGGGGCCAATGCGCTGGCGCGCACCCTGCTCGGGACGCCGACCCCGCTGACTTTGCCCCCCATGTTGGTGAAGGTGAAGACGCCGCGCTACCCGCTGCAACTGGCCGGTCGCACCCGGGGCGAGGATCTTGCCTGGCAGTGCCGCTGGAACAGCCACGGCATGGTGGCCGAGGCGCACGGCGAAGATGGCAAGCTGTGCGGCTTCGTGGTGGGTGGGGATCAGATGAGTGCCGCCTTCCCGCTGCTGCGCCAGCTGCCCCGTTAACCCCTTTCATTGCACCGGCCGGGTCGACCCGGCCACACGAGGAGAACCGATATGGCCATGCAACTGATCCCGTCTCACTGGGTGGTGCGTCGCTCCACCCCCTTCTTCACCCGCGAGAATGTGCCCCAGGCCCTGCTCACCCACCACAACACCGCGGCCGGGGTGTTCGGCCAGCTCTGCGTGATGGAGGGGACCGTCACCTATCACGGCTTTGCCAATGAGCAGGCCGAAGAGCCCGAGCTGAGCCTGGTGATCCGGGCCGGGGAGTTTGCCACCAGCCCACCCCGGTACTGGCACAGGGTCGAGCTGTCGGAGGATGCCCGCTTCAACATCCACTTCTGGGCCGAGCAGGCCGAATCCGACCAGCCGCTGTTCCACAGCCGCAAGGCATAGGCTCAATCGCGGGCAGGGGCACTGGCCCGAATCTCCCCCTGTGCCTATGCAGATCAAAATGATCAACTCAGATGTTGGTTATCCTTGCCGCCAGATCGGGTGTACGCAGTGGAGGATGCATGAGCGTGATTGAGGCGATGACCATGGTGGCCGGACTGGTCTATCTGGTCCTGTTGGTGTTGAAAACGGGGCCGGGCTGGTCATCTCGACTCTCCCTCGGAGTGCTGGTCATTGCCTGGCTGGCGGCGGCAGATGTCAGTCTCTGGCTTGGCCTGGGGCTGGTGGTCGGCAGTCTCAGCCTGCTTCATCGCATCCAGCCCTTCCCCGCACTGGACGAGCTGGGCAGTCAGCCGCTGCGGGAGTGGGCGCGTCATCTGCTGCTGCTCTGCTGGTTGCTGGTGTCGGTGCAATATGGGGTCTATATCTGGCTGCTGGCACGGGGGACGGTTCCCTGGCTGGTGCGCCCCGACGTGGTGGACGGTTTCCTGCCCATCGCCGGCGGGCTCGGGCTGCGGGCCTGGCTCGGGCAGGGGCTGACGGACCCCCATCACCCGGCGGCCACCGTCACCGTGCTGGTGCTTTCCCTGTCGGCCCTGCTGCTGGGTCGGGCGTTTTGTGCCTGGTTCTGCCCGCTCGGGTTGGTGGGGGAGTGGCTGCACGGCCTGCGCTCGCGCCTGTTGCCGGGGGAGTGGACCCCGCCGCGCTGGCTCGATGCCGTGTTGCGCGGCCAGAAGTTTCTGGTGCTCGGCTTTCTGCTCTTCATCATATTGCTGGCGGTACCCGCCGCCGCCCTGCCCGGCTACCTTGCCAGCCCCTACCATCAGGCGGCGGACATGAAGATGGGGGCCTTCTTCTTCAACCTGACCCTGATCTCGGGCCTGTGCCTTGGCTGGGTGCTGCTGCTCACCGCCACCTTCCGGCAAGGGTTCTGTCGCTACCTCTGTCCCTATGGCGCCTGGATGGCCCTGCTCGGCCTGCTGACCCCGCTGCGCATTCGCCGTGACCCGGCCCGTTGCTTGCGAAGCGCGGGCCACGACTGCGACAAGTGCAGCCGGGTTTGCCCCTCGCGCATCCAGGTACACCAGCTTATCGCGGTGCGCAGTCTCGAGTGCACCAGCTGCCAGAGCTGCGTGGCCGCCTGCCCCAAGCGGGCCGATGCCCTGCATCTTGGCACACAAGGGCAGCGACTCGCCCCCCGCCAACTGCTGGGGCTGCTCTGTCTGTTGCTGCTGGTGTTGCCGCTGCTCTCCTACGGCTTGCTGGATCTCTGGGTCAGCCAGACACCGATCCCTGACCGCTACGAGTTGTTGCAGCGGCTGCCCTGGCTGAGCCACTGAGGGGGGAAAGGGCAAAAGGTGGATGATGGGGGGATCTTTCGGATTGGCGATAATAAGCTGTATAAAAATCCCCCGCCAAATTGTTAGCGCCATCCCACTTTGCTCATATTGCAATTGATCATATAGCGCTCCCCACCATAATGGGTGCTGTTATTTGGCGTTGTTAATATCAATTGGATGAGCAACAACATGAATATCAAGGTCAGCTATCCCAAGTGGTTTACCCTGGACCATAAGATCGCGTTCTTCTTCCCGCTGTAATTCCCCGCGGCGGCGCGGCATGCCAGCCATGCCACGAGCCCGCCTCCATTCCTGAACTGAAATAGCTGCACCTGTCTTCGCCTGTTTATTCTGGCGAGGCGATGTCGTGCACCCATTTCACAATATTTCCCACCTGCCGGACATTCTATTTTCGGCGGGGGAAGAGACTCATTTTGAATATTTAAATCTGGGGTGTTTATATTATGGAAAACTTCAAGCATCTGCCCGAACCCTTCCGTATTCGTGTCATCGAGCCGGTCAAGCGCACCACCCGTGCCTATCGGGAAGAGGCCATTGTCCGGGCGGGCATGAACCCCTTCCTGCTGGACAGCGAAGACGTCTTCATCGACCTGCTGACCGACAGCGGCACCGGCGCCATCACTCAGGACATGCAGGCCGCCATGCTGCGCGGTGACGAGGCCTACAGCGGCAGCCGCAGCTACTATGCCCTGCAACAGGCGGTGCAGGAGATCTTCGGCTACTCCCTGACCATCCCCACTCACCAGGGGCGCGGCGCCGAGCAGATTTACATCCCCGTGCTCATCAAGAAGCGGGAGCAGGAGAAGGGGCTGGATCGCAAGAAGATGGTGGCCCTCTCCAACTACTTCTTCGACACCACCCAGGGCCACACCCAGATCAACTGCTGCGTGGCGAAGAACGTCTACACCAGGGAGGCGTTCGATACCTCGGTCACCGCCGACTTCAAAGGCAACTTCGATCTGGTGAAGCTGGAAGAGGCCATCCTGGAGGCGGGCCCCGCCAACGTGCCCTACATCGTCAGCACCATCACCTGCAACTCCGCCGGGGGGCAGCCGGTCTCCATTGCCAACCTGAAGGCGGTGTACGAGATCGCCAGAAAGTACGACATCCCGGTCATCATGGACTCCGCCCGCTTCGCCGAGAACGCCTACTTCATCCAGCAGCGGGAGCCCGGCTACGCGAACTGGACCATCGAGGAGATCACCAGGGAGTCCTACAAGTACGCCGACGGCCTCGCCATGTCGGCGAAGAAGGATGCCATGGTGCAGATGGGGGGGCTGCTGTGCTTCAAGGATGACAGCATGCTGGACGTCTACACCGAGTGCCGCACCCTGTGCGTGGTGCAGGAGGGCTTCCCGACCTATGGCGGCCTGGAAGGGGGCGCCATGGAGCGCCTGGCGGTGGGCCTGCGGGACGGCATGCGCCAGGACTGGCTGGCCTATCGCATCGGCCAGGTGCAGTACCTGGTGGACGGGCTGGAGGCCATCGGCGTGGTGTGCCAGCAGGCGGGGGGCCATGCGGCCTTCGTGGATGCGGGCAAGTTGCTGCCCCACATCCCGGCGGATCAGTTCCCGGCCCACGCCCTGGCCTGCGAGCTCTACAAGGTCGCCGGCATCCGCGCGGTGGAGATAGGTTCCCTGCTGCTGGGGCGCGACCCCGCCACCGGCAAGCAGCACCCCTGCCCTGCGGAGCTGCTGCGCCTGACCATCCCCCGTGCCACCTATACCCAGACCCACATGGACTTTGTCATCGAGGCCTTCGGCGAGGTGAAGAAGAACGCCCACCGGGTGAAGGGGCTGGACTTCATTTACGAGCCGGCCGTGCTGCGTCACTTCACCGCCAGACTGAAAGAGGTCGAGCATAACGACCCGTCAGCCGGCAAGACGCAGAAAAAATTGATAGAAGCATAACGAGTCAGGGGCACAGATTTTTCTGTGCCCTTTTTTTTCACTGCTCTGTGAAAGATTTGGAGTGACACACATGACATCAACACCGTCCGTCATCGGAGGGGCCTGCATCATTGCCAGCGTCTGTGTCGGTGCCGGCATGCTGGGGCTGCCGAGCGCGGGAGCCGGGGCCTGGACCAGCTGGTCAACCCTCGCCATCATTCTTACCATGGTCGTCATGACGGTTTCAGGCTGGATGCTGCTGGAAGCCCTGAAACCCTACGCATTGACCGCCTCCTTCAACTCGGTGACCAAGGATCTGCTCGGTCGCAGGATCAATCTCTTCAACAACCTCACCGTCTATTTCGTGGGCGGCATTTTGCTCTATGCCTACATCACCTCGTCGGGTCTCATCCTGGGCGGCCTGCTGGGCATCAATAGCCAGCTGGCCTCGGTGTTGTTCGTGCTGGTGTTCTCCTGGTTCGTCTGGCATTCGACCCGGGCGGTGGACAGGATTTCGGTCGTCCTGATCGTCTTCATGGTGCTGAGCTTCGTGTTCGGGGTCTCCGGGCTTGCCAGCAAGGTCGACACCGCCAAGCTGTTCAACTCCTTTGCCGAGGAGCTGGGCCGCGCCCCTTACGCCCTGGCCATGTTGCCGGTGGCGCTCACCTCGTTTGGCTACCACCACTCGGTGGCATCGATGCGCGCCTATTACGGCGAGGAGCAGAAAGCCAGGCAGGCGATCCTGGGGGGGACCCTGATCGCCCTGGCGCTCTATCTGCTGTGGCTGCTCAGCATCTTCGGCAACCTGCCTCGTCCCGCCTTCGGCCCCGTCATCGCCAAGGGGGGTGACGTGGATGTGCTGCTGGGGGCGCTGGCCTCGGTGATCGAGTCCAGGCAGGTCTCCCAGGCCATCAACCTCTTCTCCATGGCGGCCATCCTCTCCTCCTTCATCGGGGTGGGGCTCGGGGTGTTCGACTATCTGGCGGATCTGTTCCGGTTCGACAACAGCCGCCGGGGGCGGGCCAAATCCTGGGCGGTGACCTTCCTGCCCCCCCTGGCGCTCTCCCTGATGTTCCCGTTCGGCTTCGTGGTGGCCATCGGCTATGCCGGGGCCGCGGCGACCGTCTGGGCCTGCATCATCCCGGCCCTGCTGGCGAAAAAGTCCCGGGAGCTGGCCCCGGACGAGGCGGGGTTCAAGGCCCCCGGCGGCCAGCCCATGGTGGTGGCCGTCATCGTCTTCGGGGTGCTTACCGCCATCTTCCACCTGATGGCCATGGCGGGTCTGCTGCCCGTCTACACCGGCTGATCCTGGTGTGCTGAACCTGGCCCCATCCCGAACATATTCCACGGATGGGGCGCAGGATCCGGCCCGTTTCCCCCCATTTCCCCTCCGGATTTGATACCCGAAGGCATGCAGGGTAAAGTCCCCCGGCGCCAGCAGTGGCGAACGCAGGAGAAGCACGGCGGTGTGCCGTGACCAGTCGACAATCCGTTTGGGGGAGTAATGGAACAGAAACCATCGTTGGTGGGCGGGGCATGCATCATTGCCGGCGTCTGTGTGGGGGCCGGCATGCTGGGGCTGCCGAGTGCGGGGGCGGGCGCCTGGACCCTCTGGTCCATGCTCGCGGTGGCACTGACCATGGTGGTGATGACGGTCTCCGGCTGGATGCTGCTGGAGTCCTATCGGGGCTATCCCCTGCGCGTCTCCTTCGATACCGTGACCCGGGATCTGCTGGGGGAGAAGGTCAACGCCCTCAACAATCTCAGCGTTTATTTCGTCGGCGGCATCCTGCTCTATGCCTACATCACCTCGGCCGGTCTCATCATCGACGGCATGACGGGGATGGGCAGCCAGTGGGCGTCCGTGCTCTTTACCCTGGCCTTCTCCCTGCTGGTGTGGCACTCCACCCGGGCGGTGGACCGCATCTCGGTGTTGCTGGTGATCCTGATGGGGCTGAGCTTTGCCTTCGGCATCTCGGGCCTGTCGATGAACGTGCGCCTCGATCTGCTGCTCGACCGGGTGGGCAGCGAAGTGAGCTACGCCCCCTATGCCCTGGTGATGCTGCCGGTGGCGCTCACCTCGTTCGGCTACCACCATTCGGTCTCCTCCATGCGCGCCTACTACGGTGAAGAGCGTCGCGCCAGCCGCGCCATTCTGGGGGGCACCCTGATCGCGCTCGCGTTTTACCTCATCTGGCTGGTGAGCGTCTTTGGCAACCTGCCCCGCAGCGAGTTCGGCCCGGTGATCGCGGAGGGGGGCAACGTGGATGCCCTGCTCAAGGCTCTCGGTTCGGTGATAGAGTCCAAGGCGGTGGCCAGCGCCCTCAACGCCTTCTCCATGGCGGCCATCCTCTCCTCCTTCATCGGGGTGGGGCTCGGGGTGTTCGACTACCTGGCGGATCTGTTCAAGTTCGACAACAGCCGGGGTGGCCGCGCCAAGTCCTGGGCGGTGACCTTCCTGCCGCCCCTGGTGCTCTCCTTGCTGTTCCCGTTCGGCTTCCTGGTGGCCATCGGCTATGCGGGCGCCGTGGCGACCCTGTGGACCTGCATCATCCCGCCTCTGCTGGCCTGGAAGGTGCGGTCGGCCCGGCGCGAAGAAGGTGGCGAGGGCTTCCGCGCCCCCGGTGGCCTCTTCATGATCGTCCTGGTGATCCTGTTCGGCGTGCTGACCGCCGCCTTCCACCTGCTCAACATGGTGGACCTGCTGCCCGCCTACAAGGGCTGAGCCGTTACCCGGGTCGCAGTGCCAGCATACAATGACAAAGAAGGAGCCTCATGGGCTCCTTCTTGCTTGTCACACAGGCAATATTGGCGTCGGTTACTGAATGCCGACCGACAGGGAGTGGGGGACCTTGGCGCCTTTACGGGCGGTGGCGCGCATCTGGTAGACCTGGATCAGGTACTTGCCCGACTTGGGCAGGGTGCCTTGCCATTTTGTGTCCACGTTGCCGCCGCCCAGTGCCTCGGCCTGACCCGGGATGGCGCCCGGCGCGAAGACGTTGAAGTTGGCATTGGTGCTGCCGGTGATGGCGACCGTCATGGTCTGGCCTTCTTTGGCGCCCAGGGTGTAGTTGATGGTGTCATAACCGGAGAAGGTGCCGTCAACCTTGGCGCTGTGCGCGCCTTTGGCGAAGTGCACCGGCACCGTGGTCACCTTGTCTGCCGCCTGAACCGAGGCCGCCATCATCATGGCCAGCAAGGCGACCGTTACTGCTTTTTTCATTATGTATTGCTCCTGTGATCGGGCCCTGGCACGGGCCTCGAGGGGAAGATATGCCTGAACGATGACGGGACTCCATCGAAATGATGGGGCGGTCGGAGTGGGGGATGTTGCAAGATTTGGGGTATGCACAGATGGACATGGTGCCTTTTGGCCGCAAGCCAGATGAACACAAGGTCGATGGGGTTTTATATGGTGAGTTCCCTGATACAGGGGGCGTTTTTGTCAACGTGGTGTTGACGAACAGGGTGCCCGCTGCGGCCATGAGTCTGCGACAGAATTGATCGCCCCGGGTCTCCTGCATGGTCAGGGCGCGGGAAGGCGTGCGGAAAAAGAGGACGTTAAGGTTGGCTGGTGCCCCCAGCCGCCATGGCCTGCTGCTCATAGCGCGCCACCGAGCCGTCCTGCTTCATTTGCCGGATCACGCTGGCAAGGGGGGCCAGCAGATCCTGATGCCGTTCGTGCAGGTAGACGTAAGAATCGGCCAGCTCCATCACCCCGGCGGAGTAGATGCCGGCATAGCCCGGGTCCTGGCGCGTCAGGGCGGCCAGGGCCTGGCTGGCAATCAGGGTCTGCTCCACATAGAGGTCACTGCGCCCCTTGAGCAGCTTGCCCATCCCCTGCTCGGCGGTGGCGATGGCAAAGAGCCGGTCCGGTGCCACCACCTTGCCCAGCATCATCTCCGGCAGCTTGGCGCCACGGCGAAACTCGACCCGATAACCGGTGCCCTGCAGGCTGTGCCACCCCTGCAGCTGGATCCCGGGCTGGTGGGCATAGGCCTGATAGGAGACGGCGAAATGGGGCTCGGGCACGCGCTGGAGGGTGCGGGTCTGCTGCTGGTAGCTGGCGGCGCGGTGGATCTCGCCATCGACCTGTCCCTGCTCTGCCAGCAGGGGAGCCCGTCCCCCGGGGTAGCCCTGGTACTGGAAGTCATAGCCCAGGCGGGCGAACGCATCCCGATAGATGAGGTCGAGCCAGCGACCATAGGGGGACTCCCTGGTTTCAAGGGAGCTCACCAGTGTGATGTTGCCCCTGCCTTGCGCCCCCCATACCTGGAAGGCCAGCAGCAAGAGCAGTGAAAGAGCGAAGAAGCGGTATCCTGAAACCTGCGCCATGGTGTCCCTGTCAGAGCGGTGGTTGCAAAGGGTGACAGTCCCATCCTAGCCCAGGGGGTTGCCCGGTCCAGCGCTTTCTGCCGTCCGCCCGTGGATACCCTCCGGGCCGCCTTGCCCGAATGAACGACAACAAAGGGAGATGGCCAGCGCCGCTCACAGGCTGGCGAAATCCACCTCGGGCAGGGTTTCGAAGCCGGGGCGGGCAAACAGATAGCCCTGCATCAGGCTGACGCCCATCTCCCGCAGGCAGGCCATCTCTTCGCGGGTTTCGATCCCCTCTGCCAGCGGGGTGATCTGCAACTCCGTAAACAGCGCCAGACAGTGGCGAACGATGGCCTGACGGATCGGGTCCTGGTCGATGCCGCGCAGCAGGTGCATGTCGAGTTTGATGATGTCGGGGCGAAAATCGGCCAGCAGACTCAGGCCCGAGTAACCGGCGCCAAAGTCGTCGATCGCCGTCTTGAAGCCCAGGGCCTGATAGTGATCCACGATGCCGCGAATATGGCGGTTGTCCTGCACCTGCTCCACCTCGGTGAACTCGAACATGATCTGCTCGATGGGAAAGAGATGCTCGCGGGCCGCCTGCAACGTGGTGCGGATGCAGCGCTCCGGGCGATAGACCGCATTGGGCAGGAAGTTGATGCTCAGCATGCCCCGCATGTCGAGGCGGGCGGCCAGCGCGATGGCCTTGATCCGGCACAGCTGATCGAAGCGGTAGCGGTTGTCGTCGTTGACCCGGTCAATCACGCTCTGCGCCGACTCGTTGTTGAGCCCCCGCACCAGGGCCTCGTAGCCGAAGAGGGTGCGCTGACTGCAATCGACGATGGGCTGGAAGGCCATGGTGAAATCGAAGTCGAGATCCACCTGCTCATGACACTGCTGGCAGAGGGTGGAGGACGGGGCGGCAGGTATATCCATGACGTTCCTTTCAAGGCGTGGGGTCGCGAGAGATTGCCTCAAAGGATAACAGCTCATATCTCGCCGGCAGAGGTTATTCATTGGAGCTGGCGGGTGTCTAGGTGCGGATTGTGCGGCAAAGTCGGGGCCATGATGGATTCGACAATGACCGATCAATACCAAGCAGCATACTCCGTAGGCCTCCGTCGCCCCGTAGGTTCGATTAGCGCAGCGTAATCGGACGAACGAGAGGCTTTGGTTGCATTTGTTGCCGTGAGTCGGGGTTGGCCAGCCGGAGGGGAAATTGTGGCTTGCAGTTATAGCGGGAGAATTGATTAACACGAACGCCCTACGGGCTTACGAGTTTTCTTCTTATATCACCCTAAGACTATTATCAAATCTCAACAACGAATCATATTGTTAAATCAATGATCTTTGTGAGTTATAACACTCTTTACCGTTTTAATAGTTGGTAATGTATGCTTTTATGTATATGAAGACCTGAGATCATAAATTGATCTATGTATATAGGATGTGAACTGAGTTTTAATGTTGATTATCTCTGGAGGCGCAATGAGCAAGCGTATAGTTTTTTTTAATCATAAAGGTGGAGTCAGTAAGACTACTACAGCATTTAATCTTGGTTGGAAGTTAGCTGAGGGAGCGAGAGTTCTCTTGGTCGACGGTGATCCACAATGTAATCTAACAAGTCTTATTATTGAGGACTTTGATGAATATTATTCCAATGATTTAACAAAAAACAATAATATTCGTGATGGCGTTGAAGCAGCTTTTAAAGGAAGGCCAACACCAATTCAAGCTGTAGACTGTTTTAACTCACCTAAAAATCCTAATATTTTCTTGATTCCCGGGCATCAAAATCTACATGAGTTTGAAGCAGCGTTGACTTTCGCTCAAACGTCAAACAATGCAATTTCAACTTTGGAAAACTTACCGGGTGCATTCAGTGCATTTATTGGTGAGACAGAACGAAAATACAATATTGATTATACCATAATTGACCTTAACCCAGGTTTAAGTGCCATTAATCAAAATCTTGTTTTGGCTTCTGATTATTTAATAATCCCAACTAATCCAGATCCATTTTCTTTAATGGCAATAGATACCCTGAAAATAATATTGCCTCGTTGGGCCTCTTGGTTAGTACAAAGTGGGCCACTTTTTGACAATTCAGCATATCCATTTAATAAAGAGCCACCAGTCCTACTAGGTTCTATAATTCAGAGGTTTAATGTTAGAAAGGGTAAAGCTGCGAGGCCTTTCAGAGATAATATTCAAGAGATTAAGGATGATATATCAGAAGAGTTGATGCCAACCTTGAAGAAAATAGGAATGTTGTTTGACAATGAAAAATATGGTGATGCACTACTTCATAATGGGCTTTGTTTGTCAGAAATACCAAACTTCCAAGGTTTATTGCCCAAGGCTATAGATGCTGGTGTCCCTGTCTTCTCATTAAGTGATGAGGAGATAGGCGAAACTGGTCCAGTGTTGGACCAGCTCAAAGAAAATCGAGATAAATTTAATGCAATATTCTCTCATATAGCAAGCGAAGTTATACGATTAACAGCATAGGTCGAATTTTATGCTTCAAGTTTTTCATGAAAGTATAAGAGATGCAAGAAACTTGCGCTTATTGTATACACATTGTGTATTAGACCTAAAATTACCTGGTGACTATAGTGATCTATTAAGGATGGATATTGTTTATTGCATGAGTGCCTTAGATAAACTTATACATGATATTGTTAATTTTGAGATGGTAGAGGTTTATGCTGGGCGAAGAAATCCAACTCAAAAATACCTATCAGAGCCAATATCGCTCATGAATCACGCTATGCTTTCTACAATGGAAACACCATCTCAAATAACTTTTGATGGTATTGTAAGATTAAAATTGAAGCACCAAAGCTTTTTGGATCCAGCTAAGTTGGTTGATGCTTTAGGGCTGGTTTGGCAAGTTCAAGATAAATGGCTAGCAATATCTAATGCGATGCAGCGAGATCGCAAAGATGTGATGACTGAACTTAAAAGTATATTTCAAAGAAGAAATTCGATAGTTCATGAGGCTGATAAAGATCCTATTAGTAATAATAAATACCCAATAAGTGTTGCTGATACTATGCGAGTTGAAGAGTTTATTGAAACTCTTGGTGATACTGTTCATAATTTGGTTAGGTAAATGTTTTTTTATTATTTTTGATCATGTTTAAAATATGTTCGCTCCATAAAAACGGCGCCTCAATGGCGCCGTTTTTAATATCATTTACTTAACCAACATCACTGCAGCAGGGAGATATCCGCGACTTGCAGGAACAGGTTGCGCAGGTTGTTCAGCAGTGCCAGACGGTTGGCCTTGAGGGCTTCGTCGTCGGCCATCACCATCACCTCGTTGAAGAAGGTATCGACCGGCTCGCGCAGGGCGGCCAGACGGGTGAGAGCAGCCTGATAGTCACCGGCGGCGAACAGCGGGGCCAGTTCGGCTTGCAGTTCGGCAACCTGGGTGGCCAGCGCCTTCTCGGCAGCATCGACCAGCAGTTCCGGTTTGACGGCAGTCGGCAGTTCGCCTTCGACCTTGGCCAGAATGTTGCTCACGCGCTTGTTGGCGGCAGCCAGTGCCAGGGCGGCATCCAGCGTGCGGAAGTGGCTGACGGCCTTGACGCGACGATCGAAGTCGAGCGGACGGGTCGGGCGGCGGGCCAGTACGGCCAGCACCACGTCGGCACCGATGCCTTCGTCCTGATAGGCGGCGCGGAAGCGGCCCAGCATAAAGTCGACCACGTCGGTAACGACGGTTTTGTTGGTCAGCTTGTCGCCGTAGACGCGTACCGCTTCTTCAACCAGTTCAACCAGATCCAGATCCAGCTGCTTCTCGGTCATGATGCGCAGGGCACCGATGGCGGCGCGACGCAGGGCGAACGGGTCCTTGTCACCCTTGGGCAGCATGCCGATGCCGAAGATACCGGCCAGGGTGTCGAACTTGTCGGCCAGCGCGACGGCGCAGGCAACCAGACCGGACGGCAGGGCATCGCCGGCAAAGCGCGGCATGTACTGCTCGTTGAGGGCCACTGCAACCGCTTCGTCTTCGCCATCGTGACGGGCGTAGTGCATCCCCATGACACCCTGGGTGTCGGTGAACTCGCCGACCATGTTGGTCATCAGATCACACTTGGAGAGCAGACCGGCACGCTTGGCCTGAGCCACATCGGCGCCGATACGCTCGGCGATAAAGCCGGCGACGGTCTCGATGCGCTCGACCTTGGCCTTGACGGTGCCCAGCTGTTGCTGGAACAGCACGGTTTCAAGGCGCGGCAGGCGGGAGGCCAGGGTCTGCTTGAGGTCGGTCTTGAAGAAGAACTCGGCGTCTGAGAGACGGGGACGAACCACCTTCTCGTTGCCGCTGATGATCTGGCTCGGGTCTTTGGACTCGATGTTGGTGACGAAGATGAACTTCGGCAGCAGCTTGCCGTTCTTGTCGTAGACCGGGAAGTACTTCTGGTCACCCTTCATGGTGTGAACCAGCGCTTCAGCCGGAACGGCCAGGAACTTCTCTTCGAAGTTGGCAGTCAGCACCACCGGCCACTCGACCAGTGCGGTCACTTCTTCCAGCAGGGCGTCGTCCAGATCGGCTACGCCACCGAAGGCGGCAGCGGCCGCTTCGACGTCAGCCTTGATCTTGGCCTTGCGCGCCATGAAGTCGGCAATCACCATGCCGCGCTCCTGCAGGATCTGCGGGTACTGGCTGGCGTTGTCGATGGTGATCTCGCTCTCGCCCATAAAGCGGTGGCCGCGGATGGTGCGGGCAGAGTCGATACCCAGAATGTGGGCGGGAACCAGCTCGCCATCCAGCAGCAGGGTCACGGTGAAGACCGGACGCACGAACTGGATGGTCTTGTCGCCCCAGCGCATCATTTTCGGGATCGGCAGCTTGGCCAGCGCCTGGCTAACCAGCTCGCCCAGCAGATCGATGGCCGGACGACCTTCAACCTTGGCGGTGTGAACCAGCCACTCGCCCTTGTCGGTGACCAGACGCTCGGCCTGCTCAACGGTGATGCCGTTACCACGGGCCCAGCCTTCGGCAGCCTTGGTCGGCTTGCCTTCGGCATCGAACGCCTGAGCCACGGCCGGGCCGCGCTTCTCGACGCTCTTGCTCGGCTGTTCGCCAGCCAGCTCGCTCACCTTCAGCGCCAGACGGCGCGGTGAGGCAAACCACTCGACGTCGCCGAAGGCCAGATCGGCCTTGGTCAGTTCGGCTTTGAAGTTGTCGGCAAAGGCTTCGGCCAGGGAGCGCAGGGCTTTGGGCGGCAGCTCAGCAGTACCGATCTCTACCAGAAATGTATGTTGTGCCATGTCCGTTCCTTAACCTTGCTTGTTCTCACTGCGCTGACACATCGGGAAGCCCAGCGCTTCGCGGGAGGCGTAGTATGCCTCGGCCACGGCCTTGGTCAGGGTGCGAATGCGCAGGATGTAGCGCTGACGCTCGGTGACCGAGATGGCCTTGCGGGCATCCAGCAGGTTGAAGGAGTGAGCGGCTTTGAGGATGCGCTCGTAGGCAGGCAGCGGCAGCGGTTTTTCCAGTGCCAGCAGATTCTGGGCTTCCTTCTCGTACTGCTCGAAGCAGTGGAACAGGAACTCCACGTCGGCGTGTTCGAAGTTGTAGGTGGATTGCTCCACTTCGTTCTGGTGGAACACGTCGCCGTAGGTGGTCTTGCCCAGCGGGCCGTCAGACCAGACCAGATCGTAGACGCTGTCCACGCCCTGGATGTACATGGCCAGACGCTCGAGACCGTAGGTGATCTCGCCGGTGACCGGCTTGCACTCGAGGCCGCCAACCTGCTGGAAGTAGGTGAACTGGGTCACTTCCATGCCGTTCAGCCACACTTCCCAACCCAGACCCCAGGCACCCAGCGTCGGGTTTTCCCAGTTGTCTTCCACGAAGCGGATGTCGTGGATCTCGGGATCCATGCCCAGCTCTTTCAGGGAGCCCAGATAGAGTTCCTGAATGTTGTCGGGGGAGGGCTTGATGATCACCTGGAACTGGTAGTAGTGCTGCAGGCGGTTCGGGTTCTCACCGTAGCGGCCGTCAGTCGGACGGCGGGACGGTTGTACGTAGGCGCAGGCGATGGGCTCCGGGCCCAGGGCGCGCAGGCAGGTCATGGGGTGGGAGGTACCGGCACCCACTTCCATATCCAGCGGCTGAATGATGGTACAGCCCTGGCGGGACCAATAGTCCTGCAACTGCAGGATCAGGCCCTGAAAGGTTTTGACATCGAATTTTTGCATAGTGTTTTTCGCGCGAAATGAAATCAGAGCAAGATTTGCTGAATGTGAACCGAGGGAGTATACCGTCTGGCATGGTCGGATAATAGGCGAAATTACAGGGGATTAGTGGGGCTATGTTGTCGCTTGCTCTATGATGTCGCCGACGCAAGCGGCCTGCCGATGGCCGATGAAAAACAGGGGAGAGGAAATGGAACTGCGCTGCGCCTGGGTGACCAGAGACCCGGAATACATCGAATACCATGACAAGCAGTGGGGCAGGCCGGTGTATGACGCCCGCGAGTTGTTTGCCAAGCTCTGCCTCGATGGTCAACAGGCGGGGCTGTCGTGGATCACCATCCTCAAGCGCACCGAGAGCTACCATCGCGCCTATGCGGATTTTGATCCGGTGCGCATCGTGCAGTTCGACGACCAGGACGTGGCGCGGCTGATGCAGGATACCGGCATCATCCGCAACCGGCTCAAGGTGCAGTCGATCATCAAAAATGCCCGCGCCTATCTGGCGCTGGAGGCGGAAGGCATCGACTTCGTCGATTATCTGTGGGGCTTCGTGGGCGGCGCCCCCATCGTCAACCAGCGTCAGGGCAACGGCGACATTCCGGCGACCTCGCCGGAGTCGGATGCCATGTCCAAGGCCCTCAAGAAGCGCGGCTTCACCTTCGTCGGCAGCACCATCTGCTACGCCTTCATGCAGGCGGTGGGCATGGTGAACGATCATCTGGTGACCTGCCCCTGCCACGCCGAGTGCCAGCAAGCGGCGGCGACGTGAAGGGGAAGTGCACGAAGAAGGGAGGCTCAAGCCTCCCTTCTTTTTTACTCTGAATCAGCAGGGCTCAAGGGGGCGGCCGAGCGCCTCGCACACCTCGTCGCTGCTCATCAGCCGCACGAAGGGGCCGGCCAGGGTGGCGTTGTGATGGGTGATGATCTGGGGGGCTGTCAGTTGCGGCGTGTCCATGCAGGTGTGGGCATCGCTCACCAGCACTACGGTGTAGCCGAGATCTGCCGCCGCCCGGCAGGTGGTGTCGATGCAGTACTGGGTCTTCATGCCGGTGACGATCAGGGTCTGCACGCCGTCCTCTTTCAGCCAGCCATCGAGACCGGTGCCATGGAAGGCGCTGGGGCGCAGCTTGTCGAACACCCGGTCGGCCTCGCCGACGACCAGCTCAGGCGCAAGCTGCCAGAACGGGCTGCCGGCGGCGATGGGGCTGCCGGCCGGGCCCGTGTGACGCACCGCCAGCACGGGGAGAGCGGCACTGCGGGCCGCCTGGCTCAGGCGATTGATGTTGGCCAGGGTCTCGGCCCCGGCATGGGGGGATTCCGGGCCGTGAAGGAGGCCCACCTGGATGTCGATGATGAGCAGCGCGGGGCGGGAAAGGGACGACATGATCATGGCTCCGTGAGAAATGTCACCCACTCTGGGGCCATGGGCTCTTATGAGACAACCCGCATATGGGGGGCTCCATTGCGCCAGACCCATGGAGCATGTTGCCGTTGCATCGGGCCGGGAGCCTTGTCGCCCCTTGGTACAGCCGGGATACAGTCACACGGGTTCACCATCGGGAGCGCCATCACGAGGGAATCCCGTGTCACTGAGCGCCGCTCGCCCTCTCTCCCCCGGCCTGATCGGCTGCACCCTGGGGATGACGTTGCTCGTCAGGGCAAACACGAGGGGAAGCCGGCCCTGTGCAAGGTGGTCCGAGGCTGCACAAACGACGCCCCCGAGGGCCGAGTCTGCGCTACCGGGATCTTGCCCCTCCCCTATCATTGAAAGACGCCGGACCGGTTCAGGTTGTCTGGCGAAGGAGCCATCATGAAGAAGTCCGTATTGGCGCTGCTTGCCGCCACCGTCTTGCTGGCCGCCCTGCCTGCACAGGCCACCAAGCAGGCCCAGGAGCGCCGTGACGCCCGCGATGTGCGTCAGGATACCCGTCAGGAGTCCCGTGACGCGAAACAGGAGTGTCGTGAGGGGGTGGTGGGCAATGCCGACTGCCGCCAGGAGCATCGTGACAACAAGCAGGAGGGGCGAGACAAGGCCCGGGATATCAAATATTGATGTGGGTCCGTCCGAAGATGGCCTGCACCGGGTAAGTCGCAAGGGGCAGGGGGCGTTTTGCCCCCTGCCCATCTTCGCAATGCGCGCGTCACACTCTGGCGCCTCTCTGGGTTAGAATGCGCGGCTATCGGCTAGAGTCGTTCTTTTTCAGAGGTTTTTTCATGCATTTCAAGAAACTGGTTCCTGCACTTGCCCTGACCGTCGCCATCACTGGCTGTACCACCAACCCCTATACCGGTGAATCCCAGACCTCCAAGGGCGCCTGGGGCGCGTTGGCGGGTGCGGCGACCGGCGCAGCTGTGGGGGCGCTCTCCTCCAGCAAGGGCGACCGCAAAAAGGGCATCCTGACTGGCGTCGCCGCCGGTGCGGCCCTGGGTGGTGGTATCGGTTACTACATGGATGTGCAGGAAGCCAAGCTGCGCGAGAAGCTGCAAGGCACCGGCGTCAGCGTGACCCGCAACGGTGATCAGCTGATCCTCAACATGCCGAACAACGTCACCTTCGACAGCTCCAGCGCCCAGCTGAAAGCCGCCGGTGCCAACACCCTGTCCGGCGTGGCCCTGGTGGTTGCCGAGTTCGACAAGACCCGTCTGAACGTGGTCGGTCACACCGACAGCACCGGCTCCCGCGAGCTGAACATGAAGCTCTCCCGGGATCGCGCCGATGCCGTCGCCGCCCAGCTGATCGGCCAGGGCGTGTCCGGCAGCCGCATCGCCATCAGCGGTGTGGGCCCGGATCAGCCGGTGGCCAGCAACAGCACCGCCGAAGGCAAGGCCCAGAACCGTCGGGTGACCATCACCCTGACCCCGACCGCCTAAGCGGTCCGGTTCGATGCCATGAAAAAGGCCCCGCCAGCGATGGCGGGGCCTTTCTATTGGCGCCGGTGCGTGCCCTGTGCTCCTTGCCCCCTTCTCCCCTTGCGGGAGAAGGGTCGGGGATGAGGGGATAACCGCCTCTTAGACAGCGGCAGTGAGCTGTACTTCCACCCTGTAGCCTTCGTGGGCGAGGCGGGCCTGCACGCAGGCGCGGACCGGGGCTGTGTCGGCATCAGGGGAGCCAGGCATCCCGCTTGGTTTAGACAGCGGCTGTGAGCTGCACTTCTACCCTGTAGCCTTCGTGGGCGAGGCGGGCCTGCACGCAGGCGCGCACGGGGGCTGTGTCTGCATCAGGGGAGCCAGGCATCCCGCTTTGTTTAGACAGCCGCAGTCAGCTGCACTTCCACCTTGTAGCCTTCGTGGGCGAGACGGGCCTGCACGCAGGCGCGAACGGGGGCTGTGTCTGCATCAGGGGAGCCAGGCATCCCGCTTTGTTTAGACAGCCGCAGTCAGCTGCACTTCTACCCTGTAGCCTTCGTGGGCCAGACGGGCCTGTACACAGGCGCGGACCGGGGCTGTGCCTGCCGGGATCCAGGCATCCCACTGCGCGTTGAAGGCGGCGATGTCTTCAATGTCCTTGAGATAGATGTTGGCCATCAGGATCCTGTCGACGCCGGAACCGTTGGCTTCCAGCAGACGCTGCAGGCTTTCCAGCACTTCACGGGTCTGCTGGTGGATGTCGGCGGTCTCGGTGGCGGGCACTTCCACCACGTAGAGGGTGCCGTTGTGGATGACCACATCAGACCAGCGCTGGGTGGTCCCGATACGGGTAATGGTTGTCATGTTTGCTCCGGTACGGGGTTATTGACCCTTGCGGATCAGGTAGCGGTAAGGGGCCTGCTCAGTCTCGCTGGCGACCAAGGTGTGGTCCATGAAGCGGCAGAAGCTGGGAATGTCGCGGGTGGTGGAGGGGTCGTCGGCGCTGACCAGCAGGGTCTCCCCATCCGCCATCAGCCGCACTTTCTTGCGAACCATCATTACGGGTTCGGGGCAACGAAGCCCGATTGCGTCCAGCTCGTGGGTCGCATTGCAGAATACAGTACTCATGAATAATCAACCTTCAGCCGCACCTTCTTGCGCGCCATCGTCACGGGCCCGGGGCAACGAAGCCCGATTGCGTCCAACTCGTGCGTTGCGCCGCAGAATAAAGCACTCATCAATAATCAACCTTCAACCAATTCGGCCAGCAATGATACTCACGGCGAAAAAATAATCAAACCACGGGGCGGTTATGCAGCATATGCTACCAAAATGTGAACCGGCTCTACCCAGGCTTCGCTCGATGAGTAATATAAAAATTGAACCATATTCAACAAGGAGGTGTGAATATGCAGGTCTCCTACGGCAGATTGCAAGCCTACGCAGGCATGGGGTTCTTGTCGTTCGCCATGATAGTGCTGGGCAGCCCGATCGGTAATACCGGTACCTGGTTCGGCTCCATGGTGATGATAGGGCTGGGGCTCTGGATCGAGCTCAGTGACTACTACGACGAGGATGAGGACGAGAACGATCCCTCCTGAGAGCCTGGCTCTCGGCACTCAAAGGCGGACGATGTCCGCCTTTGTCATTTCTGCTCCGCGCCTGAACGGGTCGAGCGCATGGCGCGTTCCAGCTGCTGCGCCGTCTGCTCGGGGTTGGCCCTGGCGTCGTTGAAGAAGCTGCTCAGCACATCCATGATCCCCTGGCGCATGTTGGTGGGCACCGCCATCCCCTCCGCCATGCTGGGCAGCAGGTTGTCCTGTTGCTCGGCGTGGAGGAAATCCTGATAGGAGCGGATGGCGCAGCGATCGAACTTGCTCATGTCCGGCTTGATGAGCGCCGGGATGGAGCCCTTCACCCGGTTGAACTCCTCCTGAAAGCGCGGCGTCATCAACAGCCTGGCCAGCTCGCCCTGGGCCTGCAACTGGGCGGGATCCCGCTGCTTGAACATGGCGATGGAGTCGAGGTTGTAGCTGAACAGCCCCTGGCTGCCCGGGCTTGGCAGGCACTCGATATCCTCGCCGGGGCGGTAGTTGCCGGCGCTCAGCTCCCCTTTCACCCAGTCCCCCATCACCTGCATGGCGGCGCCGCCGCTCTCCAGCAGGTTGGTGGCCTGGTGCCACTTCAGGCCGGCGTATTTCTCGGGTACATAAGCGCGCAACTGCTGGAAGCGGGTCAGCACCCGCACCATGTCGGGGCCGGTCAGGGTGGCGCTGTCCTGTTCGAGGAAGGCCTTGCGATAGAAGGTCTTGCCCCCTTCGCCGAGGGCCACCGTTTCGAACAGCACCGCGATCTGCCAGGGTTCGTTACCGATGGCGAGGGGGGTGATGCCCTGCTCCTTGAGCTTGTCCGCCACCGCCACGAACTGGGCCCAGTCGGTGGGGGGCTTGAGCCCCTGTCGCTCGAATACCTTGCGGTTGAGCCACAGCCAGTTGACCCGGTGGATGCCGGTGGGGACCGCCATCAGGGCGCCGTTCTGGCTGAGGGTATCGCGCACCATGGGGGGCAGCTGAGGGTACCAGCCGAGATGCTCGGCCATGGGGGTGAGATCGCGCAGAAAGCCCAGGCTGCCCCACTCGTGCAGCTCGAACCCCTTGAGGTGGGCCGCCTCCGGCGGGTTTGCCGCCAGGGCCCGGCTCTTGAGCACCGTCATGGCGCTCTTGCCGCCCCCCCCCTGTACTGCGAAGTCGTTCCACTGGTTGCCCTGTTCGGCCCACTCGGACTTGAGCACTTCCACGGCCCTGGCCTCGCCGCCGGAGGTCCACCAGTGCAATACCTCCACCTGGGAGGCGCAGACGGGCAGGGAGAGCAGGGCGATGACAGAAAAAGACAACCACTTCATACATTACTGCCTTGGTAGGGAGAGGGTGGCCTGCAGGCCGCCCTGGGGGCGATTTTCCAGCACCAGGTCGCCGCCGTGGGCGTGGGCTATGTTGCGGGCGATGCCAAGGCCCAGCCCGGTGCCGGCGGCATCGGTGCTGAGGCGGTAGTAGGGCTCGAAGATGCGCTCGAACTGATCGTCCGGCAGACCGGGCCCCTCGTCCATGATGAAGAGGATCAGCATCTCCTCGTCATCCATGATGATGATGCGCACCTTCTGGCCGTACTTGATGCCGTTGTCCACCAGGTTGCCGATGCAGCGCTTGAGGGCCAGCAGCTTGCCGCGATAGGGCCACTTGCAGTGGCCCTCGATGGTGAGCAGATCCTCGTGCAGGTTCATGGCCTCCGCCATCTGCTCCAGCAGGGCGTTGACGTCGATCTGCTCGAGGTTCTCGTGAATGTCCGTCTCTTTGACCGTCTGCAGCGCCCCTTTGACCATCAGCTCCAGCTCGTCCAGGTCCTTGTTGAACTTGGCGATCTGCACCTCGTCGTCCAGCAGTTCGACCCGCAGTCGCAGCCGGGTGATGGGGGTCTTGAGGTCGTGGGAGATGGAGCTGAAGAGGCGCTCCCGATCGTCGATGAAGCGGCGAATGCGCTGCTGCATGATGTTGAAGGCGCGGGTCGCCGCCACGATTTCGGAGGCACCCTCCTCTTTGAGGGACGGCTGGTCGATGTCCTTGCCGAGGTTGACCGCCGCCTTGGCGAGGCGACGCAGGGGGCGGGTCTGCCAGCGCACCAGCATGAAGGTGAAGAAGCAGAGGAAGACCGTCATCAGGGCGATGAAACGCACCTGGTTGCTCGGCATCACGGTGTCATCCAGCGTCATGTAGGGGGCGGGCAGCAGGGCCGCCAGATAGAGCCACTCCCCCGGTTCTATCTCGATCTGGGTCACCAGCACCGGCGGATTGATGGGCTCCAGCGACAGGGTGTAGCGGGCCCAGGAGGAGGGGAGATCCGCCAGCAGGGTGTCGTTGTTGAAGACGTGCAGCTCCTCGGGGCGGGAGAAGTCCACCTTGATCGCCATGGCGTCGGAGAGTTTGCGGCTGAGCACCTCCTGCACCTCTTTGAGCACCAGCGTCTTGCGCTCGCTGTCGGGGATGGCGCTGATGTGGATCTCTTCCTCGTTCAAGGAGACGAAGAAGCGGCTGCCCCCCATGTTGCGCAGCTGGTCCAGCGCGATGTGGCGGTATTGCAGGGGCAGGGACTTGAAGAAGTTGACGGTGGAAGCCGCCGACAGCGCCAGGTTGCGGGTGGTGCTGAGCATGCCCTCCAGCTCCCGCTTCTGGATCTGTTGCATCCAGATGCCAGTGAGGATGGTCTGGGAGAGCAGGATGGCGAGCAGCAACAGCAGCAGCATCCGCGACAGCAGGGAACGGGGCACCAGGGCCCGCCAGAACTTCTGCCCCGTCATGGCAGCGTGTGTCTCTTGTCGATCAGCATGGGGTGCTTACCTCTGTGCCTTGCCGTTGCCCCGTGATGGGTCTCTCTTCTGCCCGTTCAAGGTCTCGCCGTAGCGTCTGTCTGTTACGGGATCTCGTGGACTTCGGCGATCAGCATGTAGCCGCTGCCGCGAATGGTCTTGATGATGCGCGGGCTCTTGCCGTTGTCACCCAGCTTTTGGCGCAGGCGGCTGATCTGCACATCGATGCCGCGCTCCATGGGCAGGCTCTCGCGACCGCGGGTGGCGTCCGAGATGGTATCCCGGTCCAGGACCACGCCGGGCTGTTGCAGGAACATGCCGAGCAGCAGGGCATCGCTGCCGGAGAGATCCAGCAGGCTGCCATCTTCGTGGGTCAGCTGGTGGCTCAGGGTGTCCAGGGTCCACTCGGCGAAGCGCAGCCGACGGCTCGGTTCCTTTTCTTTCTCCGGCTGGCGGAATTCGGCGCGGCGCAGCAGCGCCTTGATGCGGGCCTGCAGTTCGCGCGGGCTGAACGGCTTGGCGATGTAGTCGTCGGCGCCAAGTTCCAGCCCAATCACCCGGTCAGCCTCGTCGGAGGCGGCGGTCAGCATGATGATGGGTACCTGGGAGTCGCGGCGGATCTGCTGGCAGAGGGTAAAGCCGTCGTCGCCGGGCATCATGATGTCCAGAATGATGAGGTCCGGGCTGTGCTGGGCCAGTTGTTGGCGCATCTCGTTCCCTTCGGCCGCGGTCAGTACCTCGAAACCAGCCCGGGTCAGGTACTCGTTGAGCAGCTCGCGGATCTCCCGATCGTCGTCGACGATAAGCAGTTGTTTGCTCGTTGACATATGTATGTGCATCCACCCATTTTTTTGTGCAGATTGAACCTGTCGGGGGAGCAAAAAGCAAGCAAGCCCCCCCTCTAATGTGAAGTTATGGGCAATATAGCCTCAGGATTGGCCCCGATCGCGGGAAAAGAATAAAAAAGGCCGACCCAAACGGGCCGGCCAACACGCAGATTCCGACGGCAGGAGCGCACCCCGTGTGGCGCGTTCCACAGACTCGACAGCAGGGTCGGCAGGCCGACCCGGTATTCGTGATGGGGCCGCTGTGCCGGGAAGCAGGGCCGCCTTCTGTCTGTTGTTGCCGCCCCGAGGCGGCGTCCCTGACCGGTGAGCAGTCAGGGGCGATTCACTTACACCCGTTCGAACACGGTGGCGATGCCCTGACCCAGGCCGATGCACATGGTGGCGACTCCCAGGGTGGCGTCCTTCTCTTCCATCAGGTTGATCAGGGTGGTGGAGATGCGGGCACCGGAGCAGCCGAGCGGGTGACCCAGGGCGATGGCGCCCCCGTTGAGGTTCACCTTCTCGTCCACCAGGTCTTGCAGACCCAGATCCTTCACGCAGGGGAGGGACTGGGCGGCAAACGCCTCGTTCAACTCGAACAGATCGATGTCGCCGACGGTCAGCCCGGCTCGCTTGAGCGCTTTCTGGGTGGCCGGCACCGGGCCGTAACCCATGATGGCGGCGTCACAGCCGGCAATAGCCATGGCGCGCACCCTGGCGCGCGGGGTGAGGCCGAGCGCCTTGGCACGGTCCGCACTCATCACCAGCATGGCGGCGGCGCCATCGGACAGGGCCGAGGAGGTGCCGGCGGTGACGGTACCGTTGACCGGGTCAAACACCGGGCGCAGCTGGCTCAGGGTTTCTACCGTGGTCTCCGGGCGGATCACCTCGTCATAGTCGTAGAAGAAGCGGGCGCCGCTGGCGTCGTGCCCTTCCAGCCCAACGATCTCCCTGGCAAAACGCCCTTCCACGGTGGCAGCGTGAGCGCGGCGGTGGGAGCGGGCGGCAAACTCGTCCTGCTGCGATCGGCTGATGCCGTGCAGCTTGCCGAGCATCTCGGCGGTCAGCCCCATCATGCCGGAGGCTTTTGCCACCGACTTGGCCATGCCGGGGTGGAAGTCCACCCCGTGGCTCATGGGCACGTGGCCCATGTGCTCGACGCCGCCGATGATGAAGATATCCCCATCACCTACCTGAATGGCACGGGAGGCATCGTGCAGCGCCTGCATGCTTGAGCCGCACAGGCGGTTGACGGTGACCGCCCCCACCTGTTTCGGGATGCCGGCCAGCAGGGCGGCGTTGCGGGCGATGTTGAAGCCCTGCTCCAGGGTCTGCTGCACGCAGCCCCAGTAGATATCCTCGATCTCGTTCGGGTCGAGGTTGGGGTTGCGCAGCAGGATGGATTTCATCAGGTGCGCGGACAAGTCTTCTGCACGCACGTTGCGGAAGGCGCCGCCCTTGGACCGGCCCATCGGGGTCCGGATACAGTCGACAATGACTACGTCTTTCATGAATGGATCTCCTTTCCGCAATCAGTAGAAGGTGTTGCCCTGGGCGGCCATCTCACGCAAGCGGTCGCTGACGCGGTAGAGCGGGCCCAAGTCGGCATACTGGTCGGCCATGGCCACATAGCGATCCAGACCAATGGTGTCCAGATAGCGGAACACGCCGCCGCGGAAGGGAGGGAAGCCCAGACCGTAGACCAGCGCGATGTCGGCTTCGGCTGGCGTGGCGACTATGCCCTCTTCCAGACAGAGCACCACCTCGTTGATCATCGGGATCATCATGCGAGCAATGATGGCGTCCTTGTCAAAGTCCTGCTTCGGCTTGGCGATGGGGGCCAGCAGCTCGTAGCTGGCTGCGTCGGCCACCTTCTTCGGCTTGCCCTTCTTGTCCTGCTCGTAGGCGTAGAAACCCTTGCCGTTCTTCTGACCGAAGCGGCTGGCGTCATACATTACGTCGATGGCGGTGCGGCCTTCCTTGCTCATGCGCGCCGGGAAACCCTGCGCCATCACGTCACCGGCGTGGTGGCCGGTGTCGATGCCGACCACGTCCAGCAGGTAGGCGGGGCCCATGGGCCAGCCAAACTCCTTCTCCATCACCTTGTCGACGGCGGCGAAGTCGGCGCCGTCGGCGACCAGCTTGTTGAAGCCGAAGAAGTAGGGGAACAGCACGCGATTCACGAAGAAGCCGGGGCAGTCGTTGACCACGACCGGGGACTTGCCCATGGCGGCGGCGTAGGCCACCACGCGGTTGATGGTTTCATCGGAGGTTTGCTCGCCGCGGATGATCTCCACCAGTGGCATGCGGTGCACCGGGTTGAAGAAGTGCATGCCGCAGAAATTCTCGGGGCGCTTCAGTCCCTTGGCCAGCAGGGAGATGGGGATGGTGGAGGTGTTGCTGGCGAGCACGGCGTCTTCGCCGATGATCCCTTCCACTTCACTCAGCACGGCCGCCTTCACTTTCGGGTTCTCGACCACGGCTTCGACCACCACGTCCACATGCTTGACGTTGTCATAGCTAAGGGTCGGCGTGATGGCGGAGAGCACCTGGCCCATCTTGATGCCGTCGATGCGACCGCGCTCGAGCTGGCCGTTGAGCAGCTTGGTGGCCTCATTCATGCCAAGTGCCAGCGCTTTCTCGTTGATGTCCTTCATCACCGCCGGGATGCCTTTGCTGGCAGACTGGTAGGCGATGCCACCCCCCATGATGCCGGCACCCAGCACGGCGGCATGGCCGGTGGCCTTGTTTGCCTGCTTGGCGGCCTTCTTGGCCAGCGCCTTGATGTGCTGATCGTTGAGGAAGATACCGACCAGAGCCTTGGCCACGTCGGTTTTCGCCAATTTGATGAAGGTGGCGGCCTCGGCGGCCAGCGCTTCGTCACGGCCCATGCCAGCGGCGGCTTCCACCGTCTTCACTGCGGCCATGGGGGCCGGATAGTGTTTGCCCGCCACGGCGGCAACCATGCCGGCGGCGGTGGTGAAGCTCATCATGGCTTCCAGTTTGGAGAGGCGCAGCGGGGCCTTCTTGGCGGCGCGGCGGCCCTGCCAGTCCAGCTTGCCCTTGATCGCGTCCTTGATCATCTGCACGGCGGCGCTGTGCAGCGCGTCCGGGGCGACCACGGCGTCGATGGCGCCCACCTTGAGGGCGTCATCGGCACAGTAATCCTTGCCGGTGGTGATCCACTCCAGCGCGTTGTCGGCACCGATCACCCGCGGCAGACGGACGGTGCCGCCAAAGCCCGGCATGATGCCGAGCTTGGTCTCGGGCAGGCCGATTTTGGCCGTGGTGTCGGCCAGCCGGAAATCGGTGGAGAGTATCGTCTCGCAGCCGCCGCCCAGAGCATGGCCCTTGATGGCGGAGAGGGTCGGCACCGGCAGATCTTCGATGGCGCTGAAGATGTCGTTGGCCTTTTTCAGCCAGCCGAGCAGGTCTTCTTGCGGAAGATCGAACAGTTCCAGGAATTCGGTGATGTCGGCTCCGACGATGAAAGCGTCTTTGCCGGAGGTGAGGATCAGACCCTTCAAATCGGCTTGTTGCTGTAATGCGGCGATCGCTTCGCTCAGGGAGAGCAGGGTAGCGCGATCCAGCTTGTTGACTGAACCCGGGGCATCGAACCTCAGCTCGGCAATGCCGTCTTCGAGGTAGCTGACCGTCAGGGTTTCGCCTTGGTAGATCATGAGAGTGTCTCCTTGTTCCCACTCTGTGGGGAATGGTGCTCCTTTATCCCCAGCAGGGGGCGAGGCTCACTATTGATCCAAAAGGAGACATTTTCAACACCTATTTAAAACATTTGTTTAACAGTTATCGAGTAAAAGCTCTTCATCACAAAACGGGTAAAAAAGAGGCGCCTTGCGGCGCCTCCGATGGAGATGAGCGTGGTATCAGCTAGCCAGTTCCGGCCGGTTGCGATACTGGTTCAAGACCTCGGGATCGGCGAGGGCGTGGGTGTTGTTGACGGGGCGGTTGTGCACCACTTCCCGCACCGCCAGCTCCACTATCTTGCCGGACTTGGTGCGGGGGATGGCATCCACCTGCAGGATGCGGGCAGGCACATGACGGGCGGTGCAGTGTCGCTTGATCTGCTGGCAAATCCGCTCACGCAGTCCGTCGTCCAGCTTGCAACCCGCCTTGAGCTTGACGAACAGCACCACCCGCTCGTCCTGTTTCCATTGCTGGCCGATGACGATGCTCTCTTCCACCTCATCGAGTTGTTCCACATAGCGGTAGATCTCGCTGGTGCCGATGCGCACGCCGCCCGGGTTGAGGGTCGCGTCGGAGCGGCCGTAGAACAGAATGCCGCCGGTTGGGGTCAGCTCGATCCAGTCCCCGTGGCACCAGATGTTGTCGAACCGCTCGAAGTAGGCGGCGTGGTATTTGTCGCCGTTCTCGTCACCCCAGAAGTAGATGGGCTGGGCCGGGAAAGGCTTGGTGCAGACCAACTCGCCCTTTTCCCCCAGCACCGGCTGGCCCGCCTCGTTGAATACCTGCACCGCGAGACCAAGGCCGCGCCCCTGGCTCTCGCCGCGATAGACGGGGCTCAAGGGGTTGCCGATGACGAAGCAGGAGCAGATGTCGGTGCCGCCAGAGATGGAGCTGAGCTGCACATCCTGCTTTATCTGCTGGTAAACGTAGTCAAACCCCTCCGGCGACAGCACGGATCCGGTGCTGCAGATCAGCCGCAAGTGCGGCAAGTCGTGGGTCTTGATGGGGGCATAACCCTGCTTGTGCAGCGCATCGAGATACTTGGCCGAGGTGCCGAACAGGGCGACCTCTTCGTCCCGTGCGAGATCCCATAACACGTTGCCATCCGGGTAGAAGGGGGAACCATCGTAGAGCACCAGAGTGGCGCCGGAGGCGAGGGCGCTCACCAGCCAGTTCCACATCATCCAGCCACAGGTGGTGAAGTAGAAGATGCGCTCCCCCGGCTTGATGTCGCAGTGCAACTGGTGCTCTTTCAGGTGTTGCAGCAGGGTGCCGCCAATGCCGTGCACGATGCACTTGGGTTTGCCGGTGGTACCGGAGGAGTAGAGGATATAGAGCGGGTCGTTGAAGGCCATGGGCTCGAAGGCGAGCTGGGCATCATGCTGGCTTGCCAGCAGTTGCTGCCAGTCGTGACCAAGCTGCAGCGGGTTGCCGAGCAGAGGGATCAGCACCGTCTGCTCTATGCTGTCGAGCTGACCGACGACGCTGGCCACCTTGTCCTGAATGTCGATGGCCTTGCCGCCGTAGCGGTAGCCATCCACCGCGAACAGCACCCTGGGACGGGTCTGGCCGAAGCGCTCCACCACGCTGGCCTCGCCAAAATCGGGACTGGTGGAGGTCCAGATCGCGCCGAGGCTGGTGGTTGCCAGCATGGCCACCACGGTTTCCGGGATATTGGGCAGGTAGGCTGCGACCACATCACCCCGGCCTATGCCCTGGCTGCGAAGCCACTGGGCCAGGCGGGCGACCTGATCTGCCAGCTGATGCCAGCTCAGGGTCCGGCTTGGGGCCCCTTCGATGCGGGAGATAATGGCCGGGCTCTCATCCTGACGGCGCAGCAGGTTCTCGGCGAAGTTGAGCTGGCTGTCGGGGAACCAGCGGGCGCGCTGCATATCCTGGCGGTTCTCCGCCACAATGTTGCCAAGTTCGCCCTTGACGCCGCAGTGCTGCCACACCAGGGGCCAGAAGCGGGTGGTCTTCTCCACCGACCATTGATACAGGTCGGCATAGCTGCGCAGTTGCAGACCATGGAAGTGATTGACCTCGGCCATGAACTGGTGGAGGTTGGAGTGCTGCATCCTGTCCTGATCCGGTGTCCACAGACAAAGGTTTTGCATGAGTCGTTCCTGACGGCTGATATCTACTGTCTGTGGGCAGTGTATTGAATTGTTCTTTGTTTGTTAATTGTCTGTTTTATCCTCATAACAAAAAGCCTGTAACCTATGCGTTACCTCACGAAGCGAAAGCCGGGTGGCTCGAGCCTTGATTCGCTTGATGTTATGCTGAAGTCACATTCGCCCGGAGCAGGACGCCATGAGCAGTTACAGCCAACTTTTTGCCCAGCATCTCGACACCCTTCAGCAGCGTACCCGCGACATCCTGCAACAACAGGGTCTTGGCGGTCTCGCTATCCACTCCGGCCAGACTCATCGTATCTTCCTCGATGACCAGGATTATCCCTTCAAGGTGAATCCCCAGTTCAAGGCCTGGCTGCCGGTGCTGGACAACCCTCACTGCTGGTTGCTGGTGGATGGCGTGAGCAAGCCGGTGCTGCTGTTCTACCGGCCGGTGGACTTCTGGCACAAGGTGGCGGAGTTGCCCAACGCCTTCTGGGTCGACTTCTTCGACATTCGCTTCCTGACTCGCCCGGAGCAGGTTGCCGATCACCTGCCGGCCAACAAGCAGGAGTGGGCCTATCTGGGCGGCCATCTGGAAGTGGCCGAGCTGCTGGGACTGGGTCAGCCCAATCCGGAGGCGGTCCTCAACTACCTGCACTACCACCGTGCCTACAAGACGCCCTATGAGCTGGAATGTCTTCGCGATGCCAACCGCATCGGCGTGCGCGGCCACATCGCGGCCAAGGACTCCTTCATGGCGGGGGCGAGCGAGTTCGAGATCAACCTGGCCTACATGAAGGCGGTCGGACAGGGGGCCAATGAGGCGCCCTACGGCAACATTGTTGCCATCAACCGCAATGCGGCCATCCTGCACTACACCCATCTCTCCACCCAGCGGGTGCCGGATGCGGAGCGTTACTCCTTCCTCATCGATGCCGGTGTGGACGTGCACGGTTATGCCTCCGACATTACCCGGACCTGGGCCTGGCGCCGCGGTGAGTTCGCCGATCTGATCGCAGCGCTGGATGCACAGCAACAGGAGATCGTCGACGAGATCAAGCCGGGCCGCCGCTACAGCGAGCTGCACCTGCAGATGCACCACAGGCTGGCGCGCCTGCTGCAAGCCACCGAACTGGTAGACATGTCGGTGGACGAGATGATCCACACCGGGGTGACCAATGTCTTCTTCCCCCACGGTCTCGGCCACTTCCTCGGCCTGCAGGTACACGATGTCGGCGGCTTCATGCAGGATGAGCGCGGCACCCACCTGGCGGCCCCCGAGCAGTTCCCTTATCTGCGCTGCACCCGGGTGATGGAAGTGGGCCAGGTGTTCACCATAGAGCCGGGTCTCTACTTCATCGACAGCCTGCTGGAGCCGCTGCGCCAGGGTGAGCAGGGCAAACGGGTCAACTGGAACAAGGTGGAGGCGCTGCGTCCCTATGGTGGCATTCGCATCGAGGACAACGTGGTGCTGCATGCCAACGGGGTGGAGAACCTGACCAGACAAGCAGGGCTCTGATGGCGACGGATTACCCCATACCGGCAGCCCCGTTGGAGGTGAGCGAAGAGATCAAGAAGAGCCGCTTCATTACCTACATCGCCCACACTCCGACCGTCGAGGCTGCCAAGGCCTGGATCGACGAGATCAAACAGCAACACCCGGGAGCCCGGCATCACTGCTGGGCTTTTGTCGCCGGCGCCCCCCAAGACAGCCAGGTTTATGGTTTCAGTGATGATGGCGAACCCTCGGGCACAGCGGGAAAACCCATGCTGGCCCAGTTGATGGGGGCCGGTCTGGGTGAAGTCGCCGCCGTGGTGGTGCGCTATTACGGTGGAGTGCTGCTGGGGACCGGTGGCCTGGTTAAGGCCTATGGCGGTGGTGTGGGGGCAGCACTCAAGCAACTTGAAACCTGTATCAAGCGTCAGCTGACCTCTTCCGTGATCCAGTGTGACTACACCGACATGGGGGCCGTGGAGTCCCTCATCTCTGCCCATCAAGGGCAGTTGCTGGTGGCCGATTATGGTGCCAGCGTCACCCTTCAGGTAGCGTGGGAGTCTGCACTCTGGGCCCGTATCGCACAGGAATTGACCGACCGGACCCAGGGTCGGGTATCCCTTCGTCCCTTAGATGGCTAGAATCCATCGCTCTTTTAGTCTGAAGAGGGAGCCGGAATGCAGATTCTGAGCATCATTCGTATCGTCGGTCTGCTGGTTGCCCTGTTCAGCTCGACCATGCTGCTGCCCGCGATGGTCGCTTTTGGGTATCGTGATGGCGGTGGTACCGAGTTCGTCAACTCCTTCGTCATAGCCCTCCTGCTCGGCCTCCTGCTCTGGTTCCCCAACCGCCACCAGAAAAAGGAACTCAGGTCCAAGGAAGGCTTCCTCATCGTGGTGCTGTTCTGGGTGGTGCTGGGGAGCGTGGGTGCCGTCCCCTTCATCATCAGCGACGTGCCGAACATGTCGGTCTCGGAGGCATTTTTCGAGTCGTTTTCCGGCCTGACTACCACGGGCGCAACGGTGCTGACCGGGCTGGACAATCTGCCCAAGGCGTTTCTCTTCTACCGCCAGCTGCTGCAATGGCTCGGTGGCATGGGGATCATCGTGCTGGCGGTGGCCGTGCTGCCACTGCTGGGTATCGGGGGTATGCAGCTCTATCGCGCCGAGATCCCGGGGCCCGTCAAGGACAACAAGGTGACCCCGCGCATCGCCGAGACGGCCAAGGCGCTCTGGTTCATCTATCTGTTGCTGACCTCCCTCTGCGCTCTCGCGTACTGGATGGCGGGAATGACGTTGTTCGATGCCATCTGCCACTCCTTCTCCACCTTGTCGGTTGGGGGGTTCTCGACCCACGACGCCAGCATCGGTTTCTTTGACAGCCCGGCCATCAACCTGATCACAGTGGTGTTCCTGTTGCTGGCGAGCGTCAACTTCGCGCTTCACTTCATGGTATTTGCCCACAAGCCGGTGCGCGTGAGCAGCTATCTGCGGGACTCGGAGCTCAAAGTGTTTCTGAGCATCCAGTGCGTGCTGGTGTTGATCTGTTTCGTCTCTCTGCTGTTCCACGGTCATTACGCCACCTGGCAGGAGGCGCTCAACCACGGTCTGTTCCAGGCGGTGTCGCTGGGCACGACCACCGGCTACAGCACGACCAGCTATGCGGAGTGGCCCTCCTTTCTGCCCATGCTGTTGATGTTCTCCGCCTTCATCGGCTGCTGCGCCGGCAGTACCGGGGGGGGCATCAAGGTGATGCGTTTCATGATCTTGTTCCTGCAGGGGATGCGTGAACTCAAACGGCTGGTGCATCCGCGGGCCATCTACACCTTGAAGCTGGGACGCCGCGCCGTACCGGAGCGGATCGTGGAAGCGGTCTGGGGCTACTTTGCCACCTACATCATCCTGTTCTTCATCTTCATGCTGTTGCTGCTGATGACGGGGCTGAACGAAGTGACGGCCTTCTCCGCCGTGGCTGCGGCATTCACCAACGTGGGGCCGGGTCTGGGGGAGGTGTCGGCCAACTTCGGCAATATCTCGGCCACTGCACAGTGGATATTAATCGTGGCCATGTTGTTTGGTCGATTGGAAATCTTCACACTTCTGGTACTGTTTACTCCTGCATTCTGGCGTAGTTGAGGTTGGTATGGACAAGATTTTGGTGCTTTATTCTTCCCGGGACGGGCAAACGCGGAAAATCGTGGATGTCATGCTGGAGGAAATATCAGGATGCGAAGTGGTGATGCACGACCTGCACACCCTGCCCATGTGCAACCTCAGCAAGTATGCCAAGGTGTTGATTGGCGCTTCCATTCGCTACGGTAACTTCCACCCCAGCCTGCTCAGCTTCATACACGCACATCATGAACAGCTGGAAGTAGCCAATGCGGCGTTCTTCTGCGTGAACCTGACGGCACGCAAGCCCGAGAAGCAGACGCCGCAGACCAACGCCTACATGAAGAAGTTTCTGCGCCTCTCTCCCTGGAAGCCTAAAACTCTGGGGGTGTTTGCCGGGGCATTGCAGTACTCCCGTTACAACTGGTGGCAGACCCGCATCATCCAGTTGATCATGAAGATCACCGGGGGCAGCACGGATACCAGCAAGGATCTGGAATTCACCGACTGGGACAAGGTGCGCGGCTTTGCCCGTGAATTTTGGTCAAAAAAGTAACAGTGACGTCATTCAGAGCGGCCAGAGCCCTGCGTAAGTAGGGCTTTTTGTTTGATAAGTAGGCATTCGAGCCATAAATCGGTAAAAAGGACTATTTTTCGCAAAATAGCCCTTGTCATCCCGGCGCGGCTCCCTATAATGCGCCCCTACCAGCACGGCGGAACACGCCGAACTGATGAGCTCGCTTCCTTGTGAAGCCAGCGCCGAAAGAAAAGCGAAAACAATCGCTTGACTTT
>NZ_JBFOCP010000034.1:0-73893 GCF_040907855.1 Aeromonas sp. s4 | reverse complement strand
TGAGAGGATTCGAACCTCCGACCCTCTACACCCCATGCAGATGCGCTACCTGGCTGCGCTACACACCGACGGAGTCAGCTCGGCTGACGGGGAGGGAGTTTATGGAGATGCCCCGACCCTGTCAACAGGGGAAATTCAGGTTCGAGATCGTTTGCCTGCTTTGCGAGCAACTTCGGATCAAAGTACGACCAGTGGTGCATTTTGTCGGCACCTCACCGCTGTCTTGCAGGAAAAACGGCCACCCGGAGGCGGCCGTTTGGCGTGATGCTCTCAAGCCGAGATCAGCGGTTGAAGGTCAAGCGCTTGCCCAATACCTTGTCGGTGACCTGGCCGTTCTGCCAGGCAATCTGCCCGTTGACCAGGGTCATCTCAAGCAGGGCGCGCTGGAAGCGGTCATCATCCAGATCAGCGGTTGAAGGTGAGACGCTTGCCCAATACCTTGTCGGTGACTTGGCCGTTCTGCCAGGCAATCTGGCCGTTCACCAGGGTCATCTCGATGGTGCTCTGGAAGCGGTAGCCGTTGAAAGGGGACCAGCCGCACAGGTAGAGCAGGTTGCTGTCGGTGACCACGTAGGGCTTGCCGAGATCCAGCAGCACCAGGTCGGCGAAGTAGCCTTCCCGGATGTAGCCGCGATCCTGCACCTGGAAGCGCTCGGCCACCGCGTGGGAGGTCTTCTTGACGATGGTTTCCAGGCTGAAGACCCCGTTGTGGTAGAGCTCCAGCAGCGCCTGCAGGGAGTGCTGCACCAGGGGCACGCCGGACGGCGCCTTGAAGTAGCTGTTCTGCTTCTCTTCCCAGGTGTGGGGGGCGTGGTCGGTGGCGATGATGTCGAGCACGTCGTTGCGTACCGCATCCAGCAGGGCGTGCTGGTCGGCAGCGCTCTTCACCGCCGGGTTGCACTTGATCTGGCTGCCCAGGGTGTCGTAGTCCGCCTCGTTGAAGAAGAGGTGGTGGACGCACACTTCGGCGGTGATGTTCTTGTCCTTGAGATCCTTCAGATCCGGGGTGGCGGTAAAGAGCGAGAGCTCTTTCGCCGTGGTCAGGTGCAGCACGTGCAGCTTGGCGCCGTACTGCTTGGCCAGGGAGACCGCCATGCTGGAGGATTTGTAGCAGGCGTCCGCGCTGCGGATGCGGCCGTGCTCGCGCATGGGCACGTCTTCGCCCCACTTGGCGCGAGCTTCGTCTTCCAGCACCTTGATGGACGGGGTGTCCTCGCAGTGGGTGACGATCATCACCGGGCTTTCGCGGAAGATGGCTGCCAGGGTCTCCTGGTTGTCCACCAGCATGTTGCCGGTGGAGGCCCCCATGAAGATCTTGATGCCGCAGGACTGCTTGGGATCGAGCTTCTTGATCTCTTCCAGGTTGTCGTTGGTGGCACCCAGGTAGAAGCTGTAGTTGGCGGCGGCGGAGTTGGCGGCGATCTGGTATTTGGCTTCGAGGGCGTCGATGGTGGTGGTCTGGGGATTGACGTTGGGCATTTCCATGAAGCTGGTGGTGCCACCGGCCACGGCGGCCCGGGATTCACTGGCGATGGTTCCCTTGTGGGTCAGGCCGGGTTCCCGGAAGTGGACCTGATCATCGATCATCCCGGGGATGAGATGACGGCCCGTTGCATCGATCACCACGGCATCGGGGGCACTGATGTCCGGGGCGACGCGGGCGATCCGCTCACCCTCGATCAGGACGTCGGAGGCATAGATGCGGCCTTCGTTGACCAGGGTGGCATTCTTGATAAGCAATTTGTTCATGGGGGGTTCCAGTTCCTTTGCCGATAATCCGGGGTCATAATATCGCAAACTGCACTTTCTCTGTAGCAAGGCCTGAGTAATGAAGTTATTTGTTAGAGATTTGACTGTGATCGATTCCAGCTATTTATGCGAGCGCCGCGGCATGGTGGGCGAGAGCTGGCTGGTGGACATCGAGATGAGTGGCGAGCTCAACGAGATGAGCATGTTGCTGGACTTCGGTCGGGTGAAGAAACTCATCAAGTCGATCATCGATGAAGAGGTGGATCACAAGCTGCTGGTGCCGACGGAATGTTCCCTGGTCCATGTCCACGCGCTGGAGAACGACGAGAGCACCGTGGATCTGCTGCGTCCGGGTCGCGCCATCCACCTGCGCTGCCCGACCCAGGGGTTTGCCTTCATTCCCGCCCCCCAGGTGGACAAGGAGTCGGTGACCCGCTATCTGCTGGGGGTACTGGCCAAGCGTCTGCCGGGCAACATCAAGGATCTCTCCCTGACGTTGCGCTCGGAGCGTATCGAGGGCGCCTTCTACCACTACAGCCACGGCCTCAAGAAGCACGACGGCAACTGCCAGCGCATCGCCCACGGCCACCGCTCTCCCGTCGAGATCCTGGTGGACGGGGAGCGTGACGAGGAGCTGGAGTTCAACTGGGCCGAGCGCTGGGCCGACATCTACCTGGGCACCGAAGAGGACAGGGTGGCCCTTGGCGAACTCGCCCTGAGCGAGCGGGCCGAGGCGTCACTTAAAGAAGGGGACGCGCACTACATCGGCTTCAAGTACGTGGCACCCCAGGGGCTGTTCCAGCTTGCCATGCCGGCGGCGGAGGTGGAGATGATCGACACCGACACCACCATCGAGCTGCTGGCCCACTACATCGCCCGCGAGGTGAAGAAGCAGGTTGGGGACAAGTTCGTCAAGATTGTCGCCTATGAAGGGGTCGGCAAGGGCGCCATCGCCTACGCCTGATCCCGCGCCGCATGCCAGTAAAAAACAAGGCCCCGCCAATGCGGGGCCTTGTCATATCGGGTCGTGGCCATCAGGCACTGAGGCGGAAGCGCTGGACCAGCCCCTCCTGCTGCTCGGCAAGGGAGTCGAGCTGCTGGCTGGTCTCGGCGACCCGCTCTATGCCCTGATAGTTGAGATCCGAGATGTCGGAGATGCGGTTGAGGTTGGTGGCGATGTCGGCGCTGGTGGCCTGCTGCTGCTCGGCGGCGGAGGCTATCTGGCTCGACATGTCGCTGATGAGCACCACGATGCCCTGCACTTCTTCCATGGCGTTGTTGGCCTGGGAGCTCTGATCCACGCAGCTGTCCATCTCGCGGGAGCACTCCTGCATCACGTTGACCGCCCGGGCGACGCCTTGCTGCAGGTTCTCGATCATGGTCTGGATTTCGCTGGTGGACTGGGCGGTGCGGCCAGCCAGATTGCGCACCTCGTCGGCCACCACCGCAAACCCGCGTCCCTGTTCGCCGGCGCGGGCCGCCTCGATGGCGGCGTTGAGGGCCAGCAGGTTGGTCTGCTCGGCGATGCCGCGGATGACGTCGAGGATGTTGCCAATCTGGCCGCTCATGGCGCTCACGTCGCCAATCACCTTGCCGGTCTGCTGCAGCTTGCCCGCGAGCTGATGGGTGGTGGTGATGTTGCCTGCCATCACCTTGCGCCCCATCTCGGAGGCCTTCTCCACATCCTGCACCCGCTCCAGGGTCTGGTTGGCGGCCTGGGCCACCTCCCGCACCGAGGCCTCCATCTGGGTCATGGCGGCGGCGACCGAGGCGGTCTCCTGACGCTGTTTCTCCAGATCCGCCCGCACCGATTCGGTGGTGTGGCGGTTGTCGTGGGCGGCGCTGTTGAGCTGGGTCGAAGCCTGGGAGAGCTGCTTGAGGACATCCCCCATCTGGTGGATCAACAGGTTGATCTGGCTGGCGAGCTGGCCGAATTCGTTCTGGCTCTTGAAGCCGACGCGCTGGGTCATGTCGCCCTGGGTCACCTCGGTCAGCACCCGCAGCAGCTCTTTCAGGGGGCGGCGGATGGCCTTGCCCAGGGTGAAGGCCACCAGGATGGCGACGAAGATGGCGATGGCGATGCTGATCCCCTGGGTCAGGGTACTCTGGGTCTGCACCCGATCGGAGGCCTGGATGCTGGCGTTCATCAGCTGCTGGCTCTGGGCGGTGATCCCCTCCAGCTTGTTCTGGATGCTGAGGATGAGCTGGCTCGCCTGCTTGCTCTGCTCGCGCATGGCCTGCTGCTGCTTCATCAGGGCCAGGTATTGGGAGAGCACGCCGTCATTGCCCGTGGTGTCACGCACGAAGCCATGGACGTAGTGGCCCATGTTGTTGTCGAAGTCCTTGAGCTCCCCCTGGAGATCCTTGATGGTGCTGTTGAAGCCCTCGATCTGCATCTTGTTGCGCTTGAGCGCCGCCTCGATGGGGGCGGGGATGCTCTGGTTGAGGGCATCCATGGTGGAGAGCTCGATGGCGGAGAGCTTGGTGGTCAGGGTCTCGGAGAGCATCTTGATGAAGCTGTCGTCGATGGTGACCATCATGTCCCCCAGGTTCTTCTTGAACTGGGGCAGGCTGACCTGGAACTGGCCCTTGGCCTGATTGACCTTGTGCAGCCGGGTGAGCAGGGCCTCGTGTTCGCCGGGCAGGGTCTGGGTCAGTTGCAGGTAGTCATCCACCAGCTTGACGAGGGCAGTCATGTCCGCCTGCAACTGGGGATGAACCGCCACCTGCTGCTTGAGGCTGGCGACCATCTTGTCGACCTGGCCCTTGGCCTGTTGCAACTCGGCCACTTCCGCCGGCAGTTGCTTGAGATCCTGCTCGGTCAGCACGTCGGTGAGCCATTTGTTGGCGCTGAGCAGGCTTATCTGGGTCTGGCTGCTGGCGAGTACCAGCGGCATGGACTCCTGGGTCACCTGATCCAGAGCGCCGCTGAGTTCGCTCTGGCCGCGAAAGGTCAGTACCGCACTGGCGACCATGACGGCGACCAGGATGGCAAAGCCCAGATAGACTCTCTGTAGGATCGAGAGGTCTGACATTGTTTGTTTCATTATTGTCCCGCTGTCTGTGCAAAAGTCCCTTGCCTGAGTACCCCGTCCCTTTGATACCCTGCATGCCCCGAAGGGGATGCCGTTGTGGTTCGCGGGACGTCTCCTCGCTATCGGTATTCTTCACAATAACTGAAGCGATTGGGACAACGGCTGTGCCAAATGTCGGCTTGTGTCACACTTGGCGCGTTGCGGCGGCCTGTTTGGGAGCCGCTTGAGCTTTGTATTGAATTTTCTTTTTCCTATAAAGGAGTTACCCATGGCGCAAGAAACCATTTTCAGCAAAATCATCCGCAAGGAGATCCCCGCCGACATCCTTTATCAAGACGATCTGGTGACCGCGTTTCGCGACATCCAGCCCAAGGCCAAGACCCATATCCTGATTATTCCCAACGTGCTCATCCCCACCGTCAATGACGTGGAGCCGGATCACGAGCTGGCGTTGGGCCGGATGTTCACCGTGGCCCGCAAGCTCGCCAGCGACGCGGGCATCGCCGAGGACGGCTACCGCCTCATCATGAACTGCAACCGCCACGGCGGGCAGGAGGTCTATCACATCCACCTGCACCTGGTCGGTGGCGAGCCCCTGGGACCCCTGCTGAGCCTGTGATGCGCCTCGTCACGTCGACCGGCCTGCTGTTGGCCGGTCTGCTGCTGGGGGGCTGTGCCTCCCAGTGGAAAGACATGTTCGTCTCCTACTCGGATCAGATGGTGCCCTTGCGCAACCAGCTGCTGCTGGGCCATGCCGCCGAGGCCCTGCCCGAGGTGCGCGAATCGACCCCGGGGGACGACACCTTCGTGCTCGACCAGCTGGAGAAGGGGCGCATCGCCTGGCTGGCGGGTCAGGACGGCCCCAGCAAGCAGGCCTTTGCCGCCGCCGACAGCCGGCTTGCGTGGGAAGACAATCAGGCCGAGTACCGCCTGAGCCAGGGACTGGCCCAAGCGGGCAGCCTGCTCACCAACGATCAGACCCTGGCTTACCAGGCGCCCGATTACGAGCGCACCATGCTGCACCACTATCTGGCGCTCAACTACTTGCAGCGCGGGGATGCCGACGGCGCCCTGGTAGAGGTGCGCCGTGCCAACCAGGTGCAGGAGCAGGCCCTTAAACGGCGGGCCGACGAGGTGCGCAAGGCCGCGCAGGAGGGGGAGCAGGAGGACGAAGCCGGGGAGATGCGCCAGCTGATGTCGCGCGGCGCCCCCGAGCTCGATCGCCTGATAGGCCAGGTGAAAAACGGTTTCCAGAACGCCTACACCTTCTATTTCTCCGGCGTGCTCTACGAGGCGGCCGGGGATCTCAACGATGCCTGGGTCGATTACCAGCGCGGCTACCAGATAGCGCCGGACAACCAGAGCCTGCAGGATGCCCTGCTGCGCCTGGCCCGGCTTCGCGGCTCTCCCGAGGAGCTCAAGGAGACCGAGCAACGGATGGGCCGCAAGGCGCCGCCCTTGGCCAAGGGTCAGGGCCAGCTGGTGGTGCTGTTTGAAGATGGCCTGATCCCGGCGCGCCGGGAGCTCTTCCTGCCGCTGCCCATCTCCACCTCCAGCGGCGATTTTCGTACCTTTACCGTGGCGGTGCCCTATTACGACAATCGGGCCAGCGACGGCGCCCCGCTCACCCTGTCGGTGGGCAAGGGGGTGGCGCAGACCAGCGAGCTGGTGAGGCTGGAGGCGCTGGCGGCCAAGGATCTGCAGGAGCGGCTGCCCGGCATGCTGACCCGGCAGGCCCTGCGGCTGGTGGCCAAGGAGCAGGTACGGCGCACCGCCGCCAAGGAGGGGGGGGATGTGGGCAACATCCTGGTGGGGATCTTCAACACCCTCTCGGAGCGGGCGGATACCCGCAGCTGGCTGACGCTGCCCGCCAAGGCCTCGAGCTGGCAGGGGATGGTCCCGGCCGGGAACGTCACCCTGACCCTGGGGGCGGGCAGCGCCATGCGTACCCTGCCACTCAGCGTCCACGCCGGGCGCACCACCCTGGTGTGGGTACAGCGCCTGGGGAGCGGGCTCACGACCCGGGTGATGCCCCTCTAGGGGGAACCGGATATGGCAACTCAGATGAATGACCGGTCAGGCCGACGGCCACCGGCAAGGAGAACAAGATGAAAGCACAAGGGTTGGCCCTGGGCCTGGTTCTGCTGCTGACGGGCTGTGCCACCAATACTTCCGGCGTGGCGCTCTATGGCGCGGCCGGTGCGGCGGCGGTGGCCGAGCAGCATCAAAACGTCAACGTCACCCTGACCGAACTCAGCCGGCGCCAGCAGAACGGCCTGTTGCAGGTCAACGTGGCGGCGGCCAGCACCCAGCGTGGTGACAACACGCTGCAATATCTCTTCTACTGGTATGACGACGCGGGGCAGGAGGTGGCCAGCGATGGCCGCGGCTGGACCCCCCTCAAGCTGCATGGCTACCAGACCCGCACCCTGTCCGCCCTGGCGCCGAGCCCGGCTGCACGGGGTTACCGGATTTACGTTCGCGAAGTGATGGAGGAATCCTACTGATGAAAATGAATCATGCCCTGCTGATCCTGACCGGCGCCCTGCTGCTGGGCGGCTGCTCCAGCACCACCGTCAGCTATGGCGATCCCACCGAGACCGAGACGGTGACCGTCGATTACGGCTCCTCCGACTTGCAGGCCATTGCCGACAAGATGGCGGATTCCATGCTGGCGTCCCCGGCCACCAGCGAGATCACCGCCGGGGGCCGCCCGGTGATGTTCATGGACTCCATCCGCAACAAGACCTCGGAGCACATCGATACCGAGGCCATCACCGACACTATCCGCACCAAGCTGCTGCGCTCGGGCAAGTTCCGCTTCGTGGACATGAGCAAGGTGGCGGCGGTCAAGCAGCAGCTCGAATACCAGCAGGGCAGCGGCATGGTGGATCCCGCCACCATGGTGCGGCTCGGCAAGCAGACCGGTGCCCGCTACATGGTCTATGGCAACCTCGCCAGCATCGTCAAGGACAACGGCAAGGTGAAGGATGTCTACTACCAGATGACCATGAACCTGATGGATGTGGAAAACGGCGAACTGCTGTGGGCCGATCAGAAAGAGATCCGCAAACAGGCCAAGAAGTCCACCTTTGGCTGGTGAGGACCCGCGGGGGCAGGGGGATCTGGCGGAGCTGGCGCTCCTCGCCAGCCTGCCGGCGCCCTGGGATCAGGGGCGCCTTGAGCCGCTTGGCCAGGGCCTGACCAACGGCAACTACCGGCTTTGCCTCCCCACTGGCGAGCAGGCCTTTCTGCGCCGCGGTCATCCGGATCCGGTGCGCCTTGGCATCGACCGGGCCACCGAGTGGCAGCTCTACCAGGGGGCGGTGGGGCAGGGGCTGGCGTTGCCCTGTCATCACGGCGATCCCGCCACCGGCCTGATGCTGCTGGCGTGGTGCGACGAACCCAACTGGGCCGAGCAGGCGCCGCCTCTCGCCGCGCAGCCCCGCCTGATGGCGGATGTGCTGGTGCGGCTGCACCGCCTGCCGGTGCCGACCGTGGTGATGGCGGTGCGGGCCCACAGCGGCGGTTATCGGCAGCGTCTGGCCCATATCCCTCCCTGGCTGCCCGCCCTGGAGCGGGCCCTGCTCGCGAGCCGGGAGCCGGACGACTGCTGGCTCCCTTGCCATCACGATCTCAATCCGGCTAACTTGTTGGGGTCGCGGCCCTGGGTCATCGACTGGGAGTACGGCGCCGCCGGTCATCCTGGGTTCGAGGTCGCCAGCGTCCAGCGCACCCACGGCTGGAGCGAAGAGCAGCGGTGCCAGTTGGAGAGCTGCTATCTTGAAGCCATGGACGGGGCACCGACGGGGCTGGGGCACCGGGGATTCCAGGCCGATGCCTTCCTGCCCTGGGTCGATTACATCGGCCTGCTGTGGGCGCTGCTGATGGCCGAACAGCAACCCGGGCCCGAGTATCAGGCCCTGATCGACATCAACCGCCAGCGCCTGGAGTAATGCCCGGCAACGGCACGCGCGACGCGTGTATTCAATGAATGGGAGGCATGCATGGTGACCACATTCTCATGGCGTCAACCGCGTAGCTGGAGCCTGCTGCTGCTCTGCCTGCTGCTGACGGGTTGCGCCACCCGGGTGATCTACTACTGGCTCGACTCGGCCATCGTCTGGCAACTGGACGACTACTTCTCCCTGGACCGCAGCCAGAAGAAGCTGCTGGACCAGGAGGTGAAGGGGCTGATGGCCTGGCACCGGCAGCATGAGCTGCCCATCTATGCCCGGGATCTCGATGCCCTGGCCAAGGCGGTGGCCAGCCCCATGAGCCCGGCCCAGGTGACCCTGCATCTGGACAGAACCCAGGCGAGCCTGACCCGCACCCTGGAGAACGCCATTCCCCGCACGGTGCGCCTCGCCAAGACCCTGACCGACGAGCAGGTGGCTCGCTTCATGGCCGATCGGGTGAAGCGCCAGCAGGAGCGTCAGCACGATTTTGCCACCCAGTCGAAGGCCGAGATGATCAAGGGCTTTCGGGAGAAGATGAACGAGCGCCTGGTGTTCTGGATTGGCAAGGTGAAGCCGGCCCAGGAGCCTCTCATCACGCAGTGGGCCGAGTGGCAATACGAGATGATGGCCCCCTGGCTCGACTTTCAGGAGGCCTGGACCAAGGAGCTGGATCGGCTGATGAAACAGCGCCAGAGCCCGGATTTCGGCCAGGAGCTGACCCGCTTGCTCCAGCAGGGGGACGGCCTGATGGATGGCCGCTTCACCGGCTACACGGACCAGTCCCGCCAGCGTACCATCCAGTGGCTGAGCGATCTCAGCCACTCCATGGATCTCTCCCAGCGGGCCCACCTCTACACCCTGCTCAAGGACTATGCAGAGGACTTCGAGGGCATGACCCGCAGCCGCTGAGGACGCGGTGAGACAACACAAGGGCGGCGGGCCCCGGGCCTGCCGCCCTTGTTCTTGTGGGGCAGGCTGTGGTAGCTTGCCCTTTCTATTGTGTGGGAATTAACTTTTGAACCTGACCGACAACGTGAAACTGGCGGCGATGACCCTGCTCATCACCCTCGCACTGTTGTTCTCTACCCTCTCGGTGGAGGGGGTCAGGGTACCCGCGTTCCAGCCCTCGGCCCAGCAGGCCCACTCGCTGGCGGAGGGGGCGGCGCCTGCCGACGCAAGCCCGGCGGCCCACGGCGTCAGCGGCAGTGACGATGGCATCGTCAAGTTCGTCGGCTCCCACCAGAATCACCTGCTGCGCCTCGAGCACTCCCTGAGCCGCGATCATCAGCCCGGCAGCGTGGTCTACGAGCTGGTGATGAGCTGGTCCCAGCAGGCGATCCTGCTGCTGCTGTGCGGCCTGCTGTTCTATGCCGCCCTCTTCTACCCGGGGACGAGCTTTCGCGATCACTTCGCCGGCATTCACAGGCGCCGCCTGCAGCGCCGGCATCTGCAGTACCGCTTCGCCCAGAGCTTCCTCGCCTGACCCCGATGGGGTCAGCTTGCCACCTGTTGCCTCATCTTCTCTCTGTTGCTGTTCACTTTTAGTGAACGGCTAGGCTGTCTTGTTTCATTTTTTTGCACGGTGCGACCCCGGTGTCGCCCCTTGCCATCGCCTGACAGAGGCCGATTTCATGAGAAAAAAGAGTCATACCGTGTTGAACCGCATGAGCCTGTGGCAGTACGCCCTGTTGCTGCTGATGCTGGTCACGTTCGCGTTCTATTCCCTGCCCACCTTCTTCGGTGAGCAGCCCTCCCTAGGGCTGCACGGCCAGTCGCGCCTGAGCGACGCGCAGCGCACCCTGCTGGCCGAGAACCACATCGACCCCCTCAAGCAGATCGCCCAGGGTGGCCGGATGGCGCTGGTGTTCGCCAGCCAGGGGGAGCAGCAACTGGCCAAGCAGTTGCTGGAGCAGCAGGGGCTGGACAGCGCCGCCCTGACCCTGGAGTTCTACTCTAACGCCCCGGCCTGGATCAGCCGGCTCGGCGCCGACCCCATCAAGCTCGGGCTGGACCTGCGCGGTGGCTCCCAGTTGCTGATCGGGGTGGACGTGGATTTTGTCATCGACAACCAGACCAAGAACCTGGTGGATACCCTGCGCACCCGTTTTCGCGAGGCCAACCTGCGGGGGGCCAGCGTGATGCGCACCGCCCAGGGGAGCGTGGCCGTCACCCTGCCCGACGTGGCGGGGCAGGAGGCCTGGCTCTCCATCATCAAGGAGAGTGCCGGTACCCGCCAGGATCAGTGGACACTGAGCCGCTCCGGCAATGCACTGACCCTGGTGCTGAGCGACGCCGAGCGCACCCTGCTGGTGAACAACGCCGTGACCCAGAACCTGTCGATCCTGAAAAAGCGGATCAACGAGCTCGGCATCGTCGAGGCCTCGGTGGTGCGTCAGGGGCAGGACGGCATCCGCATCGAGCTGCCGGGGGTGCACAACCCCAAGCAGGCGAAAGAGGTGATCGGCGCCACCGCGTCCCTGGCCTTCTATGAAGCCAAGGCCGACAGCCGCTTCTTCATGGCGGATCGCAGCGGCCAGGCGGTGGGGCTGGCCCGCCAGCCGGTGCTGAGCGGCGAGCACATCGTCGATGCTCGCGCCAACATGGGGGAGATGGGGCAACCCCAGGTCAACATCGTGCTCGACACCCTGGGGGGGAGCAAGATGAACCAGTTCAGCCGCCAGCACGTGGGCAAGCCCATGGCCACCGTCTTCACCGAGTACAAGACCAACGCCGAAGGCAAGCTGCGCGCCCGAAGCGAGGTGATCAACGTCGCCACCATCCAGACCGCCCTTGGCAACCAGTTCCGCATCACCGGGATCGGCAGCCTGCCCGAGGCCCAGGAGCTCGCCATGCTGCTGCGGGCCGGGGCCCTCACCGCGCCGCTGAAGATCCTGGAAGAGCGCAGCATAGGCCCGACCCTGGGTCTGCAGAACATCGAGGCGGGCTTCACCGCCCTGGCGTTCGGCATGGCGGGCATGATGCTGTTCATGATGGCCTGGTATCGCAAGTTCGGCTGGGTCGCCATCACGGCGCTGGTCGCCAACCTCCTGATGCAGGTGGGCATGCTGGCGGTGCTGCCGGGGGCCGTGCTGACCCTGCCGGGGATCGCCGGTCTGGTGCTCACCGTCGGCATGGCGGTGGATACCCATGTGCTGATTTTTGAGCGGATCAAGGACCGGCTGCGGGAAGGGGGGTCTTTGGCCAACGCCATCGACTTTGGTTATCGCTCGGCGTTTCGCACCATCTTCGATGCCAACATCACCACCCTCATCTGCGCCGTGGTGCTCTATGCCATCGGCTCCGGGCCGCTGCAGGGCTTCTCCATCACCCTGATCCTGGGGCTCATCTCCAGCATGGTGACCGGCATCTGGGGCACCCGCGCCATCATCAACCCCCTGTGGGGCAACAGCCGCGCCAAGCTGCTGAGGGTATGACCATGAACCGACTTCATCACCATGACGCCGCGCCCGTGAGTCTGTATGGCCTGCGCACCGACCGCTTCCTGCCGGGAAGCCTGAACCACCTGATGTCGAGGGAAGAACAATGCTGAGAATGATCCTGGCCATGGGGCTGACCCGCTGGCGCTATATCGGGCTGTGGGCCTCCGTGCTGCTGACTCTGGCCTGCGTGGCCGTCCTTGCGACAAAAGGGCTCGCCCTCGGGCTCGATTTCACCGGCGGGATCCTGCTGGAGTTTCGCATCCAGACCCTGAAGGAGGCCCATGAGCTCAACGCCCTGCTGACGGCGCCCCTGGCGGGGGTGGTGGAGCTGCACGGCGCCGGTGTGCCCGGCGAGTGGCTCATCAAGCTGCCCCCCCACGAGCTGCCCTGGGCGGCGGAGGATCTGGCGACCATGCTGGGGCAGCAACTCGCCCTGCCGGTGGAGCTCTTGCGCACCACCATCGTCGGGCCCCAGGTGGGCGCGGAGCTGTTCCAGCAGGGGATGCTGGCGGTGCTGGTGGCCTCGCTCGCCATCTCCGCCTACCTGGCGGTGCGCTTCGAGTGGCGCCAGGCCATCGGCATCCTGGTGTCGGTGCTGCACGACGGTCTGGTTGCCATCGGGCTGCTCGCGCTCTTTGACATCGAGTTCGACCTCAACGTCATCGCGGGCCTGATGGCGGTGATAGGCTACTCCCTCAACGACAGCATCGTCATTTCGGACCGGTTGCGGGACTTGCTGGGGTCGCGTACCCGCATGGGGATCCACGAGTGCTCGGACGTGGCCATCAAGGCCACCTTCAGCCGCACCATGATCACCTCGGGCACCACCCTCTTCACCGTGGGGGCCCTGCTCCTGTTCGGCGGCGACGCACTCTACGGCTTCTCCTTCACCCTGTTCGTCGGCATCCTGGTGGGGACGCTCTCCTCCATCACGGTGGCCTCCACCGTGCAGGAGCTGTTGGGGCTCTCCCCCCAGGCCTACCAGAAAAAAGAGGAGGAGCTGGCCGAGGCGGCGTGACCGGCGAGCGCCCCGTCACGGGGCACATGGGCGGCCAGTGCGGCCGCCCCGGGCAAAAAAGGAAGGCGAATGCCTTCCTTTTTCCATTCTGCCAGAGGGGGCGCGGTGGTCCCGAAGGCCGGGTTGGGGCGGCGGGTGTGACGCGGCTGAGCAGAAGTTGAAAAGTGTAATGAAATGCATGTTTTAGGCGCTATTTTCGGGGCCCGCATCGGCTACACTGGCAAGGAGTCTATGGATGGAGTAAGCACTCATGAATATCGCTCGTCGGCTTCAACTCATTGCCCTGCTGGTCATGCTGGCCCTGGGGTGTCTCAGCTGGTTCAGTATCAGCAGACTCTCCTCCGCCCATGCGGATCTCAGCTATGTAACAGACAACACAGTCCCCAGCATTTCCACGATCAAGGAGATAGAAACGGACTTCTACGCCCTGCATTCATTTATCCAGGCGCACGTGCTCAACACCGACGACGGCAAGATGAGTCAGATAGAGCAGGGCATCGCTTCCTATCACACTAATATGGACGCCCTGCTGAGCCAGTATGAAAGCGGGATGATCTCCAATGAGGAGGACAGGCAGCTCGTCGCCGATGATCGGCGCCTGGTTGCCCAGTACGACAAAGCCTCCGAAGACGTCCTGCGCCTGTCCCGCGAGAACAAGAATGTGGAGGCCAGAGAGGCGATCGACAAGGAGCTTGCCCCCTTGTATGAGCAGCTTACCAAGGCCATCGACAAGCACGTCCACTTCAACATCCAGCAAGGTGACGCCGTCAAGCTGCGAGGCGAGCAGAATGCCGATAGCAGCATGCAGGCACTGTTGTTCATCTCGGTGGGCACGGGTGCCCTCACGCTGGTGCTCTTTCTCTGGCTGTTCAGGCAGGTCGCCAATCCCCTCCGTCTGGCCATGGCGACCCTGTCCGAGATCCAGCGCGACCTGAACTTCACCCTGCGGGCCAATGTGAGCCAGCAGGACGAGATCGGCCAGACGCTGACGGCGGTCAACCGCCTGCTGGACACCTTGCAGCAGACCTTCACCGAGTTTTCGGTGGGCAGCCTGCAGATCAAGAGCACGGCAGAGTCCCTCTCCCAGGCGGCCCAGCACATGGCGGAGTCGGCGAGTCAGGCCAATGACGCCACCAGCCTTATCGCCGCCGGGGTGGAGGAGATGAGCGTGAGCATCACGGACATCTCCCAGCGCACCCAGGAGACCAGTCGCATCACCAATGAATCCGGCAAGCTCGCCAGTGACGGCGGGGCCACCATAGAGCGCACTGTGCTCGCCATCAACGACATCGCCGACGCCATTCGTCAGGCCTCCCGCGATGTGACGGCGCTGGGGGAGGGGATCTCCCGCATCGGTGGGGTGGTGAACGTCATCAACGATGTGGCGGGGCAGACCAACCTGCTGGCGCTCAACGCCGCCATCGAGGCGGCGCGGGCCGGTGAGCAGGGACGCGGCTTTGCGGTGGTCGCCGACGAGGTGCGCAAGCTGGCGGAGCGGACGGCCCAGTCGACCCAGGAGATCTCAAGGACGGTGGAGGCTATCCAGCAAGGGTCCGAGGCCACGGTGGCCAGAATGGTCCTGGTGGAGGAGAAGGTGGCGCAAGGGGTGGCCATGGCGACGGAAAGCGGGGCCATCATCACCCAGATCCGCCAGGCCTCCCATCGCGTCATGGATCAGGTCGGCGAGATCACCCTGGCCATCCGCGAGCAGACCTCTGCGGCGGAATCCATCGCCCTCCAGGTCGAGCAGATAGCCCAGGTGGTGCAGCAGACCAGCAGCACGGCGGAGGAGACCTCCGCCGCCGCAGAGGAGCTGAACGTGACCACGGAGAATATCCACCAGCAGATCTCCCGCTATCGCATCCAGTGATGCGCGGATCGGTTGTTCTCTCCCCGCCATGCCCATGGCGGGGATTTTTTTATGTCAGAACCCCGAACCGGGCTGTTGCAGGAAGGCGGCCTCTTCCTCCGTGCTCGCCCTGCCCAGGATGGCGTTGCGGTGGGGGAAGCGGCCAAAGCGATCGACGATCACCTGGTGGCGCCGGGCAAAGTCGGCAAAGCCTTCGAAGGTGGCACAGGCCGGGCCTGTGGCCTGCTCGTCGGCCAGGGCCTCGAACAGGGCGACGCTTCTGGCCTGCTGCTCTCTGGACTCCGCGTGCTCGAGGGGCAGATAGAAGAAGACCCGGGCCAGCGGCGAGAGCCCCTTGTCGACCCCGAGGGTGAGCCCCTTGAGGCACAGCGCCCTGGCCTTGTCGTCCTGGGCGAAGGCGGCGGGGGTGTGGCGGTGAAGGTTTCGCGGCAGCTGGTCCAGCAGCAGGATGAGGGCCAGGCGCCCTGCGGGATCGCCCTCCCAATGGGCGAGCTCGCCCGCTGCGGCACGGGCCGCCAGTTCGCCGAAGCGTGAGGCCAGCAGGGCATCGGTCTCGCTGCTCTTGCCCCACCAGAGGGGGGCCTGACGGGCGGCACGGGGGGCGTCGTCTGCGTCATCGCCAAACCAGAAGTCGAGCAGAGGTTGCCAGGGTTGCATGGGAACTCCTTGGGCCGGTGGCCGTGAGGTGAAAACGGAGCAGGGGATCTGCCATGGGGGGCTGCCGCCGTGGCGGCTTCCCGTTACACTGTGCCATCTTTTGCCCCAAAGGGTGATCCCCGGATGGGCCAGTGATCCCCTGACCCCCTCATCACCCTGACCGGGGCAGCCCGGATGTGTCCCACTCAATAGAAGGAATGCCAGATATGGCCGGAGCCAGTTTGTTGACCCTGCTCGATGATATTGCCAGCGTGCTCGATGATGTCGCCCTGATGACCAAGGTGGCGGCGAAGAAGACGGCCGGGGTGCTGGGGGACGATCTCGCCCTCAATGCAGAGCAGGTCTCCGGGGTGCGGGCCGAGCGTGAGCTGCCGGTGGTGTGGGCGGTGGCTAAGGGGTCGTTTCGCAACAAGCTCATCCTGGTGCCTGCCGCCATCGCCATCAGTGCCCTCATCCCCTGGCTCATCACCCCGCTCCTGATGCTGGGGGGGGCCTACCTCTGTTTCGAGGGGGCGGAGAAGCTGGTCCACAAGTTCCTGCCCCACGAGGAAAAGGCGCATCAGGCGGCGCCGGTGCCCGAGGATCTGGCGGCCTATGAGCGCCAGAAGGTGAAGGGGGCTATTCGCACCGATTTCATCCTCTCGGCGGAGATCATCGTCATCGCCCTCGGCACCGTGCAGGGGTCGAGCCTGGGCCTGCAGATCGCTGTGGTAGCGGGCATCGCCCTGCTGATGACCGTCGGGGTCTATGGCCTGGTGGGGCTCATCGTCAAGCTCGACGACATCGGTCTGCACCTGCTGCAAAAGCCCGATGGCGGCGCCGTGCGCCGGGCGGTGGGGCAGGGGCTGCTGGTGACGGCGCCCCGTCTGATGCACCTGCTTGCCCTGGTGGGCACCATCGCCATGTTCATGGTCGGCGGCGGCATTCTGGTCCATGGCTGGCCCTTCCTCCATCATCTCATCGAAGGGACGGCGGGCACGGTGGCCGCCCTGCCCGGGGTCGGCGGGGTACTGGCCGTGGTGACGCCCACCCTGCTGAGCGCTCTGGCAGGCGTGGTGGCAGGGCTGGTGCTGGTGGTGGCCATGACCCTGATGAGCAGGCTTCAGCCCGCCAAATAGGTCGCTTGTCGGGGGAGGGCCGACAGGGGCCGTCGCACCCGGGGGCGCTCTTCTGCTGGTTGCCTCGAATGGGGGCTAGGCAAGTGCCAGGCCCCCTTCGTACTATCCGGTTTCACCCGCCCGCAGAGGCGGGGTGACCCGATATGGACGCAAACAGACAAGGACAACCATGAAACCACCCGTTTGGCGAGATGATCACATCTATGCCGCCCCCGACGATCCTGCCATCGAGGCCGCCTTCCAGGAGGCTGCCCGTGCCCTTACCCGGCTTGACGCCCTCCTGGCGGACCTGCCGGATCCCGCCCATCCCGTTGCGGATGCCAATGCCCTGCGCCACCTGTTGCGGGCCATCCGCCGCGAGGCCAACGGGGTGAAGAGCCTGGCCTGGAACAGTCAGGTCTATGGTTACAACCGGCTGAGCCAGAACGGGCGCGACGAGGAGGCCCGGGTACTGCTCTCCCGGGGCCAGCAGCTGGAGGCGACCCTGGCCCAGCGCAGCAAGCCGGTGGACCTGTTCTGGGTTCGCGCCCCCGAGTCACTGGTGCGCACCCTGCTGCAAGACCCCGAACTCTTCGAGCTGGCCTACCACATCCATCACGACAGAGCGCTGCAGGATCAGTGGCTTTCGCTCGAGAGCGAGCAGCTCATCGAGGGGTTGGCGGTGGACGGCCTGCAGGGGTGGGGGGATCTCTACGACAACCTGGTGGGGCGGCTGCTGCCGGTGGTGGAGGGGGTGCCCATGGGGCTTGCCCAGGCGGACAACCTGCTCGCCCACCCGGACAGGGCGCGGCGCGCCAGCGCCTGGCACGCCATCCAGGGCGCCTGGGAGGCGGAGCAGGAGACGGTGGCCGCCATTCTCAACGCCATCAACGGCTGGCGCAACGAGCTCGGCCGCCAGCGCGGCAAGGGGCGCAGGCTGGATGCCCTCGAGGTCACCTGCCATCAGGAACACATCACGGGCGCGACCCTGGAGACCCTGATGGCGGCGGCCGGGGAGCACAGGGAGCTCGGGCGCCGCGCCTTGCGTGCCATGGCCTGTGCCCAGCAGATCACCGACTTCGCCCCCTGGGATCTCTTTGCCCCGGCGCCCCAGGCCGTACACGGCAAGTTCGGCTTCGAGCAGGCGCTGAATCTGGTGATGGAGGCCTTTGCCGCCTTCGATCCCGAGATGGGGGCGTTTGTCCGCATGATGGCCGACAAGGGGTGGATCGATGCGGCCCCGAGCGAGCACAGGCGAAGCGGCGCCTATTGCACCGAGTATGCCGATCCGCCCGAGCCAAGGGTCTTCCTCACCTTCGAGGGGACCATGGACAACGTCATCACCCTGGCCCATGAGCTCGGCCACGCCTGGCACAGCTGGTTGCTGCGGGATCTTCCCTTCGAACAGCGGGGCTACCCCAAGACGCTGGCGGAGACCGCCTCCCTCTTTGCCGAGATCCTGGTGCGCGATGCCCTGCTGGCCGCCACCGACAAGGTGGAGCAGCGCCGGGCCATCGCCTGGCTGGACGGGGAGCGGGCCGCGAGCCTGCTCCTCGACATCCCCGCCCGCTTTGCCTTCGAGCGCGCCCTGGTGACGGCGCGGGAGGCGGGTTACGTGGGGGCGAGCCAGATGCGGGAGATGATGAAATCGGCGCAGCAGCAGTGCTATGGTGACGCCCTCAGCCAGTATGACGAGCTGTTCTGGGCCAGCAAGGGTCACTTCTCCATCGCCGAGTCCGGGTTCTACAACTACCCCTATCTGTTTGGCTATCTCTTCAGCCTGGGGCTCTATGCCCAGCATGCGCGGGCCGGGGGCGAGTTTGTGCCCGCCTATCGCGCCCTGCTGCGAGATACCGGCCGCATGAGCGCCGAGGCGCTGGTGGAGAAGCACCTGGGGGTCGACATCCGCGAACCCGGGTTCTGGCAGGAGAGCCTGCGCTATGTGGAAGAGGCGGTGGTGCGCCTCGAGCGGCTGGTGTGATGCCTGCCCGCGAAGGTGGTGGCTCTGGCCACCTGGATTTCACGACGGGCGATGCCCGTCCCTGACGATGAGCGTTCGATGCAACAACGAGTCTATCCACAGCAGTGGCAAAATGATCACATCTACCCCTCCCTCGACAGCTGTGTCCTCGAGGCTGACATGAGCCTGGCCCGCGCCAGCCTGGCCGAGCTGAGCGGTTTTATCGAGGGACTGGCCCAGGTGCCTCGCACCCCAGGCGCCTTGCAGGACTTCCTCAGGGAGGTACGCCTGCGGGCCCGGCGCATTCGCGACATCGGCTGGAACATCGCCGTGCTGGCCGCCTGCAAGGGGAGCCAGGACGCCCGGGATCCCCTCGCCAAGCAGGTTGCCTCCCGGGCCCGTGCCCTCAATGCGGATCTGTTCAAGACGCTTGCCCCCATCGAAGATCTGATGCTGGGGCTGCCTGCGTCCGAGTTTGAGCAACTGATGGCCGACCCCCTGCTCGGGGAGGAGGGGTACCGGCTGCGCCACGAGCGTCGCCTGCAGGATCAGCGGCTGCCGGTGGAGGCGGAGCAGCTGGTCATCGGCCTTGGCACCGACGGCCTGCACGCCTGGGGCAACCTCTACAACGATCTGGTGGGCAAGATAAGGCTGGTGATCGCGGGCCGCGAGATGGGGCTGGCAGAGGCGAGCAACCTGCTCTCCAGCCCGGATCGTGCCCTGCGCAAAGAGGCCTTCGATGCCATCAGCGCCGGCTGGGAAGGGGAGCAGGAGACGGTGGCGGCCATCCTCAACGCCCTCAACGGCTGGCGCCTGGAGCTCTCGCGCCAGCGCGGCAAACACCGGCGCCTCGATGCCCTGGATCTCTCCTGCCACCAGAGCCACATCGAGCGGGCGACTCTGGATACCCTGATGACGGAGACCTGGCAGGCCCGTCATCTGGGCCAGCGGGCCCTGGGGCTGATGGCCGGTCACCTCGGCCTCGAGGTGCTGGGGCCGGAGGATCTCTTTGCGCCGCCCCCTGCCGCCAGCCGCCGGGAGATCCCCTTCGAGGAGGCGGTCGACATCATCGCCCAGGCCTTCGCGCGCTTTGACCCCGAGATGGGGGACTTTGCCCGCATGATGGCCGAGCGCGGCTGGATTGATGCCGCCCCCACCCCCAACCGGCGCACCGGGGCCTATTGCACCAAGTTTGCCGAGCCGGTGGAGCCGCGGGTCTTCATCACCTATGCGGGCACCATGGACAACGTTATCACGCTGGCCCACGAGCTCGGTCACGCCTGGCACAACTGGCTCATCCGCGACTTGCCCATGAGCCAGCGCAGCTACCCCATGACGCTCGCGGAGACCGCCTCCATCTTCGCCGAAACCCTGGTGCGCAGCGCCCTCTACGAGCAGGCCCGAAGCGTCGAGGAGCGTCTGGCCATCGCCTGGGCGGATGCCGATGGCGCCGCCACCTTCCTGGTCAACATCCCGGCCCGCTTCGACTTCGAGCGGGCCCTGGTGGCCGAGCGCGAGCAGGGCTATGTGTCGTCGGCCCGGCTCAAGGGGCTCACCGACGAGGCCTGGGGGCGCTGGTACGAGCAGAGCCTCGACCGCTATCACCCCCTGTTCTGGGCCGCCAAGGCGCACTTCTCCATCGCGGGCTTCGGTTTTTACAACTACCCCTACCTCTTTGGCTATCTGTTCAGCCTCGGGGTCTATCAGCAGCTGATGAGCCGCCAGGCCGCAGGGGAGGCGGGGGTGGCGAAGGCCTACCGCGCCCTGCTGCGAGACACAGGTCGCATGAGCGCCGAAGAGCTGGTCGAACGGCATTTGGGGCAGGACATTCGCGAGCCCGCCTTCTGGCAGGGGAGCCTGGCCCTGGTGGAAGCGGCGGTGGCGCGCTTCGCCCAGTGCGGCGGTTAACCTCGCCAGACCCGGTTTGCGCCATGTCCCGCCGGGGCATGGCGCTGCCACAGCGGCCCCGACGCGCGGTTTGGTGGCCCGAAGGGGCGTGATCCAAAGCAAGAAAGTGGGATGTTTTGGTGGCGCAAGGCCCTGTCGCTGGGGTAGTTTCGATAGAACCGACACAGTTTTTGAGGTCTTGTCCATGATCATCTATCTGCATGGCTTTGATGCCACCAGCCCCGGCAATCATGAAAAAGTGCTGCAGTTGCAGTTTATCGATGATGATGTGCGTTTCGTGCACTACAGCACGGTTCACCCCCGCCACGACATGAGCCATCTGCTCAAGGAAGTGAAGAAGCAGCTCGACATGAGCACGGATCCCAAACCCCTCATCTGCGGCGTGGGCCTGGGTGGCTACTGGAGCGAGCGGATCGGGTTTCTGTGCGGCATCAAGCAGGTGGTCTTCAACCCCAACCTGCACCCGGAAGAGAACATGCAGGGCAAGATCGACAGGCCGGAAGAGTACGAGGACATCGGCACCAAGTGTGTAACCGAATTTCGTAATAAAAATTCAGGAAACTGCCTGTGCATCCTTTCCGTTCAGGATGAAATCCGCGATAATCGGGACACTGAACGTGAATTGAAGAACTATTACGACATCGTATGGGATGAGCGCGAGACCCATAAGTTCAAGAACATCTCGCACCATCTGCAACGGATGAAGGCCTTCAAAGAAGCCTGAGCCATCACGTCAACCGATTTCGTTTTAGGGAGCCAATGGCTCCCTTTCGTTTTGAGGAACCAAGGAAAATCATCATGATGAATATTGTCGTTGTAGGCGGTGGCGCCGGTGGTCTCGAGCTTGCGACCAGCCTGGGCCGCAAGCTGGGCAAGAAGAACAAGGCCAGGATCACCCTGGTGGATCGCAATCGCACCCACCTGTGGAAGCCCCTGCTGCACGAAGTGGCCACCGGCTCCATGGATGCGGGCATCGATGCCCTGAGCTACCAGTCCCACGCCAAGAACCACGGCTTCGAATTCCAGCTCGGCAGCCTGACCGACATCAAGCGCGACGAGAAACGCATCGTGCTGGCCCCCATCCACGACGAGAGCGGCGCCCTGGTGGTCAACGAGCGGGAAGTGGCTTACGACATTCTGGTGATGGCCATCGGCTCGGTCTCCAACGACTTCAACACCAAGGGCATCAAGGATCACTGCATCTTCCTGGACAGCCCCTCACAGGCGCACCGCTTCTACAACAGCATGATGAACCGCTTCCTGCAGTTCGCCACCGAATACCAGCCCGGTGACAAGGTGAAGATCGCCATCGTCGGCGGCGGCGCCACCGGCGTCGAGCTCTCCGCCGAGCTCTACAACGCGGTGGAGCAGCTCTACGCCTACGGCTTCAAGAACCTCACTACAGACAGCCTCAAGGTGACCCTGGTGGAAGCGGGCCCCCGCATCCTGCCGGCCCTGCCGGAGCGCATCAGCGGCTCCGCCCATCAGGAGCTGGTGAAGCTGGGCGTGGACGTGCGCACCGCCACCATGATCACCGAGGCGACCGCCGAGGGCCTGCACACCAAGGATGGGGAGCTGATTGAAGCAGACCTCATGGTGTGGGCCGCGGGCATCAAGGCGCCGGACTTCATGAAGGAGATCGCGGGCCTGGAAACCAACCGCATCAACCAGCTGGTGGTCCACGAGACCCTGCAGACCACCCGGGACGAGAACATCTTCGTCATCGGCGACTGCGCCGCCTGCCCGCAGCCGGACGGCAAGTTCGTGCCGCCCCGCGCCCAGTCCGCCCACCAGATGGCGACCCAGGCGTTCAAGAACATCCTGGCCAAGATGAACGGCGGCGAGATGAAGCCCTACCGCTATCACGATCACGGCTCCCTGGTCTCCTTGAGCCGCTTCTCCACCGTGGGCAGCCTGATGGGCAACCTGATGCGGGGCTCCATGATGGTGGAGGGCTACATCGCCCGCATCGTCTACATCTCCCTCTACCGGATGCACCAGGTGGCCCTGCACGGCTACATCAAGACCGGCCTCATCATGCTGGTGGGCCGCATCAACCGGGTGCTGCGCCCGAGCATGAAGCTGCACTGAGTGCATGGCGGCTGCCGCTGCGAACATCAAAAAGGAGAGGCTTGCCTCTCCTTTTTTTATGGCCGACGCGAGTCGCTCCTGACAGCGCCTGCCGCCGTCCAGGGCGAAGACGCAGAGGGCCTAGGCAACTGCAGTCGTGTCTGCATCATCAAGGTCCCGCTTTCATCGTGGCCGGAAGCCCTCTCCCCAGCACCGGTGCCCAAGGTCGCTTTGCGGGGAAAGTGTCACGACACAGGCCGTATGGATGGCACCTTGATGAACCTGGCGGGCGCTGTGCTTGAAGCCCCTGGCCACGCCGGGCTTATGCTTTGGCAAACGCCTTGCTACCATGACGGCAACGGTGCTTCGCGCACCCAGCCTAACTCACAGGAGACCTCATGATCCTCTCAACTACTCCCACCCTGGAAGGCAAGACCATTCGCGAGTACCGCGGCATCGTCGTGGGCGAAGCCATCCTCGGCGCCAACATCTTCAAGGATCTGTTCGCCGGTATCCGCGACATCATCGGCGGCCGCTCCGGCGCCTACGAAAAAGAGCTGGCCCGGGCCCGGGAGATCGCCTTCGAGGAGCTCAAGGAGCGTGCCCAGGCGCTGGGGGCCAACGCCGTGGTGGGCATCGACATCGACTACGAGGTGGTGGGCCAGAACGGCAGCATGCTGATGGTCAGCATCAGCGGCACCGCCGTGGTGATCTAGCCCGCCAGTGCCCGGCCCTGCATGGCCAAACGCCCCGTCACAAGCCGACCCCTAGGTCGGCTTTTTGTTGGGTGTGACGCGCAAAGGTGGGTGCAAGTGAGTGGGGCTCAAGGCCTGAACGTATCGAACGCTCCGATGGTTCTGGGCTGGCCGGGAATGAGGGAGAAAATGGCCCGGCCCGGAGAAGGTGCGGGAACATGGGGGGCACAGGGCCTGAAGGTCGGCAAAGTTGTTCAATTTTACTATTCGATAGTGAGTTATCGTTTGATATATCTAAACAAAAAATGACCTGGCAGGGGTCGTAGAGCCCAGGTCGGGACGAACATGGCGAGGTGCAGGCGGCACTGTACTCGCATCCCGCCCATAAAAAGAGGCCGCCCGGGCGACCTCTTTGTCGTCTGCTAGTTCGCTGCGGATCAGGGCAGGGCATCGGCCCGGAAGGTGTTGCAAGGATCTGTGTCCCTCGTGTCTCAATCGATCAGGGCAATGCATCGGGCCGGAAGCTGGCGCGGATCTGCGGCACCAGGGGGGAGGGGTCGAAGCCTTTCTCCTCCCCGAGCACCGGGTGGAGCAGGGGTTGGTCCCGGATGGGGGTGAGGTCCCCCGCCAGCAGCTGCCTTGTGGCCTGGCCCATCTGGTAGAGCTGGCGCACCGGGTCGAACTGGCGGGCGAGATCCAGCCCGTCCCCGGCCCGGGTGAAGGCCATCATGGGGATCTGGTAGCTGGCATCCCGTGGCGGTTTGGCGCCGTGGATACCCTTGCCCGCCGACATCAGGAAGGGCTGGTGGTCCCCGAAGGCCACCACCAGGTAGCGCTTGCCGGAGTTGTCCAGGGTCTTGAGCAGCCGCTCCAGGGAGGCCATGGCATCCACCACCCCGGTGTAGTAGGTGTTGAGCAACTGGGTATCCGCCGGGCTCTGATCCGGGCAGGCGCCGCTGCGTTGCTGGGCCCGGTAGCGATCCCCGTCGAAGGGGCCGTGCCCCTGCATGGTGACCGCGTAGGCGAACAGGGGCTGATCGTCCTGGTTGCTGCGTTTGAGCAGGTGATCGATGAGGGCATCGTCGGAGATGTAGAGCCCCTTGTGCTCGAGGGCGGTGAAGCGGGTATCGAACCAGCGCTCCTGATAGCCGAGGGCCGGGATCGCCTTGGCGCGGCCCCAGAACTTCTCCACATAGGGGTGGGCGAACAGGGTCTGGTAGCCGCTTTGGGCTGCACTGCGCGCAAGGCCGGGCACCCGGTCCGAGAGGTAGTAGTAGGGCACCACCCCCTGTTTGAGCAGGCCCACCGGCAGGCCGGTGTTCATCTCGAACTCCGCCAGTACCGTCATGCCGCCCGTGGTGGGGGAGTGGATGGTCTTGCGCCATTGGGCCACGCTGGCGGGCAGGCTCAAGGTGGGGGCGGGGGCGCAGAGACGGCCCTGCCAGTCAAGCCAGAGCGACTCGTATTGCAGCACGATCACCAGATCGAAGCGGGGAGCCCTGGGCTGGGCGGGCAGGCTCAGCTCCGGGGTGCGCTCGTTGATCTGCAAGGGGTAGCGAAACACGTTGCCACTTTGCAGCATCTCGTCCACCAGATTGAACAGGTAGAGGCCGGGGCCGGCGCGGATGATGTCCCTGTGGTAGTTCACCGCCCTGTCCACGTAGCGGATGTTGGCCCCGAGCAGCTTGTTGCCGGTCTGGGTGGCGAACACGCAGAGGGCAAAGAAGGCGGCGGTGGCGGCGGCGGTGCGCAGCAAGCCCCGCAGGATCCAGCGGGAGAGGGCGAAGCGCCACACCAGAAAGAGGAGCCCCAGCACGACGAGCACCGGCACCACAGGGTGCTGATCGAGCAGGATGTGCAGCAGGGCCAGCAGGTTGCCCAGATCGTCCCCCCCCAGCGGCACCCCGTAGATGGCGATCTTCATGAAGTTGGCGAGCAGCCCGATGCCCGAGAGGGCGGTGAAGAGCAGCCCCATATAGAGACTGAAGCCCGCGAGGGCGCAGAGGCTCCAGCCCAGCACCATGCTGCCCCAGGCGAGGTAGTAGTGCTCGGGCCGAAAGCCCGACCAGAACAGGAATTCCCCCAGCTTGAACACCACGAAGCCGTGGAGCAGCACGAAGGTGAGGTTGCCGAGCAGCAGGCTGCCTGCCACCCGGGCGCGGTAGCTTCGGCGCAGCCGCGGCAGCAGGGCCTTGAGCACGGCGGCGCTCACCAGCAGCACCAGCAGCAGGCTGGTCATCAGGTAGAGGAGGTTGAAACCGCGCTCCGGCAGGGTCTGGAGGATCTGGCTATATTCGGCGCTCTCCGGCCTGTCTGCCAGCAGCAGCCCGATGCGCAGCTGGTAGCGGCTGTCCAGGGCGTCGTCGGGAGCGCGCAGGGCGCTGTTGAGGCTCAGGGTGCAGCGCTCCTTGCGGCACTTCTGGCGCTTGTCCACCGCCTGGCTCAGCTGATCGATGCGCACCCCTTTGTCGTTGAGCAGCTCCACCCGCACCTTGTCCCCCTCCTGCAGGGGTTTGAGCAGTTGCCACTGGCTGCGCACCACCAGATAGAAGCCCCGGTTGTCACTTTTGTAGAGCAGGCTGTAGCGATTGAGGGTCGCGATGGGCTGATCCGCCGGGCCCAGAATGAGGGGGGCGGCACGCCCGAGCCAGCTGACGGGGTTGAGCAGCGGCAGGGCGAGGGTCAGCAGCAGCAGGGCGGTCAGCAGACCCAGCAACAGCCCGGCCAGGGGCTGGGAGGCGGGGCGGTGGCCGGTGACGGGGGCATTCATAAGGGCTCATCCTTGGAGCGGTCATGGCAGCGACGACTGCCTCTATTTTGACCCGATGGTGCGTGGCTTGTTCCTTGATGTCAATTTAATGACAACAAGATGAATATTCCGTGATGAGCACTGTGAAGCAATTTGTGATCCCGATCCGCCAGGGGCACTCATTCTGTGATGAAAGCGTCATCATGAGCCTTTGCTGCTGGTCTGGGAGGGGGGCGCTGTTTAGTCTCTCAGTAACGGTTGGAGGTACATGTATGAATCCCAAAGTTGCGGCGCGTCAGGCCAGATTGCTCCAGATGCTGGAGAGCAAAGAAGAGATCCGGATCGGGCGGGAGCGGGACTGCCCGCTGCCGCTGCCCCAGCTCGTCCGGCTGACCGAGGATCACCCGGACGTCGTCAAGGTCTACGGTCACGGGCTCACCGCCGAGGTGTTCCATCTCAAGGTGGAGGGGCACCACTGGTGCCTGAAACGCTGCCGCCAGGACTCTCTGGTGGCCAATGTGGACGGCAAGACCGCCTTTCTCACCGAGCTGGAGCGGCGTCGGGAGATAGAGAGCCTGCGGGAGCTGCACCCCACCATCCTCTCCAACGTGGTCTGCACCAGTTTCGGCTCCGCCCGGGCCGGGGTGCTGGTCTCCCCCTGGCTGCGGGGGGAGCCGGTGCGCACGCTCTGCGAGCGCAACCTGGCGCAGATGCTGGCGGTGGAGGCGGAGCTGGCCCGCTGGGGCTGGTTTGACTGGGATCCGAGCCCGGGTAACCTGCTGGATGACGGCCAGCATATCTCGGTGTTCGATTTTGGCTACATGTGGCCCTTCGATCCCCTGCACGAGTTCAATTCCAACGGCCTCACCGATCCCGACTTCCATGTGCCTGAGCGGTTGGAAACCCGCACCCTCTCCGGGCTCTGGCTGGACGAGGCGGATCCCTTGCCGCTGTTTCGCCGCTGGCGCGAGCTCTGCCTCGCCTGGGCCAGGGGAGAGCTGCAATACCTGTCGCGGGAGGGGGCGAGCGCCCCCGTGCTGGCGCGGATGCAGGGACTGGTGGGGGAGTGGAGTGCGGCGCTGGCAAGCGACGAGGCGCTGGCGGCCAACTGGTGGCGCGACATGTACCGCAGCCATCGGCTCGACATCCTGGACGACCTCAGCGGCAAGAGCTGCGGCCCGCTCACCTTGCGCCGCCTCGACTGGCTGGAGCAGGCGGTACGGGAGCACTTCCCGGCCCTGGTGGACAATCTGGCCCCTGACGAAGCGGGGCTCGGTCAGGCCGGGTTGCTGCAACGGCTGGGAGGGTTGCGCGAGCAGATCCGGGCCAATCTGCTGCCCACCCGGGCTACCCTGGTCACCAGCTGATGGTGGAAGAAGAGTGACAAGAGGGGCGCCGCGGCGCCCCTCTTTGCTGAGTGGGGAAGGCCGCCCCGGGTGTGATGGGGCGGACGAGGCTCGTTGTGTGCCAGCGCCGGGGCGACTCAGTCGAGCAGTTCCCGGTGCAGGCAATTGACGATGTGGCCCGCCTCGTCCTCTTTGACCAGGAAGCAGAGGTTGTGGGCGCTGGCGCCGTAGCAGATCATCCGGATGTTGTGCTCGCGGATGGCGTCGAACACCTGGCTGCCCACCCCGGCCGCTTCGCTCATGCGGTTGCCGATGAGCGCCACCAGGGCGAAACCGGTCTCCACTTCCACCTTGCACAGCTGGCCGAGCTCCGCCAGCACCTTGTCGTTCAGGATGGGTTCGCCGTTGCTCTGGCTGCCGGTGTGATCCAGGGTCAGGGAGACGCTCACCTCGGAGGTGGTGATGAGATCCACCGAGATGCGGTGACGGGCCAGGATGCCGAACACCTCGGCCAGGAAGCCGTAGGCGTGGAACATGTTGAGGCTGTGCAGGGTCACCAGCACCTGCTGGCGGCGCAGGGCCACGGCCCGGAACAGCGGGTTGCTGCGGGTGGTGGCGCGGATCCAGGTGCCACCGGCGGCGGGGTCCTTGGCGGAGCCCACGAACACCGGGATGTCCTGGCGCAGCGCGGGTTGCAGGGTGGCCGGGTGCAGCACCTTGGCGCCGAAGGTGGCCATCTCCGCCGCCTCCACGAAGCTGATTTCGGGGATGGGGCGGGCGCGGGTAACCAGGCGGGGATCCGTGGTGTAGATGCCGGGCACGTCGGTCCAGATCTCGATGCTGCCTGCGTCCAGTGCCTCGGCCAGGAGGGCCGCGCTGTAGTCGGAGCCGCCACGGCCGAGGGTGGTGGTGCGACCATCGCCGTCGGCACCGATGAAGCCCTGGGTGATGACCAGGCTGTCACCCAGCAACGGGCCCACCGCCTGCTGGCAGAGGGCGCGGGTCGCCGCGAGATCCACGGTGGCCTTGCCAAAGCGGCTGTCGGTGCGCAGCAGTTGGCGCGCATCCTGCCACTGGGCCTTGACCCCGCGCTGGTGCAGGAGTTCGGTGAAGAGACGGGTGGACATCAGCTCGCCGCAGGCGATGAGGCGATCGGCGAGTTCGGCGTCGGTGTGCTGACTGGCCTGACGGGCCATGGTGCGAATGTCGCCGAGCTGGGCATGGATGAGGGCGCTCACGTCGCTCGGGTTGCCAAGGGCGGCCAGAATGGCCAGCTGGATGTCGGCAAGCCTGGCAAGCTGGGCATCCTGTCCGGCTTCGTCCAGTTCACCCTGAGCCAGGCTCACCAGCAGGTTGGTGACGCCGGCGCTGGCGCTCAGCACCACCACCCGGGTCGCCGGATTGGCCAGCACCACGTCGGCGCAGTGGTTCATGGCCGCGGCATTGGCGACGCTGGTTCCGCCAAACTTGGCGACATTGATCGGGTTCATTGCATACTCCTGTCTCAAGGTGAAAATCCGGTTTCATCGGGCAAATAGAGAGGAGGAGGCAAAAAATGGCAGGAAAACGCGAGGATCCCGGCCAGAAGCACTCCACCTGCAGAGCCCATCCCGTACCCGCCCCAAGTGGGGCGCGGTGTGGGATGACCACTACCGATGACAACCCGGGGGATTCAGCCCCCGCAGCCGACGTGGCGGTGTCCAGTCACTCGCCTCGTCTCGGCGCTGCTCCCCCTGACCCAAGTTCACCGGACACTGGTGTCCTCCCCTGGGCTGCCTGGGCAGCGCTCCTCTTCTGGTGCCACCTGTGACAGGTGGCGTGCATGTACAAATACCTTGGTCTGGATTGCACTGTCAATCGAGTTCGTAAAAAAGAACAAAATTGACGGTAACCAGGCACAAGATCAATCAGTTACGAAATGGTCTTGGACAAAACCTTGGAGCGACGCTGCCAGTTGTAGAAGCGCTGGCGCTCCACCGGCAGATCTTCGACTTCCAGGGGATCGAAGCCCCGCTCCCGGAACCAGTGGATGGAGCGGGTGGTAAGCACGAACAGACGACGGATGCCGAGCCGCTTGGCTCGCTCGGCCACCTTGGCGATCAGGGTGTCTCCCCGGTTGGAGTTGCGATACTCCGGGTGGATGGCGACACAGGCCATCTCGGCCATGGCTTCTTCCATGAAGCAATAGAGCGCGGCGCAGCCGATGATGAGGCCGTCCCGCTCGATGATGGTGAACTTGTCTATCTCCATCTCCAGCTGCTCCCGGGAGCGGCGCACCAGGATCCCTTCCTCCTCCAGCGGACGGATGAGATCCAGGATGCCGCCGATGTCCTCAATGGTGGCGGCCCGGGCCCGCTCGGCGCTTTCGCGCACGATCTGGGTACCCAGCCCCTCGCGGCTGAACAGCTCCTGCAGCATGGCGCCGTCGTCCTGATAGCTCACCAGGTGGGAGCGGGGCACGCCACCCCGGCAGGAGGCGATGGCCGCGCGCAGGTAGCGGGCGGTGCCTGACATCTCTTCCCCCGCCTGCTCCAGCGCCACCAGCAGCTCTTCGGCCTGCTCGGGGAAGAGCTCGGAGATGGCCTCCCCGTGCCTGTCCATTACCCCCTGGGTGCTGCTGAAGCAGATGAGCTTGTCGGCTTTGAGATCCACCGCCACCCGGCGGGCTACCTCTTCCGAGCTCAGGTTGAAGCTCTCGCCGGTGACCGAGCAGCCGATGGGGGAGATGAGCACCAGGCCGTGCTGATCCAGCTGGCGGGTGATCCCCTCCACATCGATGCGACGCACCCGGCCGCTGTGGCAGAAGTCGATGCCGTCATCCACACCCAGCGGCTGGGCGGTGACGAAGTTGCCGCTCACCACGCTGATGCGAGCCCCCTGCATGGGGGTGTTGGCGAGGCCCATGGAGAGCTGGGCGGTGATGTCGTATTGCAGACCGCCGCACACCTGCTTGATGATGGCGAAACTGGCATCGTCGGTGACCCGGATCCGCTTGTGATACTGGGCCTGAATGCCGGCGCGGGCCAGGGCCTCGTCATTTTGCGGACGCGAACCAAACACCAGTACCAGGCGGATCCCCAAGGTCTGCAGCAGGGCGATGTCGCTGACGATGTTGGCGAAATTGGGGTGACAAATGGCTTCCCCGCCGATCATCAGGACGAAGGTGGCACCCCGGTGCACATTGACATAGGGGGTGGATTGCCGAAAGGCATGGACCAGGCTGGGTTCGCGTTCACGCACGTGTTTCATTCCATAAAAAAGCAGCAATTCGCCCAATATATGAAAATAAATTCACAAATCAAGACTAAATATCGACTTGATGTTTTTTTGTCGCCATTTTGACCAGTGCGGGCGGGGANCAGGCGAGGGCGGGAGGGTCGCCCCGGGGGCCGCTCCCTGGTTGATCCGGGCTTATAACCTGATATCTTCGGTGTTCCTTTTCGTCAGCCGCATTGCGCGGGGTTTTATACAAGGACAGGGCATATGGAGCAGATTATTTCACCGGCAGAGGCGCTGCCGGGACGGCGGGAAGCACTGGAGATTGGCCAGGTGCACGCGGTAAACGGTCACCCGACCCAGGGGCCCTGGCCCGAGGGGATGGAGCTTGCCTGGTTCGGCATGGGCTGTTTCTGGGGGGTGGAGCGTCTGTTCTGGCAGCAGCCCGGGGTCTATTCCACCGCCGCCGGGTATCAGGGGGGGCTGACCCCCAATCCCACCTACAAGGAGGTGTGCAGCGGCCTGACCGGCCACGCCGAGACGGTGCAGGTGGTGTTCGATCCCAAGGTCATCAGCTATGGGGATCTCGTCAAGCTGTTTTGGGAACACCATGATCCGGCCCAGGGGATGCGCCAGGGTGGCGACATCGGCACCCAGTATCGCTCCGTCATCTTTGTCGGTGACGACACCCAGGAGGCGATTGCCCAGCAGAGCCTGGCCGCCTACCAGCAGGCCATGACGGCGAGCGGTGACGGGCGCACCATCACCACCCGCATCCTGCCGCTGGCCCCCTTCTACTATGCCGAGGATTATCACCAGCAATATCTGGAGAAGAATCCCGAGGGGTATTGCGGTCTGGGGGGCATCGGCGTCTGCCTGCCTCCCAGCCTGAATCGCTGAGGCGTCATTGCATACCACGGGGGCCATCAGGCCCCCGTGTCATTGTGATGAAAAATAATTGAAAAAAATGCGTCAGGTGGGGAACTAAACTGAACCCTGGCTGACCAACAGGGTAGCGACCACGGATGGTTGCCAAGACCAGACACATTTTTTTGCCCCGATATTCATTACTCTGACAAGCGCGATGAATTGACAATGCTAGCAAGCAGGGCTGCCCGATGAGGCGGCCCTTTTCATTGGGCGTCCTGCCTCACTCCTCGCCTTATTGCATCTCGTCCCCTTGCCGTCACGGCAGGGGTGGGATCAGCTGATGGTGCTGTCGAACAGGTTCTTGATGAGGTCGATGAACTCGATGAGGAAGGCTTGCTGGGCTTCGCTGGGGGCGGACAACCAGACGGCGGAGAGCACCTCTTCCAGGTCGGCGACCACGGCATCGGCCTCCTGCATGATCAGGAAGCGCACCTTGGGGTCGAGCTGGGGGTTCTGCTCGCAGATGGCCATCAGGTTGTCGGCCACCCGGCTGCTCACCAGATCCTCGATGGTCTGGGCGCCGCCGCCTTGTTGCTGGCTCTCGAACAGACCCAGACTCTCTACCAGATACTCGATCAGCGCAATGTAACCGTCGCTCTCTACCACCATGATGGCTGCCCTTTCTTCATTGCCTTGGGGAAATGGTGCGTATTTTAGTGGCTGAACCCGTCATGGCAAGCGGCAGTGGAGCCGATGGCGGATAAATTGGACACCGCCGCGCTCCACCGTCTCCAATCCGGTCAGCAGGAAGCCGTGACGCAGGAAGAGAGCGAGGCTGAAGGCGCTCGCCTCCGTGGTGAGGCTGCCAAGCCCCATCTGGCTGGCGGCTGCCAGCACCCGCTCCAGCAGCAGGGTGCCGAGCCCCTGGCGCGGATGATCCGCGCTCACGTAGAGCAGGCTGAGATGACCGTCATCGCTCAGGGTGGCAAAGCCAAGGGGCACATCGTCTTGCTCGATGACCCAGCCATGGTGCTCGCGCAACTGGCTGGCAAGCCCCGGGTGATGGGCGCCCCTGGCCCACTGCTCCACCTGCTCCGGGCTGTAGTGTGCAGGCCCCAGGCGGCGTACCGACTGCTCGAACAGATCTAAAAGCCTTGGTATGTGTGCCTCCTCGAGGGGGACGATGCGAGGAGAAGAAGGAGACGGCATGGGTCAACCCTCCCTGATGGTCGCGCGGGGGGCCTGGGGCCGCTTCGCCCTGGGCAGACCCGCCACCACCCGCTCATAGGAGTGGACTATCCAGCCCTGCCAGAGATCGTCAGACAGGCCTTCACTCAGGGTCACCGTGTTCCAGTGCTGCTTGTTCATGTGCCAGCCCGGTTTCACCTCGGGGTGGATCTCCCGCAGCAGCAGGGCGAGCTCGGGTTCGCACTTCAGGTTGATGGAGAGGGGCTCCGCCTGCCAGTCCACCAGGGCAAACATCTTGCCGGCGATGCGGTAGACCAGGATCTCCGGGCCGAAGGGGGTGTCCTCGGTGGCGCCGGGCTGGCTGAGCAAAAATTCACGCAATTGAACGAGGGTCATGGGGACTCCAGGCTGGTCCGATCATGGTGGAAGCATGTTCACCGGGGTGAGCCTTCTGTTAATATGCGCGCCGAGTATACCCCCCATCACCCCGGGAGCCCATGAGATGTTGTACCACAAGACCTTTGAACTGGGTCCCGATCGGGATTGGGTGGTGTTCGTGCACGGTGCGGGCGGCAGCTCCTCCATCTGGTTCAAGCAGTTGCGGGCCTACCGGGAGCACTTCAACGTGCTGCTGCTCGACCTTCGTGGTCACGGCCAGTCCAACCAGCTGCAGCAGGTGGTAAAGGGGCACTACAGCTTTCGGGCCGTGACCGAGGACATCCTGCGCCTGCTGGATCATCTGCGCATCCCCCACGCCCATTTTGTCGGCATCTCCCTTGGCACCATCCTCATCCGCCACCTGGCGGAGCTTCGCCCCGAGCGGGTCAAGAGCATGGTGCTCGGCGGTGCCATCCTGCGTCTCGACATCCGCTCCCGGGTGCTGGTGCAGCTTGGCCGCCTCGGCCAGCACTTCCTGCCCTACATGTGGCTCTACCGCCTGTTCGCCTTCATCATCATGCCGCGCCAGCACCATCAGGAGTCCCGCAACCTCTTCGTGCGCGAGGCCAGAAAGCTGTGCCAGAAGGAGTTCAAGCGCTGGTTCCGTCTCGCCACCGAGGTGAACCCCCTGATGCGCTACTTTCGCGAGCGGGCCCTGCCCATTCCCACCCTCTACGTGATGGGGGAGGAGGATCACATGTTCCTCGCCCCGGTGCGCGAGCAGGTGGCCCGCGACCCTTACAGCCGCCTCGAAATCATCGAAAAGTGCGGCCACGTCTGCAACGTGGAGCAGCCGGATCACTTCAACCGCCAGTCCCTGGCGTTTCTCTCCCGTCAGGCGGCGTCATCCGCCCTCTGAGGCCCGAAAAGGGCCTCAGATGAAGTAGTGGCCAATCTCCAGATAGCGCTGGCGGATGTGCTCGATGAGCAGCCTTATCTTGCGCGGCGGCTGGCGGGTGAAGGGGTAGACGGCGTAGATGCCGAGCTTCTTGCCCACCCGGTCGGGAAACAAGTCCACCAGATCCCCCTGCATCAGGTCGTGATAGACCAGACAGCGCGGCACATAGACGATGCCGCGCCCCCCCAGCGCCGCCTTGCGCAGGGCCCCGGCGTTGTCGGTTGAAAAGCTCCCCGACACCGACACCAGATAGTTGCCCTCTTCCCCCTTGAAGGCCCACTCCGAGGCCCCCGTGCTCTGGTAGGCGTAGCGCAGGCAGTTGTGGGTGAGCAAATCCGACGGCTCCCGCGGCGCCCCGAAGCGGCGCACATAGGCGGGGGCGGCGCAGATGACCCACTGGGAGTCGAGAATGTGGCGGGCAATCAGGCTCGAGTCATCCAGATAGCCGGTGCGAATGACCAGATCGAACCCCTCTTCCACCAGGTTGACGAAGCGGTTGTCCAGGGACATCTCCACCGTGAGCCCCGGGTGCTGCTGGCAAAAATCGGCCACCGCATCGGCGAGCAAGAGCTCGCCGGAGATGGTGGGCACCGACATCCGCACATGACCGCTCACCTTTTCACCAAATCCCGCCACCGCGTCGAAGGCGTCCAGTGCGGCGGCCTTCACATTTTTGGCACCCTGATAGAGCGCCTTGCCCGCCTCGCTCAGGGTGAGCCGGCGGGTGGTGCGATAGAGGAGCTGCACCCCGAGCTCCTCCTCAAGACGCCCGATCCGCTTGCTAACCACTGAATTTGTCAGGGAATTTTGTTCAGCCACCTTGCTGAAGGATCCGGCCTCCACCACCTGGGCGAAGAGGATGAGGTCATCGGTACTGGCCATATTGATCAACTTTTGGAACGAATGTTGTTCATTATTTCCATATATCGCGAAAAAGGAACAGGGTAAGGTCACGTCCGCTTAACAAAACAACAACAAGGTGCGCCTCTGCACCCCTCTGGACAAGGACGCAATGATGACAGACACCCTGCTGGCCCTGGTGGCCTTCTCGCCGATCCTGGTGGCCGCCGTGCTGCTGGTCGGCCTCAACTGGCCCGCCAAGCGCGCCATGCCCGTCGCCTTCCTGTTGACCGTGTTCATCGCCCTCTGGGGCTGGCAGATGAGCCCGACCCGGGTCTTTGCCTCTACCCTGCAGGGGCTGGTGATCACGGTGACCGTGCTCTGGATCGTGTTCGGCGCCATCCTGATGCTCAATACCCTCAAACACACCGGTGCCATCACCGCCATTCGCGGCGGTTTCACCAACATCTCGCCAGACAGGCGCATCCAGGCCATCATCATCGCCTGGTGCTTCGGCGCCTTTATCGAAGGGGCCTCGGGCTTTGGCACTCCGGCCGCCATCGCCGCGCCGCTGCTGGTGGCCATCGGCTTTCCGGCGCTGGCCGCCGTGCTGCTCGGCATGATGATCCAGTCCACCCCGGTGTCGTTCGGCGCGGTGGGCACCCCCATCCTGGTGGGCATCAACAAGGGGCTGGATAACCAGGCCATCGGCCAGACCCTGAGCGCCGGTGGCAGCAGCTGGGACATCTACCTGCAACAGGTGACCACCAACGTGGCCCTCATTCACGCCACCGTCGGCACCCTGATGCCGGTACTGATGGTGATGATGCTGACCCGCTTCTTCGGCCGCAACCGCAGCTGGACCGAGGGGCTCTCCATCCTGCCCTTCGCGATTTTCGCCGGGCTCGCTTTCACCGTCCCCTATGCCCTCACCGGCATGCTGCTCGGCCCCGAGTTCCCGTCCCTCATCGGCGGTCTGGTGGGGCTGGCCCTGGTGGTGACGGCGGCGCGAGCCGGTTTTCTGGTGCCCAAGAACTCCTGGGATTTCGCCCCCGAGAACGAGTGGCCCGCCGAGTGGCTGGGCTCCTTGAAGCTCGATCTCAAAGAGGCCGCCGGTCGCCCCATGTCGCTCATGCTGGCCTGGCTCCCCTATGTGGCGCTGGCGCTCCTGCTGGTGGCGAGCCGGGTGAGCCCGGAGTTCAAGGCCAGCCTCCTGTCGGTGAGCCTCGCCTTCACGGATCTGCTGGGTGAGAAAGGGGTCAGCGCCTCCATTGAGCCGCTCTACCTGCCGGGGGGCCTGCTGGTGCTCTGCGCCCTGCTCGCCACCTGGCTGCAATCGCGCTCCCTTGCCCCCTTCGGGCGGGCATTGGGGGAGTCCAGCCGCACCCTGATCGGCGCCGGCTTCGTGCTGATTTTCACCGTGCCCATGGTGCGCATCTTCATCAACTCCGGCGTCAACGGGGCGGATCTCGCCAGCATGCCGGTGACCACCGCGAATTTTGCCGCCGGGCTGGTGGGGGAGTTCTTCCCTGCCCTCAGCGCCACCATAGGGGCGCTGGGGGCCTTTATCGCCGGCTCCAACACGGTATCGAACATGATGTTCAGCCAGTTCCAGTTCGAGGTGGCCCAGACCCTGGGGGTCTCCACCGCCGCCATGCTGGCCCTGCAGGCAGTCGGCGCCGCCGCGGGCAACATGATTGCCATTCACAACGTGGTGGCGGCCTCGGCCACCGTGGGGCTGCTCGGTCGTGAGGGGGCGACGCTGCGCAAGACGGCGCTGCCGACCCTCTACTACCTGCTGGTCACCGGCCTTATCGGGCTGGCGCTCATGTACAGCTTCCACATCTCGGACGCACTGCTGCAGCTCAAGTAAGGAGAGCAAGTGATGAAGGTAATGCGGGTCTACCCGGCCAAGCCGGCCGATGTCTATCTCTACGCCACCTGTCTGGTGGACCTGTTCGACCCGGTGGCGGGGCTCGATGCCATCGCCCTGATCGAGCGGGAAGGGATAAGGGTGCACTTTGTCGAGAAACAGACCTGCTGCGGGCAGCCGGCCTACACCTCGGGTCACGAGGAGGAGGCGCGCAAGGTGGCGCAAAGCCAGATGGCGCTCTTCCCCGAGCCCTGGCCGGTGGTGGTGCTGTCGGGCTCCTGCGGCGGCATGATGCACCACCACTACCGCCGCCTCTTCCCCGAGAGCCCCGAGGTGGCCGATTTTTGCGATCGGGTGTTCGAGCTCACCGAGTTTCTGGCCCGGGTCTGCCGGGTGCGCTGGCACGGGGTGGGGGAGGCGAGCATCGTCATGCACACCTCCTGCTCGGCCCGGCGCGAGATGCAGGTACACACCACGGCCCGCAGCCTGCTGGGGCAGCTCGATGGGGTCACCTTGCATGAACAGGCCTACGAGAGCGAGTGCTGCGGCTTTGGCGGCACCTTCTCGGTGCGCCACCCCCACATCAGCCAGGCCATGGTGGAGGACAAGACCCGCCACCTGCTGGCCACCGGCGCCGACACCCTGGTGAGCGCGGACTGGGGGTGCCTCTTGAACATCAAGGGATCCCTGGCCTATCAGGGCAGGATCTTGCCTGCCACCCACCTGGCGAGCTTCCTGCTCGCCCACAGCCGCCCCGACAGTGACGAAATAGCTCATAACGGCGCCGCTGTTAGCGATTTGGCTCATACCAAAGAGGCCCAGCCCCATGTCTGATCACGCCAAGTATTCGCCGCGCCGCTTCCATCCCCAGGCCGAGGCGGCCCTGGCCGACCCGGTGCTGCGCCAGAATTTTCGCGGCGCCATGGATTACCTGCGCGCCAAGCGCCGGGATGCCTTCGCCGACCCCGCCGAAGAAGCGGCGGTGCGCGATGCGGCGGAGCAAATCCGCCAGCGCTGTCTCTCGCGCCTGCCGGACCTTTTGGAGCAGCTCGAAGCCAACTGCGAGCGCAACGGCATCCGGGTGCACTGGGCCCAGACGCCGGATGAGGCCAACGCCATCATCCTTGGGATCGCCCAGCAGCACGGGGTGAGCAGCATCGTCAAGGGCAAGTCCATGGTGAGCGAGGAGGTGGGCTTCAACCACGAGATGGCGCGCCACGGCATCCGCTGCCTTGAAAGTGACATGGGGGAGTTCATCGTCCAGCTCGACGGCGATACCCCGTCCCACATCATCATGCCCGCCATCCACAAGAACAAGCAGGAGGTGAGCGACACCTTCGCAAGCAACCTGGAAGGCTTCACCCCCACCACGGACGTGGACGCTCTGATCCAGACCGGGCGGCGGGCCCTGCGCGAAGAGTTTCGCCGCGCCGGCATGGGGCTCTCCGGCGTCAACTTCGCGGTGGCGGAGACCGGCAGCCTGTGCCTCGTCGAGAACGAGGGCAACGGGCGCATGTGTACGACGGTGCCCAAGGTCCACGTGGCCATCACCGGCATCGAGAAGGTGGTGGAGTGCTTATCCGACGTGCCGCCGCTTTACAGCGCCCTGACCCGCTCGGCCACCGGGCAGGCCATCACCACCTACTTCAACGTCATCAGCGGCCCGCGCCGGGCAGGGGAGCTGGACGGCCCGGACGAGGTGCACCTGGTGCTGCTGGACAACGGCCGCAGCCAGGCTTACCGGGATGAGGAGCTGCGCAAGACCTTGCAGTGCATCCGCTGCGGCGCCTGCATGAACCACTGCCCGGTCTACACCCGCATCGGCGGCCACGCCTACGGCACCATCTACCCGGGGCCCATCGGCAAAATCATCTCCCCCCATCTGCTGGGGTTGGAGAGCACGCAGGATCTGGTGACGGCCTCGAGCCTGTGCGGTGCCTGCGGCGAGGTGTGCCCGGTGCGCATCCCCATTCCCGACATGTTGCAGCGCCTGCGCCGGGAGGCCAAGCACGACGCACAGCCTGGCCACGAACCGCTGGCGGGGCAGGGGGCGGCCAGGAGCCGGCTCGAGACCCTCGCCATGCAGGGCTTTGCCTTCGCCGCCACCCACCCGCGCCTCTACCACGCCGCAACCGGTGTGGCCGGTCGCTTGCGGGGCTTGATGCCCAAACACCTGGGCCCCTGGACCCAGTGCCGCGAAGCCCCCCAACCCGCCCCCCAGAGCCTGCACGCCCTGTTGCGCCAGAAGAAGAAGGAGTCCTGAGATGTCGAGCAAAGAGGCCATATTAAGCCGCCTGCGCGGCGCCGCCACCCCCATGGCCCACGCCCCCCATGGCTGGCAGCCCTGGCGCGGGGAGGATGAACAGGCGCGGCGCGAGCGCTTTGTTGCCGGGATCCGCGCCAGCCACGCCGAGATCCTCACCGTCAAGGAGGCAACCCTTGCCCGGGATCTGAGCGCCTGGCTGGATGAAGAGGGTGTGACGAGTCTGGCCTGTGGCCAGGGCGGTCGCTGGCAAGTCGAAATCGTGGCCGCTTGCGCCGGGCGATCTGTGTTGACCCCCGCAGGCGAGTTCGCGAGCTGGAAGGACGATCTGTTCGACGTCTGTCAGGCGGGCATCACCCACTGCGCGGGCGCCATCGCCGATACCGGGACGCTCGTGTTGCTGCCCGATGGCGGCGAGCCGCGCACCCTCTCGCTTGTGCCCCCCTGCCATATCGCCCTGCTGGCGGCTTCCACCATCGCCGACAACCTGGCGGGGCTGGTGGCGATCGGGCGCTGGCAGCAGGCCATGCCCACCAATCTGCTGCTGGTCTCCGGCCCCTCCAAGACCGCTGACATCCAGCAGACCCTGGCCTACGGTGCCCATGGCCCGAGCCGCCTCTTGGTCGTGCTGGTGGAGGATTGCTGATGCGCTGGAATGAATTTGACGCCGCCGTGCTCTCGCGCATCCCGCAGGAGCGGCTGGTGAGCGACCCGGATTTGCGTCTCGCCCACGGCACGGACGCCAGCTTCTACCGCCTGGTGCCCGAGCGCATCGTGCGTCTCGACTCTTTGGATGAAGTGCGCTTCGTGCTGTCGGTGTGCCGCGATTTGGGCCTGCCGTGTACCTTTCGCGCCGCCGGCACCAGCCTCTCGGGCCAGGCCCTGAGCGATTCGGTGCTCATCACCCTGACCGACAGCTGGCGCGGCCACCGCATTCTGGATGAGGGCGAGCGCATCGCACTGCAACCCGGGGTGATCGGCGCCGATGCCAACCGTTATCTGGCGCCCCTGGGGCGCAAGATTGGGCCGGATCCCGCCTCCATCAACGCCTGCAAGCTCGGCGGCATCGCCGCCAACAACGCGAGCGGAATGTGCTGCGGCACCGCCCACAACAGCTATCACACCCTGCACGCCATGACCCTGCTGCTGGCCGATGGCACCGTGCTGGAGAGCGGCGATCCCCATAGCCGCGCCGCCCTGGCGGCCAGGCGCCCGGAGCTGCTCACGGGGCTTGCCGCCCTGCGTGCCGAAGTGCTGGCGAATGCCGAGCTTGCCGCCAAGATCCGCCACAAGTACCGGCTCAAGAACACCACCGGCTACGCCATCAATGCCCTGCTCGATCATGAAGATCCCGTCGATATCCTCACCCACCTGATGATCGGCTCGGAGGGGACCCTCGGCTTTATCGCCGAGGTGGTGCTCGATACCGTGCCGGAATATTCCCACAAGGCCTCGGCCCTGCTGGTGTTTCGGGACGCCGAGCAGGCCTGTCTGGCCACCTCGCGGCTCAAAGCTGCGCCAGTGGCGGCGGTGGAGCTGATGGATGGGCGCTCCCTTCGCTCGGTGGCGGGCAAGCCCGGCCTGCCGGACTTTATCAAGACCCTGGACCTGGCTGCCTGCGCCCTGCTTGTGGAGGTGCATGGGGAGTCGAAGGAAGAGCTGGTGGAGCGCTGCGAGCAGGTGACGGCCATGGCCGCCGAGTTCGTTCAGGTCGCTTCTGTGCCTTTTACCAGCGACAGCGCCGGGCTCTGGGCGATTCGCAAGGGGCTCTTCCCGGCGGTGGGGGCGGTGCGCACCACCGGCACCACCGTCATCATCGAGGATGTCGCCTTTCCCATCGAGCGCCTGGCGGAAGGGGTGGCGGGGCTGCAAGCCCTGTTCGATCGCTTCGAATACGGTGAAGCCATCATCTTCGGCCACGCGCTGGAGGGGAACCTGCACTTCGTCTTTACCCAGGGGTTCGATGATCCGGCCCAGGTGGCCCGCTACGGCGCCTTTATGGATGCGGTGGCGGAGCTCGTCGCGGTGCGCTTTGGCGGGTCTCTCAAGGCCGAGCACGGCACCGGCCGCAACATGGCCCCCTATGTGGAGCTGGAATGGGGGCCGGAGGGGATGGCGCTGATGCGGCGCATCAAGGCGCTGCTCGACCCCGATGGCCTGCTCAATCCCGGTGTCATCATCAACGATGACCCCAAGGCCCACCTGGCCCATCTCAAGCCCATGCCGGCGAGCGATGCCATCGTGGATCCGTGCATCGAGTGCGGTTTTTGCGAGGCAGTCTGCCCCTCGCGCACCCTGTCACTGTCGCCGCGCCAGCGCATCGTGCTCTATCGCGAACTGGCCCGCCGCACTCGTGCCGATGAGCCCTCCAACCAGCTGGCCCGGCTGTTTGACTATCAGGGCATCGACACCTGCGCTGCCACCGGGCTGTGCGCCGATCGCTGCCCGGTCGGCATCAATACCGGTGCGCTCATCAAGAAGCTGCGCTCTGACAAGTACCGGCGCTTCGTGCCCATCGCCCGCTGGAGCGCCGATCACTTCGTAGGGGTCACCCGCACGGCCCGTGGGGCCCTCGGCCTCAAAGCCATTGCCGGCAAGCTGCTGGGGGAAAAAGCGCTGGCAGGGCTGGTGAACGGGGTTCGCCATCTGAGCGGCCAGCGCACCCCCGCCTGGTTGCCCACCCTGCCGGGGCCGAGCCGCTACCGGTGGCCGCAAGGGGAGGGGAGCCACGGCGGATCCAGCGAGGACATTGGAGAGGATCGCGCCGTGGTCTATCTGCCTTCTTGCGCCAGCCGGGTATTCGGCCAGCAGGAGGAAGCCCCGTCACTGCCGGACGTGGTGTTATCCCTCCTCAATAAAGCGGGTTGCCGGGTCATAGTGCCGCAAGGTATCGAGGGGCTTTGCTGCGGCATGCCCTATGACAGCAAGGGGATGAGCGAGGTAGCGGGAGCCAAGCGCAGTGAGCTGGCCGAGGCCCTGTGGCAGGCAAGTGAGCAGGGGCGCTGGCCCGTGCTGCTCGACACCAGCCCCTGCGTGCAGCGACTGCTCTCGAGGGCGCTCGGCAAGGGCCTTCGGGTGTTCGAGCCCTCCGCCTTTGTGCTGGAACACCTGCTGCCCCACCTTGAGCTGACCCCCATCGATGAGACCGTCATGCTCCATATCACCTGCAGCAGCCGGCGCATGGGGTTGGGGGAGACCATGCTGGCGCTGGCCCGCGCCTGCGCTCGGGAGGTGATAGTCCCTGAGCATATCCAGTGCTGCGGCTTTGCCGGCGACAAGGGGCTGATGACCCCGGAGCTCAACGCCGCAGCGCTTGCCAGCCTGCCCGCCCAGGTCCCCAGGGGTTGCCGTCAGGGATTCAGCAATAGCCGCACCTGCGAAATGGGGCTTAGTCAGCACGCCGGCATTCCCTATCACAGCATCCTCTATCTGGTGGATCAGGCAGCGAGATAGGAAAACTAAACGGCAGGATAACAATCCTGCCGTTTTCAATGGGGTGAACAAGGTGGCTTAAAAACGGGACTTGTCTGGTGCTACGTGCTATGAAAGGGGCCGATGCTGATACGAACGATGGCAAGGAAGAATGGATGACGCCGCTAAACCACTATCTGCCTGCCTATCACTTCTGTGAAGAGCACGCTCGCGACATTGCCGCCGACCCGCGCACCGTCATCCAGGCGGCGGCCAACTATCGACCGGAAGCGGATCCGGCCTTTCGCCACCTGATCGGCTTGCGGGAAGTGCCGATGCGCCTTGGGCATCTTCTCGGCCGCCAACAGAGCGCCAGCCCGCCTCCCTTTGGCTTGGACAGATTCGTGCCGCTCGACAGCCAGGACGACAACACGCTGCTCTACGGCCTTGTCGGCCGGTTCTGGCGGCCGGACTTTGGTCTGGTGACCATGGCGGACAGTCAGGCTTATCTGGACTTTGCGGTGCCAGGCGTCGCCAAGCTCGCCCTGGGGTTTTCGGCCAGCCGCCAGCCAAACGGCACCACCCGGTTGACCACCCAGACAAGGGTGTTCTGCCCGGATCTGGCCTGCCGCCTCAAATTCGCACCTTACTGGTATCTGATCCGCCCCGTCAGCGGCCTGATCCGGCGCCGGATACTGGGCGCCATCAAGGCAGAAAGCGAAAGAGGGTTGTAAGGCCATGCCGGAGTGTTCACCTGTACTTTCACTTTTTGGCACAAACAGAAGATGAGGGATTAATGACGTCTGAGTTCCCCATTGCCGTGCCTGCAGCCATGGAATACAGCCGCACCTGCGAAATGAGGTGGTAACAGTATTCCCTATCACAGTATCCTCATCCGGTTGATCAAGTGGTGAGATAAAGAAGTAGGTGCAAGAGTCGGGAGTTTATCTGGCCATTAACTGCTTCACGACAAGTTCCCATTAAGTCATGTTCAACTCAGCCAAGATGCGATAGACACTAACCCTACTGGAATAACGATCATCATTACTAGAACACCAAGGCAGCCGCTACCCCGGTTTGATGATGAGTGGAAATCATTATTTGTTGTTTCTCGGTTACTCAACCATTCAGCATGGCAACTTGAGCAATAGAGTTTCATTGTTCCCGTATTCCAAGCGCGAATGGTGCGATTGTCAAACGGGGCATTGCAGCGACAACGAGAACAGGTAAAGAATTTTTTTGAAGGTTTTTTGGGACGACTGAAGAGAGCAAGTAATATCATTGCAAACAATGCAATAGGAAGTGATATCGCAATGTCTTTTTCTTTATAATATTTAAAGCCAGTAAAAGTTATCAAAACTATAGCCAAGATTAAAAAAACATAATCCAGAGGTGTTTTTCTGACAGGTTCAAGTATGATTTTTTTATCACTTGGCCCTCCCTTAGAAAGAGAGCTTTGTTTGGAAGGTTGTTTGATAGGACGAAGAGTCCAACCTTCATAGTAAACTTCTGTCGCTCTCACCCGTCGCTGACTATCGGTGTCAGTCTCAAACAACACCTCGTCATTAATCTGTGGCCTTCTGTCATTAGGGTTCACAGCAGAGATATGGAAGAATATTTTTTCTGAACCATCCTCTGGCGTAATAAATCCAAAGCCCTTGCCATCATTCCATTGAGTAACTTTCCCTTTCATTCTCTTCCCTGGGTATCAAATGTTGAATTGACTGTGTTAATGAACAAGGGATTGACAAAGAAAATTATTTTTTATTCTTGTATCCCTAGGTGCTTTCTACATAGAGGAGGATCTCACTGAGATTGTCATGTCGTATAACACACTCAATCTCGATTTTATAAACCCTGCCTAACTATAAAACAATGGTGTTTACTGGTATCCAGTTATATTTCATTACTCACTAAATCACACGACTACCGCACGGAATATAGCCTCCATTGTGCTGTGGTTAACTGATTGAGGATGTACGAACCGTAGTCGCTCCCTGGCTGCCTTTAGGGCTATGAGGGGCGCATAAACAGGGTACCAAGTACAGCAGCATATGTTGAGCAAAAAGTTTTACTTGGGGTGTGGGTTGGTGAGTATTTTTGATGGGGATCAGAAATTGGATAGGGCAGGATATTGGGTGCTGGCTGTTATTGGGAGGTTGCCTCAGAGCCAAACCGTAGAGATGGTAATGGGGCGTAGACTTCGCCCCGCAACACAAAAAGAGACGCAGCGAGAAATGAGGCGGGCCCTGGGTTCAATAGCCCGTCATTTCCAGATAACCGACGCCTTTTGCATCCCCCGAGACTAAGACCGCCCCCTCCCAGTAGTCGAAGCGTCCCGTCATGGCCTGATTAGGCTGTCGAGCCTGAATGCGGAGGTTGAGATCCCCGGCCTTAAGCTGCCACTCGATGGGGTAGGCTTGCCCCTTGGGGCCGCGCCAGGTCTTGCCGGGGGTGAGGTGGATCTGCTCAGGATTCAGCACCCGGCTGCTGCCATCCCGCTCGATCAGGATGCCGTAGCGGTTCTCAGGCTCAGTGTGGCCCGCTTTGGTGCGCAGGCGAAACAGCATCAGCTCGCGCCCGTCATCAAGTTGCAGGGAGAACCAGTCCCAGCCCGATTGCCATTGGGCCAATACCGAGCTGCTCCACTCGTGATCAAACCACCCCTCACCGCTGACGTGGCGGGTCTCCCCATCCAAGATCAGGGTGCCGCTGATGGTCAGGCGGGGGTAGGAGTAGTAGAAGGAGGCGTTGCCCGGGCTCTTCTCGCTGTAGCCCTGTTTGCCTTGCAGCACCGCTGGCTTGGCGGCACTCACCTTCACATCAAGATCCCCCGCCCTGCTCTGCACCTTGAGGGTGGCGGGAAAAAGCGCTTCCCCTTGAGAGGTAAGCCGCCACTCTTTCAGCCAATACTGACCACCGTTGGCACCGGCGAGCCCTGGCCCCTGGCGGCTGGAGCGCTCGTCCTGCTGGTGGCTGCCTTTGCTCACATCCGTGATGGCAAACTGGGCCAGCCAGAGCTGGGGAGTGAGCCAGGGGTTCTCCGATGTGATCTCCTGTTCAATGCCTTGGCGAAACAGGGTCCACTGCATGCCGTAGCCGCGTCCCTGCTCGTCTTTCAGGTTGCCGGTGAGATACCACCATTCGGAGCGGTAGTCGGGGTGGGCACCGTGATCGGCGGGCAGGTTGATGGACTGACCCGGCAGGGCCTTTTTGAAGTGATCGCTACCGCCGCCAAGGATGGTCCCCAGATCGCTGGCCTGCACGTTGCCGCTTATGGCAACAAGCGGGATCAAGCGGGCTGCAAGCCACAGGGTCCGTAAAGAGGACAAGATTCCCCTCACCCTGGCCCTCTCCCGAAGGGAGAGGGGATGGTTCGCGGCAGCTCTGTGCGCTTCTCTGCGCTGAATCAGGGGCGGTGACAGAGATCTGGTCAATGGGGACGTCAAGCCATGGCTGAGCCAGAGCGCCAACCGATATGTCATACCACTCTCCTTGCGGCGTACCAGGAGGCCAGCGCCCCGCACACCGGCGCCAGCAGAAGCGCCGTGACGGCGTGCAGGGGGGCGGCCTCGAAGGCCAGCCGCCAGCCAAAGGCGCGGGGGTTGACCACCTCAATCAGCACCCAGGCAAGGCCATAGCCCACCGGCAGGGCCAACAATGCGGTGAGCAGTCCCAATCCCGCCCCTTGCCACACCAGCAGCCGGCGGCAGTGGCGCGGGCTCAGGCCAAGGCTTTGCAGGGTCTGCAACTCGCCGCGCCGGGCCAGCCCCAGCACCATAAAGGCCGAGCCGATGCCGACGAAAGCGATCCCCAAAATCAGTAACTTCAATAGCTCGGTCACCACGAAGGTCTGATCGAACACCCTGAGGGCGGCGGCGTGGATGGCGGGGGCGGGCAACAGGTTCACCTGCTCGCCAAACTGGCTCCTGAGCCTGTCGCCGAGGTGCTCGGGATCCGGGCTGAAGAGGGCCAGGGATTGCACCTTCCCCCCTTCGAAGGCGTGCAGTATCTGCCCCTTGTCGCTGCCGTAATCCTGATAGACGCCGGTGACGGTGAAAGCCCTCGGCCCCCCTTCGCTGGTTACCTCGAGGCGCTGGCCCACCCTGACCCCGAGGCGTACCGTCAGCGGTTCGCTCGCCAGAACTTCGTCGGGAGCAGCGGGCCAGCGCCCGGCCAGCAGGGGATAGGCGGCTTTGAGCTCGGGAATAAAGTCCATCTGCGCCCACTCGATGGGCTGCCCCTGCCAGCGGGCGGGGAGCACGGCGCGGCGGGAGGCGGCGCGCACGTCCGGCGAGGCGAGGATGGTGTTGAGGGTCTGCTCGCCGAGGGCGCCCCTGCTGCCTGCCACCCCCTTGGGGGCGGTGACGTAGAGATCGGCGGCCAGGCGCTGGCCGAGCCAGATCTCCACGCTCGAGCGAAAGCTCGACACCATGACCCCGATGCCGATGGCTGCGGCGATGGCCAGTTGCAGCGCCATCACCGCGATGGCGGTGCGATCCAGGTGATAGAGGGTTTCTGCCACCCCGAGCCGGGCGATGAGGGGGCCGCGTGCACGCAGCCGCCCCAGCAAGGAGCGAAGGGCATCGGGCAGCAGGAGGGCCATGGCGAGCAGCCAGCCCCCGGCCACGAAGAGGGCGCCGCCAAGGCCAGTGTAGGGCTGCCACAGACACAGGGCGCACAGCAGCAGAATGGCGATGGCGAGCCCCCGACGTTGCCAGGGATGAGCCGGCGGGCGGCTGTTGCCCTCTCGCAGCGCAAGGGGGGATTGGCGCAGCAGTTGCCACCAGCCAGGCAGGTTGGCGGCAAGCATCCCCAAAAGGCCAATCACCAGCGCCTTGCCAAGGCTCGTCGGGGAGAGGCGCAGCAGGTCGATGGGGTTGGGGCCATAAAGGTCGGCCAGCGCCTGGGTGAGCTGCCCCATCAGGGCGAGGGCCAGCAGGCTCCCCAGCAGCAGCCCGAGCAGGGTGCCGAGGGTGGCGAGGATCAGGATCTCCAGGGTCAGCCAGCGCAGCACCCGGCGCGGCGGCATCCCGAGGATGATGAGCTGGGCGAGCAGGGGGCGGCGCACGCTCTGCACGAAGCGCTGGGCGTTGAACACCAAAAACAATCCCACCGCCATGGCGAGCAGGGAGAGGGCGGTGAGGTTCAGCGCCAGCGCATCCCCGAGCTGGCTGGCATCGAGCGCCGGGCTGATGGGCTCAAGCCAGAGGGGCTGATGGGGGGCATAGGATTGCAGGGCCGCCTGCAAGGCTCTTTGCAAGGTATTGGCCTCTTGCTCGCTGAGTTTGAAGACGATGCGATCCAGTCTGCCAGCCTTGCCAAGCAGCGGCTGTGCAAGGCCGATGTCGGTCACCAGCAGCCGCTCCATGGGCACGGCGCCGGGCTCGAAGGTGCCGGCCAACGTGAGGGTCAGCGGGCGGGGCGGCGCCCCTTCACCGCCCCCCAGCACAAAGGTTCGCGACTGGCCCGGTTGCCAGTCAAGGCGCCTCGCTTCGGGGGCGGCCAGCCAGACGCTGTCGGCGCGATTCAACGAGACATCGGGTTGGCTGTCTGGCGCATCGCCAAAGAGGCGGCGCAGGGGGCCGGGGTTGAAGAGATCCATCCCCAGCAACTGGAAGCTGCGCCCCTGCTCGTCCTTGAGCCAGGCGTGAAGCTCTGGCATGGCGTCAAGGTTCGGCTGGCTTCGCACCAGCCTCACGTAGACTTGCTCATCCAGGCCACCCTGGGGGGCCAGGCGGTAGTTGGCCTCCCCGGCGAGCTGGCTGCGGGCAGCGACGAAGTTGGTGCGGGCGCTGTGGTTCAAGAGCTCGATGGCCACCACCAGGGTGACCCCGAGGGTGAGCCCGGCCAGGCTCATCAAGAGCAACCAGGGGTGAGCGCGATAGAGGCGCAGCAGCGCCTTGAGCGGCAACATCAGCAGGCCCCCCGGCAGACGTCAGCCATGGCGGCGCCCCTTGAGCTCGACCAGCTGCCCCCCTTCAAGGCGCAGCACCCGATCCGCCAGGTCGCCATAGCCCGGGTTGTGGCTCACCAGCAAGAGACCGGCGCCAGTATCGCGCACCGCCGCCATCATCAGGGCCATCACCTGCTCGGCGTTGTGTTCATCAAGACTCCCGGTAGGTTCGTCGGCGAGCAGCCAACGGGGCTGATGAATGAGGGCGCGGGCCAGCGCCACCCGCTGGCGCTGGCCGCCGGAGAGCTGTTCCGGCCAGGCGTGGCGTTTGTGGCTCATGCCAAGGCGCGCGAGCAGGGCATCGAGGCGCCCATCGTCCTGGGGCAGGTTGTTTATCTGAAGGGGCAGGGCGAGGTTCTCGGCCACGGTCAGGGTCGGCAGCAGGTTGAAATCCTGATAGACGATGCCGAAATGGCGGCCACGCAGGCGGGCCCGCTCGTCTGTCGGCAGGGTGTCGAGGCGGGTCTCTTCCAGCCAGATCCCCCCCTCGTCCGGGGCGATGAGACCGGCGATGAGGTTGAGCAGGGTGGACTTGCCACAGCCGCTTTGCCCCAGCAGCAGGCAGGTTTCCCCCGGGGTCAGGGCGAGATCCAGCCCCTCAAACAGGGGGAGCGTCTCGCCGCCGTTGGCGAAGCGTTTACTGAGGTTGCGCAGGCTAAGCATGGGATAACCGTTTGATGGTCAATGGCTTTCACAATGTCCGTCACTATGCCAGTTAGTGATCGCGCCTGCAAAAGGGATGGGGATCCTCGCTGGATCCCGCTTGCCTGAGGTGGTTAGAATAGGGCCTTCCATGGGTCACAGGATGAGCAAGGATGTTACACAAGCAAGTCAGTTTTATCGTCGACAGCAAGGGCGTCAAGCAGGCTGCCGTGGTCCCCATCGATATCTACAACGAGCTGATGACCCTGCAAAAGGCCCTCTCCGACAACAAGCCGGGGGAGCGCGAGCTCTACCACTTCAACGGCAAGGGGGCAGAGGCCCATGGTTATCCGGTGGGCAAGCGGCAAAACCCCGGCTTCATGGTCCAGGCGGGCTCCACCGCCAACGGCGAGGATGCGGCCTCCCTGCGCGAGGCGGTGATCGAGCTGCGCCAGGAGCTGCTGGGCAAGGGGGTGCTCGTTCCCCACCCCGAAGGGGGCTTCATCTTTACCGCTGATCAGCTCTTCAACAGCCCGAGCCTGGCCGCGAGCCTGGTGGCGGGCAACAACCGAAGCGGGCTGGATGCCTGGCAAAACAGCGCAGGCTACACCCTCAAGCAATCGGGTTTTGGCAAGAAGACCTCCTGATGACGGGGCCCGGCAACGGGCCTCGCTCATGTTTGCCTGAGTGCCCGCGGCGGGCCGCTCATCAGGATGACAAGGAGGGCGGCTTCCCTTTGGGCTGCTAGCCTCAATGCCAGACGCCTGCCAGGAGATGCCGCCATGTCTGGACTCCTTCGCCTCGTGCCCGGGGCGGCCCTGCTCAGTGCCCCCGCCGCTGCGGGCAACGGCCCCCTCGATCTGACCCACAGCGGGGTCGGGCTCTTCGCCCTCGCCATCTTCGCCCTGGCTTATGCCCTGGTGATGGCCGAGGAGTACCTGAAGCTGCGAAAATCCAAGCCGGTGCTGGTGGCCGCCGGCATCATCTGGATAGCCATCGGCCTGGTCTATACGGGGCAGGGGCAAAGCGAGCTGGTTCAGGCCGGTTTTCGCCACAACCTGCTGGAGTATGCCGAGCTGATGCTCTTCTTGCTGGTGGCCATGACCTATGTGAACGCCATGGAGGACAGGCTGCTGTTTGCCGTGCTGCGGGTACGCCTGGTGCAGGCGGGCTTCAGCCTGCGCACGCTCTTCTGGCTCACCGGTTTTCTCGCCTTTTTCATCTCCCCCGTGGTGGACAACCTCACCACGGCGCTGCTGATGTGCTCAGTGGTGCTCAACGTGGCCAACGGGGAGCGCCGCTTCATCAACCTGGCCTGCATCAACATCGTCGTAGCAGCCAATGCGGGTGGCGCCTTCAGCCCCTTTGGCGACATCACGACCCTGATGGTGTGGCAGGCGGGCAAGGTGCCGTTCCAGCAGTTCTTGCTGCTCTTCATCCCCGCCCTGGTCAACTTCCTGGTGCCGGCCACCCTGATGAGCCTGATGGTGCCCCGTCTGGTGCCCGCCATGCCGGGCGAGATGGTGGTGCCAAGGCGCGGCGTCGTTGTCATCGTGCTGCTCTTTGTGCTCACCATAGTGACCGCAGTCGCCTGCCATCACTTCCTGGGGTTGCCCCCCGTGCTCGGCATGATGATGGGGCTGGGCTACCTGCAATTTTTCAGTTTCTATCTGCGAAAGACCCAGCCCGTCACCCTGGCCCGGGCACGGGCGCTGTATGAGCGCACCGGGGACGAGGCCAGGCTGCTGCGTCTGGGCTCGGTGGTGCCGTTCGATGTGTTCAACAAGATTGCCAAGGCGGAGTGGGACACCCTGCTCTTCTTCTACGGGGTGGTGATGTGCGTCGGCGGTCTCGGGTTTATGGGGTATCTGGCGCTTGCCTCCCATTTCCTCTATGACGGTGGCGATCCGACCCTGGCCAACGTCGCCATCGGCCTGCTCTCCGCCCTGATCGACAACATTCCGGTGATGTTCGCCGTGCTCTCCATGGAGCCGCAGATGAGCACGGGGCAGTGGCTGCTGGTGACATTGACCACCGGGGTGGGGGGCAGTCTGCTCTCGGTCGGCTCCGCCGCCGGAGTGGCTCTGATGGGGCAGGCCAGGGGCATGTATACCTTCGTCGGGCACCTCAAGTGGTTGCCTGCCATTTTGCTTGGTTATATGGTCGGCATAGGGGCGCACCTGTGGCTCAACAGCGCCCTGTTTTAGGCAACCCGGTTCCAGGCACCAGGGAGAGGCAGGATGGGACAACTGTTCGAGGCGCTTTCGCCGCGCCATGTCACCTTTATCGAGGGGCAGAAGATCTTCTTCGTCGGCACGGCAGCCGCGAAGGGATCGGTCAATCTCTCCCCCAAGGGCGGGGATTCACTGCGCGTCCTCGATGCCCACACCCTGGCCTGGCTCAACCTGACCGGCAGCGGCAACGAGTCCGCGGCCCAGGTGCTGCACCGCACTGATCCGCAGTGGCCGTCGTTGCTGGCGCTGTTCCCCCCAAGCGTGGCGGCTCGCCAGATCTTCCTGCTGGACATTGAACGGGTCCAGACGTCGTGCGGCATGTCGGTGCCTCTGTATGAGTACCAGGGGGACAGGGAGGATCTTGCCAACTGGTCGGCCCGTCAGGGCCGGGAGGGGATAGAGGCCTACTGGCGCAAGAAGAACCAGCTAAGCCTGGATGGGCTGGAGAGCGAGATCCTGGCGCGCAGTGGGTTGCAGGCCGATGACTGAGGCCTGCGCCCCGATGCAAAAAGCCCTGTCCATGGACAGGGCTTTTTCATTGCAAGGTATCAGGGGACGCGCTTGCCGCTCAGCAGCCAGTAACTGAGGGCCGACCCCAGGCCGCAACCGGCGATGGCGATGGCCATGGGGAGCGGCGATTCGGGGGGATTGAGGTTGACCAGGACCCCCACCAGGGCCCCAAGGCCAAAGCGCAGGGTGCCCGCCAGCGCCGAGGCGGTGCCTGCGGACTGGGGAAAGTGGCCCATCAGGCCGGTCATGGCGTTGGCCCCCACCAGGCTGATGTGGCCGACGAAGAGCACGACGGGGATGACGATGCCCCACAGGCCCCCGGTCTGGCTCCAGGCGTTGTAGATGAGCAGGGCCCCGGCGAGCGGCAGCACGGTCAGGCCGTATCGCAGCATGCGCTCGGCACCCACCCCTTTCACCAGCCGGCTGTTGGCGAAGGTGACCACCATCATCAGCAGGATATTGAGACCAAAGAGCCAGCCGTAGTGCTCGGTCGGCACCTTGAAATACTCGATGTAGACATAGGGGGAGGCGCTCAGGAAGGCGAACATGCCGGAGCTCGACAGGGCGCCGCACAGCACATAGCCCATGGCACCACGGTGGGAGAGCACCCCCCAGTAGTTGCGAAGCACCTGCCCGAGTCGCAGGGGCTGCTTGTGCTCGGGTTTGAGGGTCTCCTCAATCTTCCACTGCATCACCAGGCAGATGAGCAGGCTGATGGCCACCAGCAGCCAGAAGATGACCCGCCAGTCGCTGTGAGCGCTGATGTACCCCCCCACCACCGGGGCCACCAGGGGGGCGAGGGTCATCACCAGGATGACGAAGGACATGGCGCGGGAAAACGCATCCTTCTCGAACAGGTCGCGCAGCAGCGCATTGACCACCACGGAACCCGCGGCGCCCCCTGCGGCCTGCAACATGCGCCAGGCGAGGAGCTCAGGCAGGGAGTCCGCCATGGCGCAGCCCACGGAGGCCACGGCAAACATCGTCAGGCCCGCCAGGATCACCGGCTTTCTGCCGAAGCTGTCGGCGAGCGGCCCGTAAAAGAGCTGGCCGATGGCAAAGCCCCCCAGGAAGGCGCTGATGGTGAGCTGGGCGCCGTCGATGCTGGTAGCCAGATCCCGGGCGATGGCGGGAATGGCGGGCAGATACATGTCCACCGCGAGGGGAGTCAGGCCCGCCAGGGCACCGAGCAGGATGAAGAGGAAACGGGGGGAGAGGGAGCTGGCTTGGGGCATAGGGTATCCGAGTCGTGGGCTGGGCCGGGTTAAGAGGCAGGTGTTGAGTCTATCAGTTTTGGCGGGCGCGATCAGGTGCATCCTGCCCGATGCCCTTTTGTCGGGTGCGGTGCCAGAGCAGCCAGAGCCAGGCAAGCCATCCGAGCAGGGAGAAGGCATTGCCGGTGCGCTCCGGCCAGCGTGCCGCCAGGGTCAGGGTGAGGCTGTGGTGGCCCGCCGGAACCCAGAGTTGCATCAACCCCTGGCGATTGGCGCTCACCGTCAGCGCCAGGTGTCCGTCGAGGCGGGCCTCCCAGCCGGGGTAATGGTATTGGTGCAGGACCAGCCGGGTCGGCACCCGGGCCTTGATCTCCAGCGCCAGGGTGCGGGGTTGCCAGCGGGTCAGGGTCCAGCTTGCGCCTGGCGGTTCGGCGCTGACGGGCGGCTGGAACTCCTCCTTCCAGGCGAGCAGGGTCGGGGCGAACATGCCCCCCGGCACCTGCCTTGGCCTGTATTCCCGGGCACTGCGCTTGCTGTCGAACTCGAATGCCATGGCCTCCCGTTCGGGGGCCTGGGTCAGGGGGGCGTGACGCACATAGGCCAGGGTGGAGAGGAGGGTCAGCAGAAATACTCCCCACCAGAGCCCCTGCCAGAGACGATGGGGCTGGGTGCCGAGCGCCACCACGGCGACCGTGGCAAGGGCGAGCACCAGGTTGAGCCGCCAGGGAAACTGCACCCGCTGCAAGGGGGGAAGCAGGCTCCAGAGAGGCTGGCTCGGGGGCAGCATCATCAGGAAGGCGACGACGCCGATCGCCCCCCAGCACAGCAGCTCGGGGTGACGCGGCTCCCGGGCGGCGGCCCAGGCGATGAGCAGCAGGGTCAGGGTCAGCATGCTCTGCCACGCCAGGTGACCGCGAAAACGCCAGTCCTCCCAGGCGCTGGGCAGGCGGTCGAGAAAGTTGCGCCTGTAGTCGAACATGCCGCCGCGCATCAGCTCCATGGAGATGGCCCCCTGATCCGCCAGGGCGGGCAGCAGCAGGGCGGCTGCCATGCAAAGCCCCACACCCTGGGCGCCGAGGGCTTGCCAGCAGGGCGTCAGAGTGCGGGTGCGTCTGGCGAACCAGAAGGCGCGCAAGGTGACCAGCCCCATCATGAGCAAGAGGCTGGGGAGGTGGGAGAAGGCCAGCAGCGCCAGCCCCAGGATCAGCAGGGGCAACCCCTGAGGTCGTCCGCGGTGGGCGAGATCCTGCCCCAGCAGGATAAGGGGAGCCCAGGCGAAGGCCCAGAACTCCGCCAGGGCGAAGCGGGCATAGAGATCCATGGCGACATGATAGGGCAGCGCCAGATAGAGCAGGCTGGCGGCCAGGGCCCGGCCAGGGGGCGTGGTGGCACGCAGCCACAGATAGGCAAACACCCCGGAGAGCAGCAGGGCCAGGGTGGCGCTGCCAAGTAAAGGGTAGATGGCCTGCTGGGGGTGGGCACCGGGCCCGGCAAAGAGGGCGCTGACGTAGTAGGGGAGCGGGGGATAGAAGAAGAAGGTGGGGCTGCCGAAGCCGCCGTTCATGGCCATCAGCCAGCGGGGATAGAGCTCCCCCTGCCAGAGCTGGCGGGCAAAGTAGTGGCCGGAGAGCAGGTGATGAAACAGATCGTGTCCCTGGCTGCCCCCCTGCCACCAGAGCGGCAGCATCAGCAGGGCGCAGGCCAGCAACAGGGCCAGCGCGACCCGGATCCCCTCCCCGGTTCCGCTCGTGTTTCTTTCCATTGCACTGGTTCCTGACAGACCCGGCTGTGAGTGTAGACGAGTCGTGCGATGCCCTCGCAAGCGCCCGGTTCAGCGGGGCAGGGCGAGCCAGAGGCCGGGTTCGGCGTGAAAGCGGGGGGAAAACCAGAGGGTGTCATAAGGGCCTGGTAGCGCCTCTACCCCCAGGGGGCGGCGGCTGAGCCGGCAGGCCCCTTGCGCCAATGCAAGGCGGGCATCCCCCTGATACCAACCGTCGGTGACGGGCAGGGCCGTGGTTTCGCGCAGCAGCCTCACCCCCCACTGGGTTACCAGCGCCGGGCACGCCTGCTCGGCCAGCCTGGCGGCCCGGGTCATGGCTGGCGCCGCCGGTGGGGTGAGAGTGCAGAGCAGCAGCAACAGGGCTCCCAGCATGGCTGGCAGCTCGCCCCGGCGTGGCAGCCAGCCTGCCAGCAGCACCAGGCCAAGCAGGGTGATGGGGGCCAGATGGCGGGGATTGTCCGGGTTCTGGCCAAACAGGGTCCACAGCAGCAGGACGAGCCAGTAGAGGGTCCAGAGCACGGAGGGGGCTGGATTGTGATCCTTTGAGCGTTGCCAGAGTGGCAGTACCAGCAAGGCTCCCATCAACAGGGGCCAGAGCGGGGTCAGCTGCTCGTTGAAGGTTCGGGCCCAGCTCAGCAGCCGATCGCCGTGGGCCGCCGCCGTGTTGCCCCACAGGGTAAAGTGACCGTCGGTAAAGCGGCGCCCCTCGCTGAAATAGGCCCAGCCATCGGCCTGCCAGACAAACAGCAGGCAGGCTAGCCCCACCAGAACAATGGGGAGCAGAAAGTTAAGTCGCTGACCCTTTTGCGCCATCCCCAGCCAAAGGGGCAGCAGGGCCAGCACGAAGTAGGAGGGACGCAGCGCCAGCATGAGGCCCAGCAGCAGACCCGCCAGCGCTATCTTGCGCTGTTGCAAAGCCAGGAGCGCGCCCAGCCAGGCGGCCAGCGCCGGCCCGTCCGAGAGGCCGGAAAGAGCGAGCGTCGGGGTGAGCGGCAGGGCCAGCACCAGCAACCAGACCGGCGCCAGCAGGCTTGGCCGTTGCCACAATCTGACCGCGAGGGAGGCGGCGAGCGGCGCCAGCAAACTGCTACCCAAGAGGCTGGCCCACTGCACCGCCCGGGCGGGATCGTCCACCAGCAGATTGATCAGCCGTGCCAACCAGATAAAGGCAGGGTAGCCCGGAAAGTGGGGAGAGAACTCCAGCACGCTGAAGCGCACCACCCCGTGGGCAAAGTTGAGGGCATCGTCGGAATCGAGCGCCACCGGGAAGGTCAGCAACCAGTTAAGCCAGGCCAGTTGCAGCAGGGCAAGCAGCCACATGGTGATTGAGCTGGTGGAAGCCCAACGCCGATACGTTGCCTTCCCCCTCATACCCAGCCCTTCTCCCGCAAGGGGAGAAGGGGGCAAACCGGCGTCCGGGTGCATCTATCGGCAGGCCGTGCGTAGGGTGGGGAGAGTGCAGAGAAACCCACCGTTTGTCACAGCGAATTGGCGCAATGATGGGCTGGTGGCCATCAAAGCGGTGCCAGCACGGCCATCAGCGCTTTTTCTGCATCGCTAAAGGCGGCGGCATCGGCGGGCTTGGCGCCCACCCCGAACACCCCAGGGTTGCCGATGGCATCCAGCACCTTGGCCAGCGCCTGTTCGGCGGCCTTGCGATCCCCCTCGCTCAGGGAGGGGAGGATCAAATCCAAGAAGCGCTTGCTCTTGACCACCAGCACCTTGGCGGTCTGGTAGTCGCCAAGGTTCTGGCTGGCCCCCTCGAGGCGGCGCTCGATCTCCGCCTTGTAGGCCCGGTTGAGCAGGGCGGCGGTAGCTGCGGCGTCTTTGGCCTTGATGGCGGCTGCCAGCGGTGCTTGCAGCTCGACCTTGTGGTGCTGTTCCAGATAGGTCAGCTCCTCGGCAATCTCGCTCAAGGTGGCACTGGCATCCTTGCCGTCAGTGGCTGCGCCCAGCAGTGCCTCGCGGGCATCGATCAGCGGCTCCTTGCCGGCGGCGGCGTAGGAGTAAGCCTGCGCCTGCCCGCTCAGGGTCAGCAGCAGGGTGAGGGCGAGTAAACCCGGGCGGATGGTCATCCTGTTCTCCTTACTTATGCCAATGGCGCGGTCAGGCCACGCTCTGGGTTTCGATCACGGTGTTTTCGTTGCGATGATTGAAGTGTTGCGGCGTCTGTCCACCTCCTTCGTTCACCACATTCAGGGGCCATCAGGCCACGCTCTGGGTTTCGATCACGGTATTTTCGTTGCGATGATTGAAGGTGTTGCGGCGTATGTCCGCCTCCTTCGTTCACCGCATTCAGGGGCGGTCAGGCCACGCTCTGGGTTTCGATCACGGTGTTTTCGTTGCGATGATTGAAGATGGCGTGGCGTCTGTCCACCCCGTCGATCACCATGTCGGCGGCCATCATCCCCATCTCCATGGCGGTGTCGGTGAAGATGTAGCGGAATGTCCCCTGACGGCCGGTCATGATGAGGTTGGTGATCGGCATCAGCGCCTTGATGGCTTCGTTGCGGCGGGCCTGATAGCCCAGATCCATCAGCGGATAGGCGTACTCGCTACGTGCTTCAAAAGTCTCATCGCCAAGTTTCTGGGTGTCGACGCCGAGGCTGGCGAGATCGGCGGTGACCCGGCCGCGCAGATCAGAGAGCGGTGCCTGCCAGGTGGCATCCCCCGGATTGCAGGGGATCTCCAGCATCACGGATGTTTGCCCCATTGGTGCCATAAAGGGGCTGCGCCGGCGCGGCTCCTGCAGACGGGTCGCCAGAATATGGGGGTCGGAGAGGTACTGCCAGGTGTTGTCCGACAGGTTCTCCTGTTTGAGCGGCATATTGACGAAGCGAAGCGACCGGTAGTGGAGATCGCACGGCAAGCCCAGATGCTGGCAGGTGAGCGGCAGCGGCAGGGTGGAGATCACCTGATCAAAGCGCTCGCTCTGTTCAACGTCATCTTGTTTCCAATACACCCGTTCGATGCGGCCATCGGTCTGCTCGAGGCGGGTGATGGTGGCGCCGGTTTTCAGCTCAACCCCTTCGGCCACCAACCGCTCGCCCAAGGTGGTGAAGATCTGGCCGAAGCCGTACTTGGGATAGCGGTACTTGCGAGCATAGGTGCGCACCGAAATGCTGCCGTTGCGCCTTGGCAGCAGGCGGCGCGCCACGTCTTTGAGATCGATCAGGCTGATGCGCTGGCCAGCCCAATCGGCGGAGAGCTGGTCCGGATTGATGCCCCACAACTTGCCGGTGTAGCCCTCGAAGAACTGGCGATAGAGGGTGCGACCGAAGTGACTCTGGATCCACTCGGCAAAGCTCGCCTTGGCAAAATCATCCGGTTTCTTGGCAAAGGGTAACAGCAGCAAGTCTTTCACCGCCCCGGCCATCAGGGCCAGCGGCGCCGTCTTGAGCAGGTTGGGCAGGTTCAAGGGGTAGTCATAGGTGCGCCCGCCAAAGCGGATCACGCTCTTGCGCTCGGCGTGGAGCAGGTCGTCCCCCATCAGCTCGTCGATAAAGGCGAGCAGCTCGGGGTTCTTGGTGATGAAGCGGTGGCCGCCGTAGTCGAAGCGATACTCCCCGTCGCGCCCCTTGAAGGTCTGGGTGGCACACATGCCGCCCACGACCGGCTCCTGCTCGAACAGGGTGACCGCAAAACCGGCCTGGCGCAGGCGCCAGGCGGCCATCAGACCGGCAGGGCCGGCGCCCAGCACCGCAATGTGCTTCTTGTTGTTGTCGTTCATGAGTGTTCCGAAACGGCGTGATAGCTGGGGGAGCTCGCCTGTGCGCGGCTCCCGAACAGAGTGTTATCCCGGGCTCAGCCCCTGGTCGGGGCGGCGCTCCCCTGGGGGCGATAGCTGCGATGCCAGAGGGTGACAAAGATCATGAGGTAGCCGGCCCAGGTCAGCAACTGCAGGCCGGCTGGTGAGGCGTTGTAGCCAAACAGGGCGCGCAGGAAGGTGCCGAATACCCCCTGATCGTCGAGAATGTGACTGATGTTGAAGACCGGCGTGGTCCAGAAGGTGATGACGTCGGCTGCCTGCAACATGTTGACGGCGGACGAGAGCAAGCCTGCGGCGATGATGATGATGAGCAGGCCGGTCCAGCGGAAGAAGGGGGCCAGCGCCACCTTGCGGGTGGAGCGCAGCAGCCCCCACACCAGCACCACAGAGACCAGCAGCCCCGCCAGCGCCCCCATCAGCCCCTGGTGCAGATCCACCCCTTGCCCGGAGTAGACCAGGGCCGAGAAGAAGAGCACGGTTTCAAAGCCTTCGCGCATCACCGCCAGAAAGGCGAGCAGCACCAGACCAAACAGGTTGCCACCGTCGATGGCGGCATCGATGCGCGCCGTCATGGCCCCCACCTGGGATTTGGCCTGTTTTTGCATCCAGATAGCCATATAGGTGAGCACCAGGGTGGCAAAAATCAGGATCCCCGCCATCAGCAAATGGTTGTAGCGCTCGCTCTCGAACTGGCTCACCACCACCTGGAACAGGAAGGCGACCACAAGGGAGGCAAACAGACCCAGCCCCACCCCCAGATAGATGAACTTGTTGTAGCGGCTCGCCCCCAGCTTGGCGAGGTAGGAGAGGCAGATGCCGACCAGCAGGAAGGCTTCCAGCCCCTCGCGCAGGGTAATGAGAAAACTTGCGAACATCAGGATTGAGGCTCCGTATCGGGCGTGACGGGGAGGGGCTGCAGGGTCAGTTGCAGCCGATTGAGTTGCACTATGGGTGGCTCCGGCAAGCTCGGCTCGGCGGCGCGCACCGCATCATTGACCCACTTGGGGTAGGTGCGGAAATTGAGTCTGATATCGGCCTTGAAGGGCCCCTGGGCATCCGCCGGCAGCGGCCAGGCTTCATCGCGCCAGCCATCGGCCGGGATGCGGGTGTCTTCCAGCAGTTTGGCGTAACGCCAGAACTTGAGCCCCACCGGCTTGCCTTCGGCATCGCCAAACACTTTTCTAAATAGCCGCGCATCCTCAGGGACGGCGCCGTTCACCGGCTGGCCGCTTTGGAGCACCAGCTTGCCGCTGGCGTCGGTGACGGTCAGCTCCAGCCAGAGTTCACGGAAATCGGCGACCCCGGTGGGCAGGGCGTGGCCGGCGCCGGTATTGGCGACTCTCACCACCAGCGCGGGTTGGCCACTCTGGTTTTCAATGCGGGCCGAGAGGGTGGCGCTTGAGCGCAAGAGCGCCAGGCTCTCCTGCTCGAGGGTTGCACTCCTCAGCCCCACTAGCTGATGCTGGGCGCCGGTAAAGTTGTGGCGATAGAGCCGTTCTTTCACTGTGCCATTTTCGGTGGACTGGCCCGCCACCGGCGCGCCGCCGTTGCCAGGTGTAGGGTTCATGTGGCAGTCGATGCAGGTGCGGCGCTTGGCGGGATCTTCGGCCTTGGCGAAGCTGGATTTTTCCCACTCGTCCCAGGTGTTGACGATATTGGCGCCGGTGCCCGGGGCGAACTCGTTGTGGCACGACTTGCACAGGGCTGCGTCGCGGTAGAAATCCTTCTGGTAGGAGGCCTTGTGCATGGCGGGGCGGGCGTTGATCTGCCGCTCTGCCAGCCAGTGCTGGAGGCTGCCCCCCGGGGCATCCTCGAACACATAGCTCTCGCGGTCTTTCAGATTCACGGTAAAGGCGCTGTTGCCGCCGGCATCCTCGAGCTTGGTGATGCGATGACAGAGCACGCAGCCGGTACCTTCTTCCACCACGGGCTCGCCTTTCTGGTGGGCCGCAATGAGCGAGGCGCCGCCCTGCTCGAACATGTGGGAGCCCTTGGGCAGATCAGTCTGGCCGTTCATCACCTGCTGGGGCATGTGACAGCCCTGACACCACTGGCCGAAGGCTTCCCCTTCGGTTTCGCGGGCCAGCGCCTGCACCACCTTGTAGTAGGGGTGGGAGTTGCCCATCAGTCGGTGGTTGCTCTCGCTCCAGTCCTGGAACGCCTGTTGGTGGCAGTTCTGGCAGGAGGCGGAGTTGAGCCACTCCTTCGGGTGGGTGGTCGGCGCCTTGGCAGGATCCCTGCGCGGGGCATCGAGCCTAAGCCAGTTGGCAAGATAGGGGAGGTTGCCATCACTGGTCACGAAGGCGTGCAACTCTTCCATCATCGCTTTCACCTCGGGCTGGGGCCTCGCGGGGTCGACCGGCTCGGCCCCATCGCGGGTGTCATGACCCATGCCGCCCTGGGTCTGCTGGGTCATGCGCAGGTATTCGCCGATAAAGTCCCCCGCCACCATGTTGGCGAGGTTGGCGTGGCCGTTGATGGCGTTGTCACCGCTCTGCTGGCGATGGGCCGCCATCAGATAGCGGTTGGTGAAGTTGAACCCGTCCAGATGGCAGGAGTTGCAGCTCATCCAGTTGTCCCCCGCCATGGGGAAGCGGCTGTTGGCGGCAGTATTACCCAGGTTGAACAACCGCTCACCGCGCTTGAGCGCTGCGGGGCGGGGATCGGTCTCTACCAGTTTGGCGAAGTGGGGCACATCGACGGTGACCCGGGCAAACGGGCCGCTGCCGCCGCTATTGAGGCGGGTGAGATCCTGCCCCATGACATTGTGGATCAGGATGTGGTCGCCATCGATCAGCAGATCACGCGGATTCTGGCCCGGCAGGTGACGCAAGAGCTGGGTCGCCTTGGCGCCCCCCTGAAACTTCTTGCGGCGGTGGCGGTTGCTGTTCTGCTTGCCGCTGCGCGACAGGTCGAACACCAGCAAGTCTTCTGAACCCGCCAGGGTCAGGTAGACCCGCTTGCCATCGGCGGCGAAGCGCGCCGCGAACGGGTTGGAGACGATCTGGCTGCGGTTGCCGACGCTGGGCAGGTTGATCTGCAAGAAGAGCTGTTTTCTTTCATCGACCCGCTCCTTCTCTTCATCGAGATCGATGATGGAGACGGCCGGGAAGACGGTGCTCTGAAACTGGAAGGGGTGATCGAAACTCCACAGCACATGGGGCAGCCAGGCTTCGCTGCCATCGGGGGAGAGGGCGATACCGTCCAGCAGGCGCGGCAAGCCCTGGGAGTCGCTCGGGGTATCGCTGCGGGTTTCCGCCAGGGTGATGAGCTTGGGCTTGGGGAGGGTAGCGCCCTTCTCAAGTTTGGCGAGATCATAGATGGCGAGCTGGCCTGTCATGGCGTGGGTGAGCAGCAGGCGATCGTCGTTGGTCAATGCCAGCCCGCGGGGAGTCTCGGCGGTTTTTGCATCCAGCTGGAGGTTGCCCGCCCTGTCATAAGCCTGAAGGCGCCCTCCCTCGAACAGCGTGACCCAGAACCAGCGCCGCTTGGGATCGAAGATGACGCCATAGGGCCTATGGCCGGTGGAGATCGCCTTTTCCAGCTCGAGCTCATCATCCAAGAGCAGCAGGCGATCGCCGCTGTAATCGGTGACCAGCAGGGTGCCGTCATCGGCGCGGGCCAGCTGGCGCAGATCGCCACCTAGTTGTGCCTCCTTGAGTCGCTTGCCGCTATCGCGCTCAAGCAGGGTGATCGAGCCGGCACTCTGGTTGGCGGTGACGAGGCGCGGGGCGCTCCCCTCGTCATAGGCAATCATGGCGGCGCCCATCTCCCGGGCCGAGGCGGTCCCCAGCAACAGGGTGGCCAACATCAGGGATAACAACAGCTTCAACATAAGATCAGGTGCGCCATTTCAAGATGGTCCAGCGCCAAGCGTGGCGCAGCACCAGGGGCGTCAACGCGAGGGCGCTCAGCCAGTGGGCCCAGCTGGCAAGGTTGCCGAGGCTATCCCCCGGGGTGCCGTGCAGCACCAGCACCACTCCGCTTGCCAGACAGACCAGCAGCAAGGCTTCGATGATGCGCCCCGTGGTGCGCAAAAAAGGCTTGCGGCTCTTGCGCAGCAGGCTGCGATGGGAGAGCCAGAAGGCGCCAAACAGCAGGGGAAACAGGGTGAGCGAGAGGGCGACGTGCAAAAACAGGTTCCAGCGCGCCAGGGACCAGGTCGGCGTCAGGGGTTCCCACAGCAGCAGACCGGAGAAAAACATCAGATAAAAGGCACCCTCGGCCGCCTGATGGTGATAGGCCAGCCACTGCCAGCAGTGTCTTGGTGAGAGGGAAAAACTCGTCATGGGTGCTCCAGCTCCCGGGCGGTTCAGCCCGGGGCGAGCAAGTTTACAATGCAGTAAGGGTAATGAAAAGAGTTATCAATTCGGCTCTTGATGAATAGACCCTGAATGGCGCCGGGCCCTATTTGTGCTCCGCCAGTCGCTCGGTCACCGCATAGATAAGTGCCGCGGTGGAGAAGGCGAGGAAGACGATGACCGACCACTTCATCTCGATCTCGTTGCCGGTGCCGTCGTCGAGGAAGGCTTTGAGCACCTCGATGCCGGCGATGGTCACCAGGGAGTTGATGACGATGAGTTTGAGGGACGCGAAGTTGATCTTGCTGAGCCAGTTGTCGCCGAGGGCCGCTCGCTGCTCCGGGGTCTTGATGAACTGCACGTAGCCGCAGATGGCCACCAGGATCAGCATCTGGGCGACCAGCACGAAGTCCACCAGGGTGAGTACCCCCGTGATGAGATCCAGATAGTGGATGTCGATGATGTCGCGGCACAGCACATAGAGCTGCATGGCGAACTTCACCATCAGGAGGGCGACACAGATAAGGATGCAGACATAGAAGGGGAACATCATCAACCGGCTGCCGTTGAGCATGACGTTGAAGCGGCGCATGGGAAACTCCATCGAAAAGGAAGGCAGCCAGAATATCCGGAAAGAAAGGAGCGGGAAAGCGCCTTGGCGCCTCCCGCCCGGCCTAGAGGGGGAAGGTGGGAAGACCCTGGAACAACTGCTGCAACCCCTCGCCCCAGGCCTTTCGCAGCGCCACGAAATGGGGGTTCTGTTCGGTGATGCGGTGCTGGTTCGTCGCCGAGAAGCTGCCCTCGTGATAGACCAGGGCATCCAGGGGCAAGCCCACCGACAGATTGCTGCGCAGGGTCGAGTCGATGGAGATGAGGGCGCACTGCAATGCGGTCTGAAGCGGCGTCTCATGGTGGATGATGCGATCGATGATGGGTTTGCCGTACTTGCTCTCACCAATCTGGAAGTAGGGGGTGTCGGCGCTCGCCTCGATGAAGTTGCCCTCCGGATAGATGTGGAACAGGCGGTGGCGCTCCCCCCGGATCTGCCCCCCCAGCAGGATGTTGCAGCCGAAGTTGATATGGCCCTGCTGCTGACCCCCATCCCGGCTGATGACGGTGCGTATGGTCTGGCCGATGAGGGCGGCAGCCTCGTAGAGGCTGGGGAGGGCAAGCAGTTCCTGCCCCTCCGTCAGCAGGCTGATGACGCTCTGGGTGGTGGCCAGATTGCCCGCGCTTTGCAGCACTATCACCCTGTCCTCCCGGGTGAAGAGGTGCAATTTGCGAAAGGTGGCGATGTGATCCACCCCCGCATTGGTGCGCGAATCGGACGTAAACACCATGCCGTCTTGCAGGCACATGGCGACGCAATAGGTCATGACCGCACTCCCGCCAGGACTCTCCCGGTCTTCATTGCTGCTGTCCATCCAGGCGGGTCACCTGCGCCTGGCTCTGCAACTGTTCGCACCCGCCGCCATAGCGCACGCCGCGCACCGGACAGGCATCCAGATAATCCATGCCGACCGCGAGCTTGAGGTGCTCGCTGGTGGAGCTGGTGAGGTTGGTGACGTCGAACGTGTGCCAGCGCTCCTCGATCCACACCTCGGCCCAGGCGTGCATCGCCACGTGGCTGTTGTCCTGGCTGTAAAGGTAACCGCTCACGTACCGGGCCGGCAGGCCGGCGTGGCGGCAGCAGGTCAGGAAGACATGGGTGTGGTCCTGACAGACGCCGCTGCCCGAAGCAAGTGCCTCGTCGGCGCTGAAGGTGGCATCCGTGCTGCCAGGTTGATAGGGCATCAGCACCAGGATGCGTGCCATCAGGCTCTGCAAGTCGGCCAGGGTCGGCGCCTCTGGCAGGCAGGCCTTCGCGAGATCCTGCAGGGCCGGGGTCGGGCGGGTGAGGGGGGTGGGCCTCAGGTAGCTCAGGGGAGAGATGAGGGAGGACTCCTCATCTTCCGGGGCGTCGTCGCAGATCTCCACCTCCCCGTGGGCGCGGATCAGGATCCCCTCGTGGGGGGACTCCAGGCTCAGCACGTGCAGTATGTTGCCGTAACCGTCCGTGGTGCAGGTGGCCTCCCCCGGCAGCTCCAGCTCCCAGGAGAGGATCTGCTGGCGGGCCGTGCTGTGGGGGGTCAGGCGCAGGTACTGGGTACTGCGGCGCACCACGTCGGCATAGTGGTAGCGGGTCTGGTGATCGATGATGAGTCTCATAATACCTCCAGGTAGGCGGCGTGGATGCTCTGGCCGATGGCGCCGATGTCGCTGAGGAAATCACTCAGGTACGCCTGCATGCCGAGGGCAAAGACATCGTCGATGGCGCCATAGGTCAGATGGGCGTTGAGTATGGTGGTCAGGCGCCGGGGCGTCTGACCGGCGTTGCCCTCGATCTGGGCCAGGATCAGCTCCATCTCGTCGAGGCAGGCCCGCAGGGAGCGCGGCACTTCATTGCGCAGGATCAGCAGCTCGGCGATGGAGGCATGGGAGAGTGTCTTGTAGAGGGTCTGGTGGGCCTCGTAAGCGCCCACTGACCGCAACAGGGCATTCCAGCGGTAGAACTCGCGCACGCTGTCCTCGTCCTCCCGGATCACCTGATACTTCACGGTCAGGATGCGCGCCGTGTTGTCGGCCCGCTCGATGAAGGTACCAAGGCGCAGGAACCAGAGCACGTCACCGCGCATGATGGTGCCATAGGTGGCGCCGCGAAACTGGTGGGAGCGTTCCTTGATCCAGTCGAAGAACTCCTGGGCCTGGCCGCTGGACAGCCCCGCCTGGCGGCGTCGGCGGATCTCTATCCAGGCGGCGTTGATGCTCTCCCACACCTCACCGGGGATCTTGCCCCGCACGGCGTGGGCGTTATCCCTGGCCATGCGCAGACAGCTGAAGATGCTGCTCGGGTTCTCCTCGTCGAAGCAGAAAAATTGCAGCAGGTTCTCCATGTTCACCTGGCCGTAGCGGGCCAGGAAGGGCTCGTGAGTGCCGCTGATGGTGAGGGGCGCCACCAGCTCGCTGTGATCGGCGTCGATGGAGGGCATCAGCGACATGGTCTGGGTGACGTCCAGCATGCGCGCCGTGTTCTCCGCCCGCTCTAGGTGGCGGGACATCCAGTAAAGTTCGCTTGCGGTGCGGCTCAGCATGGGCTGCCCTCCATGACCCAGGTGTCCTTGGTGCCACCACCCTGGGAGGAGTTGACCACCAGGGAGCCTTCGGTGAGGGCGACCCGGGTCAGACCGCCCGGTACCAGGCGCAGCTCCTGCCCCGTGAGAACGAAGGGGCGCAGGTCGATGTGGCGGGGGGCAATGCCGGCATCGACGAAGGTCGGGCAGGTTGAGAGGGAGAGGGTCGGCTGGGCGATGTAGTTGTCGGGCCGCGCCTTGAGCAGTTCGCGAAAACGGGCCAGCTCCTCGCGACTGGCGCAGGGGCCGATAAGCATGCCGTAGCCGCCGGCGCCATGGACCTCCTTGACCACCAGCTCCTCCAGATTGGCCAGCACGTGGAAGAGGGCAGCCGGCTCGCGGCACTGCCAGGTGGGCACGTTGTTGAGAATGGGATCTTCCCCCAGATAGAAGCGGATCATCTCCGGCACATAGGGGTAGATGGACTTGTCATCCGCCACCCCGGTGCCGATGGCATTGGCCAGTACCACGCCGCCGGCGCGGTAGACCGAGAGCAGCCCGGGCACGCCGATGAGGGAGTCCGGGTTGAAGGCGAGGGGATCGAGGAAGTCGTCGTCGATGCGGCGATAGATGACATCCACCCGTTTCAGCCCCGTGGTGGTGCGCATCAGCACCTGACCATCCTTGACCACCAGATCCGCGCTCTCCACCAGCTCCACCCCCATCTGCTGGGCGAGGAAGCTGTGCTCGAAGTAGGCGCTGTTGAAGCGCCCCGGGGTCATCACCACCACGCAGGGGTTGTCCACCGGGCTGCTCTCGCGCAGGGTCTGCAGCAACAGGGCCGGGTAGCGCTCCACCGGGGCGATGGGCTGGTTGTGAAACAGCTCCGGGAAGAGGCGCATCATCATCTTGCGGTTCTCCAGCATGTAGGAGACCCCGGAGGGGGTGCGCAGGTTATCTTCCAGCACATAGTACTCACCGTCGTGGTTGCGGATGATGTCGACCCCTGTGATGTGGACATAGGTGTCCCGGTGCAGGTCGACCCCCTGCATGCAGGGCTGGTACTGGGCATTGGTGAGGATCTGGGCGGCCGGGATCACTCCCGCCTTCAGGATGCGCTGATCGTGATAGATGTCGTGCAGAAAGGCATTGAGGGCGGTGACGCGCTGGCGGATCCCCTTGTCCAGATGTTGCCACTCCCGGGCGGGAATGATGCGGGGAATGCTGTCGAACGGGATGAGGCGCTCGGCGCCGTCCCCATCCCCGTAGACGTTGAAGGTGATGCCGACCCGGCGAAACAGCAGGTCGGCCTCTTCACGCTTGCGCTCTATGCTCTTCTCGTCGGTCTGGTGCAGCCACGAGAGGTAGGCGTGGTAATGATCGCGAAACTGGTTGTCGGTGAGCAGCATCTCGTCGTAACAACCGGGTCCGGGGGGCTTGATGGGCAGCATAGGCAACTCCTTGTGACGTCCCTGCGTACATCACAAAGTGCAAGGGCTGTGCCAGCCAATTGAGTCGCTATCGAGGCCAGTGTCAGTAATTTTTTATTGAAAAATCATATGGATGACTTTTATGTCATCAAGGGTCAAGGCAGGGCGCACCAGAGTGGTACCCCATAGAGGGTAAGCCTGCGCCATCTTGTGGCAACAGGCCATGAGGGCAAGGGACGGGCGCATCGGGATGCGGGGGCGGAAGGCGAGCGCCCTTGCCCTGAGGTGGGGCAGGGGGATAAGAAAGAACCCGACCGATGGCCGGGCTTGGGGGGATTCAGGCACCGGGAGTGGAGGGGCGGCCTGCTGGCCCCAACGTTCAACCTTCTGGATGGGGATCATGCAGGGACGGGGCCAGGGCAAACCAGGCCGAAGCCAGGTCCGGGCTGCCCAGCGGCGTCGCGGCCATGAGGTCACGAACGTCAAACTCGTCCGGCACGCGGGCGGCGTGATGTTCCCAGACATGATCCAGCGTGGCTTCCTGCCGTGCGGGCAGGGCGGCAATCTCGGCGGGGCTGCACAGCCCGTGGTGCAGGAGCTGGGGAGCATAATCGAGCATGAGCTGCTCCCGGCAGGCCGTGCGGATGTCGTCCCTGCTCCCCAGGTGACGCAAGGCTTCCAGGTTGCCAGCAAGCCAGCCGAGGCGGGCTGCTTCACAGCCGAGGTCGTGCCATGCGGCCAGTTTGTCCGTCGTGTCGGCCAGTTGCTGATTCATCTGTCGGCGCATCCGCAGCAGCAGTTGGCCCAGGGGAGTGCCGTCATCCAGGAATTCATCAGGCCAGGCCAGAATATCCTTCGCCACCTTCATCAGGACGGGCATGCTGTCTCCCTCGGCGGTGCCGACCAGATCGCACAGTTGCAGGGTAGGAGCGATGCGATTTCGCAGGAATTTTCCCTGGGCACCACACCGCTGCATGCAATGTTGCAGGGAGGTTCGCATCAGTTCGACGGCGACGGCTTTGACCAGGCCTGCGTCGGTCTGAAAGCGGGAGGAGTGCCGTCCATCCGGCAAATGTCGTTGCTTTATCCCTTCGTACAGCGCCATGGCGGCCAGCCCCGTCACATAGGCACGAGTCAGTATCCGGCGGTGCAGGGCATGGTGCGCCAGCGGTATGACCCGCCCGTTGTGGGCGTGCAGCGGTCGTTGCTGCGCGTAGTGAATGGCCAGTGCGAGGCTCAGTTTCAAGCCGGGGATCAGGGAGGCGGTCAGCACCAGTTTTCCCCACTCAACACGGCGCAGGGAGCTGAAGAAAATGTCGCGTTGGCTGGCAAGACGAGAGTGAAAGATGCCCCCAGCACTGATGTCGTGCTCATGACCCCTGAGCCATGCCCAGCGGGGGAGCGCCACCTGCTCGAAGGTGATGATGGCGTGATCCACCACGTCGAAGTAGGGGAGGTCGAGCACGTCCGTGCTGGAGACGCTGACCCCCTGACACAGTGCGCCACGGGCGTCCCGGCAGGGCACCAGAAAGGGATGAATGCCGCAGTCTTGCTCGCCGACCCACAATCTGGCCATCACCACGCTGCTCTTGGGTTGCCCTTCCAGGGCGATGTAGGGCATGAACTTGGCGGCATGCCGATGGGGCGTATGGAGGATAAAACCGTCAGTGGCACAGTCGTAGCGGACTTCGGTTGCCATGCTCATGGCATTGTTGCCACAACCGAGCTCGGTGACCAGATAGAGCCCGTGAGTGCGCAGGGCCAAAGCCTCCTCAATCTGGCCGATGATCTCCGGATGGTGCCGATCCCCCAGCTCCAGCAGCGTGCCGAGATAGAGATTGTAATGACTGGCCAGCAAGGGGCAGAGCCCCCCTTGCCGGGTCAGGCAGGGAGACTCCATCAGGGTGAGGAGGGGGGCCAGGTCGTCAACGATATCCTCTTGCCCGAGTGCAGCCGTGCTGGCGACAGTGTGGAAAATCCGGTAGATGGCCCGGGTCCGTTGTGCCTTCTCGAGATGATGGAGATCGGGGAACAGGGTGTCGTTGAGTGCCAGGGCATGCAGGCGACTGGCCAGTGAAGCAGGGTGTGACATGATGGCTCCTTGACTGGATGGATCCAAATGGTCCTTTTTGAATCAATCATAGTCTTTGGGATCTCTGTGACACCCTGGTGACGAGCCTGATGATGAGTAAGGGCCGTCATCGAAGGCCATGGGGAATCAGGAAAGCAAGCAGGTGGCGGTTTGGCGTGCCATCGGGCAGGGGGCCGTGGACAGGCCTGGAAGAGCAGATATGAAAAAGCCCAGCCAAAAGGCTGGGCTTTAGAATTTGGCTCCCTCGACAGGACTTGAACCTGTGACATACGGATTAACAGTCCGCCGTTCTACCGACTGAACTACGAGGGAATTGGCTCCTCCTACTGGACTTGAACCAGTGACATACGGATTAACAGTCCGCCGTTCTACCGACTGAACTAAGGAGGAATGGCCTGTCTCGTCGAGACGGGGCGGATATTAATGGCCCATCTCCTGGGTGTCAACCCGCCTGTCGGCGTAAAAAACGGCTTTTTGGCCCGTTTGCCCAAAACTTGGGCAACGCGGACTATTTTCAGCACAATCAGGAGCTTGAGATCGCGCCTTCGGTCGGGTTGTGCCTGCCTTGTACCCTGATTCCCGCATACTGCCAGGAGGAGGCGTGGTGTCGTTCATCCGCAGAGTACCGTGCCCGGGGAAACCTGCCGTGGCGGGAAACGGCGTTGATATTCGGGGTGTCACCGACAATATTGCGCGCTCATGGCCATTTCTTGATCCTGCCCATCGAATTATCTGGCCGGGTCGGGTATGGTTGCCTTCGATACCATCGCCGCGTCGACAGCTCTGCCGGCCCTTGATGATGATCGGGTGCCGGTTCACCCCGGCCTTTGTCTCCCTCTTCTGGTATTACCCTAGACATGCACAATCAAGCTTCCTTACAAGGCGTGAAGCTGGCCATCGCATTGCGCCAATCCTGCATTGACGAACCCTACAGCGTGGCGCGCTTTGGTCGCGACCTCATCGCCGGCATCACGGTCGGCATCATCGCCATTCCCCTTGCCATGGCGCTGGCCATTGCCAGTGGGGTGCCGCCCCAGCACGGGCTCTATACCGCCATCATCGCTGGCATCGTCATCGCCGTGACCGGGGGATCCCGCTTCTCCATTTCGGGCCCCACTGCCGCCTTCGTGGTGATCCTCTACCCGGTGGCCCAGCAATTCGGCGTGGGCGGCCTCTTGATGGCCACCCTCATCTCGGGCTGTTTCCTGGTGGCCATGGGCATGGCACGTCTCGGGCGCCTCATCGAGTACATTCCCCCCTCGGTGACCCTGGGGTTCACCGGTGGTATCGCCATCGTCATCGCCACCCTGCAGCTCAAGGATTTCTTCGGCCTGCAGGTCCTGGAGATGCCGGAAACCTATCTGGGCAAGGTACAGGCGCTGGCCCATGCCCTGCCAAGCTGGCAGTGGGGAGACACCCTGGTGGGTGTGGCAACCCTGGCGGTGCTGCTGCTCTGGCCGAGATTGCGCCTGCCGGTACCCGGCCATCTGCCCGCCGTGCTGGTGGGGGTGGGGCTCGGGTTTGGTCTGCACCAGTTCGGGGTGGACGTCGCCACCATTGGCAGCAAGTTCAGCTATACCTTGGCCGACGGCAGTCAGGGCATGGGCATTCCCCCCATCGCCCCGACCCTGGTGATGCCCTGGGCGCTGCCGGGGCCGGACGGGGCACCGGTGGAGTGGAACCTCGCCGCCATCGAGCGGCTGCTGCCCGCCGCCTTCTCCATGGCCATGCTGGGAGCCATCGAATCCCTGCTCTGCGCCGTGGTGCTCGATGGTATGACGGGTCGCAAGCACAGCTCCAACGGCGAGCTGGTGGGGCAGGGCCTTGGCAACATCCTGGCCCCCTTCTTCGGTGGCATCACGGCGACGGCCGCTATCGCGCGCTCCGCCGCCAACGTGCGGGCCGGTGCCACCTCGCCCATTTCCGGTATTGTCCATGCGTTGGTGGTGCTGGCCGCCATCCTGGTGCTGGCTCCCTGGCTCTCCTGGTTGCCGCTCTCTGCCATGGCCGCCCTGTTGCTGCTGGTGGCCTGGAACATGAGCGAGGCCCACAAGGTGGTGGATCTGGTGCGCCGGGCGCCCAAATCCGATGTACTGGTGCTGCTGGTCTGCCTGTCGCTGACCGTCATCTTCGACATGGTCATCGCCATCACCTTCGGGGTGATCCTGGCCTCTTTGCTGTTCATGCGCGAGATAGCCAAGATGACCAAGCTGCACAACCTGGCGGATCACAAACGCTATGCCAGCGAGGTGTCCCCCTCGACCCTTGTCTACAAGATCAACGGACCGTTGTTCTTTGCCGCCGCCGAGCGGGTTTTTGACGAATTGCTTGCCCAGGTGAAGGACCACAAGGAGTTGATCCTGCAAATGGAGGCGGTCTCCATCCTGGATGCTGGCGGTCTCACCGCCTTCCAGCAGTTCGCAAAACGAATGGCCAAGGCGGGGGTCCGTCTCAAGGTGGCTGAATTGCAATTCCAGCCCCTCAAGACCCTGGCGCGGGCCAAGGTACGTCCGGTGGCGGGAGAGCTGGAGTTCTACGGCTCGCTGGAAGAGGCTATTCGAGGAGAACATTTGCACGAAGCGGTTGAAAATTGATGGAAAGGGATAGGAAACGGCATATTTTTAGTCACTTGGTTCGCTTATTGAGCAAACAGTGGCAAAAGATAAAAAATTGCATTGACCGCCTCGCGCCTATCCCTTACATTACGCCCCGTTCCAGCGCAACGGCGCAGCGAATTCGTGTTGGCTGAACACGTTAAAGCACAGACCAAAATTGGGTGCGGTGTCCGAGTGGATGCCCACCGACGAAGTCGGAAAGATGCACGCGCAGCGTGCTCCGAAAGCCACTTCAAGCAGTGAAAATTTGGTGAGGTGTCCGAGTGGCTGAAGGAGCACGCCTGGAAAGTGTGTATACGGCAACGTATCGAGGGTTCGAATCCCTCCCTCACCGCCAAATTGCAAAAAACCGACCTCATGGTCGGTTTTTTGCTTTGGGGAAGCGTCATCAGCTCATCTCGAAGAGGGGGGGTGAGAATCCTCGCCGGGTTCGAGCAGAGCAGCTTGCTGCGATGAACGGCCGCAGGCCGCCCCGAAGGGGTGAATCATCCCTCCCTCACCGCCAAATAAAACAAAAGGCTCCGTCGAAAGACGGGGCCTTTTGTTTTATCCGACGACGGGCGGCTCGGTTCGGGCCCAGGTTCGAGAGGCGGGCAGGATAGCCCGCATGGATGACCAGAGGCCGCCCGCAGGGCGAGCGCGAGTCGCTCCTGACCCACCCTCAGATGTCAGAACCGGCCAGATGGTCGGTTTTTTGCTTTGGGGAAGCATTTTCCGCTCATGTGGAAGAGGAAGGGGGAGTGTCCCCGTCGGGTTCAAGCAGAGCAGCTTGCCGGGATGAACGGCCGCAGGCCGTCCCGAAGGGGTGAGCCACGCAGCGGTGAATCATCCCGCCCATACAGCCAACTAAAACAGAAGGGCCGTCGCGAGACAGGCCCTTTTGTTTTAGTTGCCGACAATCTGATCATGCCTGTGATGGGGGGGGGCTCGCAGGCGAAGCGGAGATTCCGCTGGCCTGGTTTGGGGAAGCAGCGTGAAGGTAGAGATAAACTCCGCCACGCGCAATATGTTGCATTCATGCCAGTCATTTATGCTGCATGTGCAAGGTTTAATGGGCAAATGCATTGATTGCGCAACTTGTTGCGTCATGGCGCCGGTGCGCGAATCGGTTTTATATTCAACTAATTGTTTTAAAACAAAAAAATGTCTTGGCATGGTCACTGCTAACGGATTCGGACGAGTGTCATAACCGTTCAACCATCAGGAGCAATTCCATGCCAACTCCATGTTATATCAGCATCGAAGGTCAAACCCAGGGCAACATCACTGCCGGTGCTTTCACCTCCGATTCCGTCGGCAACATCTTCGTGCAGGGTCATGAAGACGAGATGCTGGTACAAGAGTTCCAGCACGTCGTCACCGTACCGACCGATCCGCAATCCGGTCAGCCGGCGGGTCAGCGTGTCCACAAGCCGTTCAAGTTCACCGTTGCCCTGAACAAGGCCGTGCCGCTGATGTACAACTCCCTGGCCTCCGGCGAGATGCTGCCGAAAGTGACCCTGAAGTGGTATCGCACCTCCGTCGAGGGCAAGCAGGAGCACTTCTTCAGCACTGTGCTGACCGATGCCACCATCGTTGACATTGACTGCCAGATGCCCCACTGCCAGGACCCGGCGAAGTCCGACTTCACCCAGCTGATCCAGGTCTCCATGGCCTACCGCAAGATCGACTGGGAGCACACCGTTGCCGG
>NZ_JBFOCP010000033.1:0-81237 GCF_040907855.1 Aeromonas sp. s4 | reverse complement strand
GAGCGGACGTGCATTGGTTGATGCGGTCTGCTGGCTCAGCTTTGCAGCAGCTGGCTGCGGATAAACTGCCACTGATCTTCAAACCCGGCGGTGGGCTTGATTGTGCACTCCGAGCGGACGTGCATTGGTTGATGCGGTCTGCTGGCTCAGCTTTGCAGCAGCTGGCTGCGGATAAACTGCCACTGATCTTCAAACCCGGCGGTGGGGTTGATTGTGAGCTCGGAGCAGACGTGCATTGGTTGATGCGGTCTGCTGGCTCAGCTTTGCAGCAGCTGGCTGCGGATAAACTGCCACTGATCTTCAAAGCCTGCAGTGGGCTTGATTTTGAACTCCGAGCGGACGAACTGGCTGATGCGGCCCTCGGTATAGGCCAGCAGCAGGTTGGCCAGCATGGTCTCGTCGAGCTGGAAGCCCTGGCCTTCCCGCAGCCGTTTCTCGCGCAGTACCTGCTTTATCTGGGTCTCCAGCTTGTCGAACAGGATGCTGATGCGATCCCGCAGCCGATCGTGTTCGCCCAGCAGGGCATCGCCATTGAGAATGCGGGTGATGCCGGGGTTGCGCTCGGCGAACACCAGCAGCAGCTGCAGTATGTGATGGCAGCGGGCCATGGTGTCCTTCTCTTCGGCCATGATCAGGTTGACCCGTGACAGCAGGGAATCCTCGATAAAGTCGATCAGCCCCTCGAACATCCTCGCCTTGCTGGGAAAATGCCGGTAGAGGGCTGCCTCGGACACGCCCACCTCGGCCGCGAGGCGTGCCGTGGTGATGCGCTGGCCCGGGCTGGTTTCCAGCATGTGGGCGAGTGCCTGCAGGATCTGATCGCGCCGACTCTGTTTCTGGTTACTGCTTGCCATGGATTCCCCTAAAAAAACAATGGCTTGATTCTATTATTTGGCACGTGCCCCAGGGGGCCGTGTGGTCTTGTTATTGGCGACCAGAAGAACCAAACCCGCCTTCACCCCGTTCACTCTGATTGAATTCGTCGACCAGCTGGAAGCTGGCCTGTACCACCGGCAGGATCACCAGCTGGGCGATGCGCTCGCCAGGCTGCATGGTGAAGCTGTCGTTGCCACGGTTCCAGACCGAGACCATCAACTGACCCTGGTAGTCGGAGTCGATGAGGCCGACCAGGTTGCCCAGCACGATGCCGTGCTTATGGCCGAGGCCGGAGCGGGGCAGGATGGTGGCGCACAGACCCGGATCCTGGATGTGAATGGCCAGCCCGGTCGGCACCAGCGCGGTGTCACCCGGGGCCAGGGTCAACGGTGCATCCAGCAGGGCGCGCAAGTCCATGCCAGCGGAGCCCGGTGTGGCGTAGGCGGGCAGCGGGAAGTCGGTGCCGATGCGGGTATCCAGGATTTTCAGTTCAATTTGTGTCGTCATGAATCTTTTTCAATTGGATCGCCTGGCGATCGGGTGGTACTGCGGGAGCCTGCGGGTTCCCGGCATGTTCAATGGGCTCAGGGTCGATAATGGCGTGCAATCAGGGCGACAAGATGACGGGCCAGCGTCAGCTTATCGGCCAGGGGCAGGGCGGCTTGACCCCCTTGCCAGAAGACGGTCAGGGCGTTGTCATCGGCATTGAAGCCCTGGCCTGCACGGGACACATCGTTGGCTGCGATCATGTCCAGCCGCTTACGTCGAAGTTTGTCGAGGGCGTATTGTTCCACATCCACGGTTTCGGCGGCAAATCCGACGGTGAAGGGTTTGTCTGACAACGCCCCCACATCGGCGATGATGTCGGGGTTTTTGACCAGGGTCAGCTGCATCTGGTCGTTGTCGCAGCTCTTCTTGATCTTTTGCTCGGCCACCTGGGCGGGACGGTAGTCGGCGACGGCAGCGCAGCCGATAAAGAGGTCGCACTCACCGACCTGGCTCATCACCGCTTCGTGCATCTGCAGGGCACTCTCCACATCGATGCGGGTAACGCCGGCCGGGGTGGCCAGTGCCACCGGGCCGCTCACCAGGGTCACCTCCGCGCCCGCTTCGCGCGCGGCGCGGGCGATGGCGTAGCCCATCTTGCCGGAGCTGTGGTTGCTGATATAGCGCACCGGATCCAGCGCCTCGCGGGTCGGCCCGGCTGTGAGCAGCAGCCTGACGCCTGCCAAGAGTGGCTCGGCGGCGAGCTGCTGGCAGCAGCGTTCCACCAGTTCCAGGGGATCCAGCATCCGGCCCGGGCCCACATCGCCGCAGGCCTGGCTGCCGGAATCCGGCCCCCACAGCTGAATGCCGCGTTCGGTGAGGGTCTGGAGGTTGGCCTGGGTGGCGGCGTTGCGGTACATCTGCTGGTTCATGGCTGGCGCCAGGGCGATAGTCGCCGGGGTGGCAAGGCAGAGGGTGGTGAGCAGCTCGTCCGCCATGCCGGCGGCCATGCGGGCCATCAGGTTGGCGCTGGCGGGGGCGATCAGCACCAGATCGGCCCACTTGGCCAGTTCGATGTGGCCCATGCCCGCCTCGGCAGCCGGGTCCAGCAGACTGTCGGCCACCGGGTGGCCTGAGACGGCTTGCAGGGTCAGCGGGGTGATGAACTCCTTGGCGGAGCGGGTCATCACCACTCGCACCTCGGCCCCCTGATCTTTCAGGCGACGTACCAGTTCGGCACTCTTGTAGGCGGCGATCCCGCCACTGACACCCAACAGGATGCGTTTATCGGCCAATCTCATCTGCTGCTTCTCTTCCGGCTCACTCTGACTGGTCGGCTAAGATAGCACAGGCAATGGGTGGCGACAGAGGCTGACATGGGGGAGTTGTGGTCGGGCTCGCGGGATTCTTTGCTATGTTTTCTCTCAATAGCCATGAGGGAGAGACAAATGAGCATCAAGGAGTGGCCGGAAGAGGAGCGCCCGAGGGAAAAGCTGCTGCGCCGAGGGGCGGCGACGCTCTCCGATGCCGAACTGCTGGCCATCTTCCTGCGCACCGGGGTCAGCGGGTTGAGTGCGGTGGATCTCTCCCGCCAGTTGTTGCAGCAGTTTGGTTCCCTGCGGGCACTGCTGGGAGCCGAGCAGCAGGATTTTTGTGGCGCTCACGGGCTGGGACCTGCCAAGTATGCCCAGTTGCAGGCGGTGCTGGAGATGGGGCGGCGCCATCTGGCCGAACAGTTGCAACGGGGAGAGGCGCTCACCTCGCCCGGGCTTACCCGGGACTTTCTGCAAGCCCAGTTGCGGGATCGGGGGAGGGAGGTGTTCGCCCTGCTGCTGCTCGACAACCAGCACAGGGTCATCCGGTTTGTCGAACTTTTTTACGGCACCCTCGACTCGGCGAGCGTCTGGCCCAGAGAAATCGTGCAGATCGCGCTCAAACATAATGCAGCCGCCGTGATTCTGGCGCATAATCACCCGTCCGGCGTGGCCGAGCCCAGTCGGGCGGACCGCCAGATCACGGATCGGATCCTGGCCGCCCTGGCCCTGGTCGATATCAGAGTGCTTGATCACCTGGTGATCGGTGATGGCATCACGGTTTCTTTCGCAGAGCGTGGTTGGTTGTGACTGGGCTCTGGCACTGTATTAGTTGATCTTTGATCACGGATGCTGTATAAAATGCCGCCTTCTGTTTGCCCCGCAATCGAAGGCCAGCGGGGCAGATATTTGCTCGAGCAATGAAGTAAGATTTGGAGAGACTGACATGTCTAGAGTATGCCAAGTAACCGGCAAGCGCCCGGCAGTTGGTAACAACCGTTCGCACGCTAACAACGCTACCAAGCGTCGTTTCCTGCCGAACCTGCACACTCACCGTTTCTGGGTTGAGAGTGAAAAACGCTTCGTGAGCCTGCGCGTATCCGCAAAAGGCATGCGTATCATCGACAAGCGCGGGGTTGAAGTGGTTCTGGCTGAACTGCGTGCCAGCGGCGTTAAGGTATAAGGAATTAGATCATGGCTAAAGGTATTCGCGATAAGATTCGCCTGAACTCCAGCGCCGGTACTGGTCACTTCTATACCACTACCAAGAACAAGCGCACCATGCCCGAAAAAATGGAGATCAAGAAATTTGATCCCGTGATTCGTCAGCATGTGATCTACAAAGAAGGCAAAATCAAGTAATTACTTGGTTTCGCTGCAAAAACCCGGCCTCGTGCCGGGTTTTTTTATGGCTGGAATTCAGTACACTGCCGATTCGAAGGGAGGCTAGCCATGTTCAAACTGAGCCGCAAAGGCTGGAACAACGTGATCATCGTGGTCGTGTTGATCGTCATTACCCTGTTGCACCGGCTGGAGCAGGCCCAGCAGGAGAACAGTGCCAAACGCGCGCGTCCGCTGTTGCCGGAGAGTGCCGTGGTGCTGACCTGGCAGGGGCCGAGCTGGCAGATAGAGCGTATCGGCCAGGGCTGGCGCAGCGCGCCGGATCTGGGGCTCGGCAGCGCCCAGCTGGCGGCCCGCATCGAGATGTGGCAAGGCTGGCTGCTGCCCCCCGGCGAGCCCGTGCGCGGCACCCCGGTGACCCTCAAGATCTGGATCGCCGGACAGAGCGATCCGGTGGAAGTCGGGCTCTATCAGGACGACGGCAAGTTTGCCGCCCTGCTGCCCTCCTCGACCTGGCTCAGCTTGAGTCAGGCGCAATACCGTGACCTGATGCGTCCCATTCCCTGAACGAGAGATCGCCCATGCCTGAATTACCGGAAGTCGAAGTCAGCCGCCAGGGCATCTCCCCCTGGCTTACCGGCATCAAGGTGACCCGCGTGGTGGTGCGGGACGGCCGCCTGCGCTGGCCCGTGCCCGGCGAGATCCAGGAGCTGGTGGATCTCGTCATCCACCGCGTCAGCCGCCGCGCCAAATACCTGTTGCTGGAGACCGACTTCGGCACCGCCATCCTGCATCTCGGGATGTCCGGCAGCCTGCGGGTGCTGGACATCGGCACCCCGGCCGAGAAGCACGATCACGTGGATATCGAGCTGGCCAACGGCAAGCTGCTGCGGCTCAACGATCCGCGCCGTTTTGGCGCCCTGCTGTGGACCCGCGAATCGGCCGAGGCTCATGCCCTGCTCGCCAAGCTGGGGCCGGAACCCCTCACCGATGCCTTCCATGCCGATTACCTGCGGGAGCGGGCGAAGGGGCGCAGCACCGCCATCAAGCAGTTCCTGATGGACAACCACGTGGTAGTCGGGGTGGGCAACATCTACGCCAACGAGGCGCTCTATGCCGCCGGCATTCATCCCAGGCGGGCGGCGGGCAACATCAGCGCCGAGCGGCTGGGCACCCTGGTGAGCGAGATCAAGCGGGTGCTGGCCGAAGCCATTCGCCAGGGGGGCACCACCCTCAAGGATTTCACCAGCGCCGACGGCAAGCCAGGCTATTTCGTGCAGCAGCTGCAGGTTTACGGCCGTGGCGGCCAGCCCTGTTTCCACTGCCACACCCTGCTCACCGAGGTGAAGATGGGCCAGCGAACCACGGTGTTCTGCTCCCACTGCCAACGCTGAAAGAGGGGTTTTTGAGCCGGAACCGGCCAAGTTGTAAGAGAGTATTTCCGGTCTGTTGAAGCGGCGTCAGCCCATGACTACTATCTCGCCAGTTCAGGCTGCGAGGTAATAAAATGACAGCTAAATCAATAGACTGGGAACATTTATCCCGGCAGGGGCACTATTGTGCCCACGATATGGCTCGCTTCCTCTATCCCGAAGACAGCGCCCGCAAGACCTTCAATCGCGGCAAGTTTTTGCTGCGCAGTCTGCTCTACCGTGCGCAGTTGAACCGGGTATTCGAGCTGTTCCAGAGCGCCCCCCTGCGAGCGCTTCCCGCCCGCCACCCCGAGCTGCTCGACAAGCCGATGCGCCCCTATCGCTTCGCCTGCTCGACGGTGAACCAGCGGGTCAAGATGGTGGAGGATCACTACCGCCTGCTGCTGGGTCTGTACCCCGAGCTCATCGACCCGCTCTATCTGGGGGAGGGGATAGTGCTGGGCCATTATCCCGATGGCGGCTGGCGCATCGTGCTGCGTCACGACGGCACCTTCCGCAGGGAGGCGGAGCTGGCGCTCTCCATCGTCAACGCGCGGGGGGAGCGACTCTACAGCTGTGCCTTCTCCCTGGCGGGCAACGAACAGGAGCTGGCCCTGGTGATCGGGTCGGTGCAGGGGCCAGAGCCCTGTGTCGAGCAGCCCCAGGAGCAGGTGCGGGCATTGACCCGAGCGGGTCAGGGTCTGAGACCCAAGTCGCTGGTGGTGATGCTGGTGATGGCGCTGGCCGGGGCCATGGGGGCCCACCGGGTCTGTGCGGTGCGCATGAAGGCCCACATCTTCCAGGCAAGACGGTACAGCAAGAAGAAGAAAGCCTGCCTGCAGGCGGACTACGACGAGCTGTGGCAGGAGTTTGGCGCCCTCGATCAGGACGCCAACTTCGTGCGGCTGCAACCCGTGGTGCGCAAGCCGCTGGAGGAGGTGGCCGCCAAGAAGCGGGCCATGTACCGGCGTCGCTACGAGTGGCTGGACGGGCTGGAGCGGGCGATCCGCCAGCAGTTTGCCCACGGCTAGGCGTGCAGTGCGTTGATGCCACAAGGGCTACCCGCGGGTAGCCCTTGTTCGTTTCTGCCCATCAGGGGAGGGATTAGCGCTGTTGCCTGGCGGCGATGGCCTGGGCCACCACGGGGTCGACGAACTGGCGGATGTCGCCACCGTGCAGCGCCACCTCCTTCACCAGGGTGGAGGAGATGAAGGAGTTCTCCTCCGCTGGGGTGAGGAAGACGCTCTCCAGGGTGGGCATCAGGCGACGGTTCATGTTGGCGAGCTGGAACTCGTATTCGAAGTCGGAGACGGCGCGCAGGCCGCGGATCAGCACGTTGGCCTGCTGCTCCCTGGCGAAATCCACCAGCAGGCCGGAGAAGCCCACCACCTTGACGTTGGGCAGGTGAGCCGTCACCTGCCGGGCCAGCTGAACGCGCTCCTCGAGATCGAACAGCGGCCGTTTGCTCGGGCTGTTGGCTACCCCGACCACCACCTCGTCGAACAGTCTGGCGGCGCGGCCAATGAGATCGGTATGGCCGTTGGTGATGGGATCGAAGGTGCCGGGATAGATTACCTTGTTGGTCATGCTGCTGATTCCTGAAACCGGAAAACTGGTCGCATTATAGGGGCTGTTGCCGGTTTGTCGCGACCGGGATGGCGCGGATTTCTGGCGCTGATCGGCGGCCGGGGTCGCACAAATCGGAGCCCCGTGGCGTCTTCGCTTGAGAATCGCCCTGCATCAGGCAAGAATACCCCCATCGCGCATCAAGCCTCCTTCGCTGGTGACAGGGAGCATAGGGATTTTTTATGAAACGTATTCTGGTAGTCCGCAATGACAAGATTGGTGACTTCATGCTGGCGTGGCCGAGCTTTGCCATGCTCAAGCGCTCCATGGAGTGTCATGTGACTGCCCTGGTTCCCGCCTACACGGCGCCCCTGGCCCGCCTCTGCCCCTGGATCGACGAGATCATCCTGGATCCGGGTGCCCGGGCCGACAAGGAGCAGCAACGCGCCCTGCTGGCGCGCATCAAGGCGGCCGCCTTCGATGCCTCCATCTGCCTCTTCTCCAACACCCGCAATGCCAAGCTGGTGTGGAAGGCGCACATTCCCTACCGGCTGGCCCCGGCCACCAAGCTGGCCCAGGTGCTCTACAACCAGCGCCTGGTGCAGCGCCGCTCCCGCTCCCAGAAGCCGGAGTACGAATACAACCTGGATCTGGTGCGCCGCTTCCTCGCCGATCAGCATCAGACCGTGGTAGAGCCACAGGGCCCCTACCTCGGCTTCGACCCCGAGAGCCTGCTGCAGGTGCGCGAGCAGGTCGCCGCCCGTCTCAGGCTCGACGCCAGCCGCCCCTGGCTGATGGTGCATGCGGGCAGCGGTGGCTCGGCCAACAACCTCTCCATCGAGCAGTACTCGCGCCTCATCATCAAGCTCAACCAGGCCTGTCCCGAGTTGCAGTGCGTGCTGACGGCAGGGCCGGGGGAGGAGGGGAAGGCGGAGCAGTTGGCGGCCGAACTGCTGGCCCATGGGGGCAACGGCTGGATCTACCGCTCCGACGAGGGGCTGCCGAAGTTCTGCCAGGTGATGGCCAACGCCGCCCTGTTCGTGGCGGGCAGCACGGGGCCCCTGCACATCGCCGCGGCCATGGACGTGCCGACCGTCGGCTTCTTCCCGGCACACCGTTCGGCGACGCCGCTGCGCTGGCGGCCGCTCAACGGCGAGGGGCGCCATCTGCCCTTCAGCCCGCCGGAAGACAGCGACCACCCGGAGGACATGAGCCAGCTCGATCCCAAGGCCATGGCGGCAGAGATCGCCCGCTGGGCGCCGCCCTTCTGGCGCGCCGAGCGCTGAGAGCGCACACAGAACATACAGACAGGGTCCCGCGGGGCCCTGTCTTGTATGGGGATGCGCCTTGCTGGCAGGCCAGCCTACCGGACGTGGTCCCCGACAGCCCCCTTGACGGGCCTGCCCGGGCTCCGGGCAGGGGAAACCTGTCGGTATAAGCCGGAGTCGGGTCATGTTGCCAATATCCATGCATTCGGCTTATAGCGGCCAGTTTTCGTCCGTGGCGCCCAGGTTTGCGCCGTGAGCGGCCCCGCGAGGGCTGCGCCCGCTCCATGGCAATGGGGTTAGCCCCTTGTTCCGCTGGAACAAGGGGTGAGTGATTAATGGGATGTTTGAGGCGCGATGCCCTATTTCGGCTGCTGGGGCTGCTGGCGAACCCAGAGATCGGCGTATTTGACGAAGGTGGAGTGGGCGGAGAGGATGGCCAGCAGCAGGCCCTGCTTGCCGTCGAGGAAACCGGCCTTGAGCAGGTACATCTTGAGGAAGCAGCCGACGGCGTGGACCAGCCCCTGGCCGAGGGATCCCTTCTTGCCGCGGGCGGTACGCTGATCGGCCCAGGCGCGGGCGTAGCCGGCGGATTTGACCAGGTAGTGTTCCAGATCCCGGTAGGTGTAGTGAAGGAGGTCGCCCTGCAGGTTGACGATCTTCATGTTGGCGCGCACCTCCACCTTCTCGTGTACCAGCGCCTCGTTGTAGCCGGTCAGCGCCTTGGGGTAGAGGCGCAGCACCCGATCCGGGTACCAGCCGCTGTGGCGGATGAAGCGGCCGAACACCCAGGAGAGGCGCGGGATGGAGTAGATGGTGTCGCTGGCCGGGTTGGCCATGACCCCCTGGATGGCTTCCCTGAGTTCCGGGGTGAGCCGCTCGTCCGCGTCCAGCCACAGCACCCACTCCGACTGGACATGGGACTGGGCGAGGCGGCGCTGACGGCCGAAACCGGGCCAGGTGGTGTTGACGAAGAAGCGGGCGCCAAATTCGGCGGCGATGGCCGGAGTGTCATCCTGACTGCCGGAGTCGAGAATGACGATTTCATCCGCCAGGCCTTCGAGGGAGGCGAGGCAGGCACGGAGGTTGTCGGCTTCGTTCTTGACGATCAGGACGGCCGCCAGGGTCGGTTTTTTCACAGGCAAGGGACTCTTGTTGGTGCCCGGCGGGCGGGTCATGCTCGGATTGGCGCCCATTCTAGCCTAAAACCCCGCGCGGGGCATGACCCGAGGGCCCGGTGGGCCCGCTTTTGAATGCGGGGGAAGGGGGATCTCTGCTACCCGGCAGTCGGTGGCCCAGGGCACGCCGTGTCCGGGTGGAAGAGAGCCTCAGGAGGGATGCGTGGGGGAGCAGATCCTGCCAGGTAGGCGTTTTGCGGGAGCAGACGGGTATCTTCTGTTATTTCTTCGGCCTTTCTTGGGGCATAATCTCGCCCAGTAATGATCAACAGCCGGGCCAGTCCCGAGAGAAGACGCGCGATGAAGATATTGGTGATCGGCCCCTCCTGGGTCGGCGACATGGTGATGTCCCAGAGCCTCTACAAGGCGCTCAAGAGCAACCACCCGGGCAGCGAGCTCCATGTGATGGCGCCGGCCTGGTGCGTTGCGCTGCTGGAGCGCATGCCCGAGGTGGACAAGGCCATCCCCATGCCGCTTGGCCACGGTGACTTCAAGCTGGGGGCACGCCGCCGCCTTGGCAAGCAGTTGGCCACGGAGCAGTACGATCAGGCCATCATCCAGCCCAACTCCATGAAGTCGGCCCTCATCCCCTGGTTTGCCAGGATCCCGGTGCGCACCGGCTGGAAGGGGGAGCACCGCTTCGGTCTGCTCAACGATATGCGCAGCAACAAGCAGGCCTTCCCGCTGATGGTGGAAGGCTATGTGGCTCTGGCCTACCCCAAGGGGCAGATGAAGAGTCGGGACGACATTCCCGCTATTCCCCATCCCTCCCTGCACGTGGATCTCATCAACCAGGGCAAGGCGCTGGAGCGGCTCGGCCTGAATCGTGCCCGCCCTGTGCTGGTGCTCTGTCCGGGGGCCGAGTTCGGCCCGGCCAAACGCTGGCCGGAGGGGCACTACGCCGTGGTGGCGCAAAAGCACCTCGACGAGGGATGGCAGGTGTGGATCTTCGGTTCGGGCAAGGACGTGGACGTGGCCAACACCATCCGCGATCGGATCAACCCCCTGTCGCGCCCCAACTGCCACGTGCTGGCGGGCAAGACCAGCCTGCACGAGGCGATCGACCTGATGGCCCTGGCCGGTCGGGTCATCGCCAACGACTCGGGCCTGATGCACGTGGCGGCCGCCCTCAACCGGCCGCTGATCGGCGTCTACGGCTCCACCTCGCCCCTCTATACCCCACCGCTGGCGGACAGGGTCGAGATCGTCCACACCGACATCGAGTGCCGCCCCTGCTTCAAGCGCACCTGCAAGTTCGGCCACCTCAAGTGCCTGATCGAGCTGATGCCGGAACAGGTCATCGAGGCAGGAAATCGGCTGGAGCGTGGGGAAACGGCAGATCTGACCATAGTGCGGCAGCCGGTGGAATCCTCTGCTGCTGAACCAGGTAATAGCTAGCATGATCTACCGGTTGCTCTACAACCTGCTGATCCACCTGGGGTTGCCCCTGGCGCTGCTGGCGCTCTACAAGCCCAAAAAAGGCAAGCCCGGCTTCGGGGCGCGCTGGGCCGAGCATCTGGGACGATTGCCGCCGACCGGACAGGAGGCTCCCCTCTGGATCCATGCGGTGAGCGTGGGGGAGACCCTGGCCATCACCCCCTTCATCCGCGCCCTCAAGGCCGAGCGCCCCGAGCTGCCCATCCTGCTCACCACCACCACCCGCACCGGCGCCGAACAGGCAGCCAAGCTTGGGGATCTGGTGGTGCATCGCTATGCGCCTCTCGACTACCCCTGGGCCGTCTCGGCGTTTCTGAGCACCGTCAAGCCCCGCGCCCTCTGGGTGATGGAGACAGAGCTGTGGCCGAACTGGCTGGCGGCCTGCGAGGCACGCCACCTGCCGGTGACCATCCTCAATGCCCGCCTCTCGGAGCGATCCTGTCAGCGCTATGGTCGCTTCCAGGGCGCATTCGATGCCCTGAGCCGCCCGCTGACCCACCTGCTGTGCCAGCATCAGGACGATGCGGATCGCTTCCATCGGCTGGGGATAGGGCGCAACCGGCTGGCGGTGACCGGCTCCATCAAGTTCGACATCCAGTTTGGCGACGAGGTGCAGGCCAGGGGCCGTGCCCTGCGCCAGCAACTGGGGGAGGCACGACCTGTCTGGATCGCCGCCAGTACCCACCAGGGGGAAGACGAGCTGGTGCTGGCTGCCTTTGATCGGGTGCTCAAGGCCCACCCCTCCGCCCTGCTGATCCTGGTGCCGCGCCATCCCGAGCGTTTCGATCGGGTGGCCGAGCTGTGCGCCCCCTACGGTTGCGTGCGGCGCACGGCGGGCAGTGCGGTCGGCGAGAGCGACAAGATCTACCTGGGTGACACCATGGGCGAGCTGCCGCTGATGCTGGCGGCGGCGGATCTCGCCTTTGTCGGTGGCAGCCTGGTGCCCGTGGGCGGTCACAACCTGCTGGAACCGGCGGCGCTGGGCAAACCCTGCTTGACCGGCCCCGTCTATTTCAACTTCAGCGACATCACCCGCCAGCTGGTGGCCCAGGGTGGCGCGGCCGTGGTGGCGGACGCCGAGGCGCTCGGCCACCGGGTGAGTACCCTGCTCGGCGATGCCCCTGCTCGCCGCGAGATGGGGGAGCAGGCCCGCGCCGTGGTGCTGCGCAATCAGGGGGCGCTGGCGCGCACCCTCTCCCATTGCCTCGCCAGCCTGGAAAGTGACGACTGAGGCGGGGCGGCGTGGTGGCCGCCCCGCCAGCATGTCTGCCAAACCCCGGGAGACAATCCGCGCCTCTTTCCTTTATGCTCTGCCCTTTGCCCCTGACCCTGTGATGCTCCGATGAACCGCGCTCCCCTGCTGTTGATGATACTGGTCACCCTGCTGGCCGCCGCTGGCTGGCTCTTCTCGAAAGAGGCGATTCGCGAACTGCCCACCGCCGCCTTTATCGGCAGCCGCTTCCTGCTGGCCGCCCTGCTGCTGTTGCCGCTCGCCTGGTTGCGCGAGCCGCCCCCCAGTGGCTCACAGCTGCTGCGTGCCGCCGGGTGCGGCACCTTGCTCGGTGCCAGCCTGCTGTTCTGGGTTACCGCCATCAGCCAGAGCGATGCGCTCGGCAGTGGCGCCTTCATCATGAGCGTGGCCACCCTGATGGCGCCGCTCGCCGCCTGGGCCGCCTTCAAGGCCAGACCCGGCCGCCACTACTGGCTCACCCTGCCCGTCGCCGTCGCGGGTCTGCTGCTGCTCTCCAGCAGCACCCACTGGGGCGTGTCGCTCTCCCTGTTCTGGTTTCTGGCGGCGGCCGCCACTCTGGGGGTCCAGCTCGCGGTGCACCGCCACTTCGCCCAGTCCATTCCCCCTACCTGGCTCACCTGCATCCAGTTGGCGGTGACCGGGCTGCTCGGCACCCTGCTCTCCCTGCTGACCGAGCAGTGGCCCGCCAGCATCGGCACTGGCATCTGGGGCTGGTTTGCGGCCAGCGTCCTGATCGCCACCACATTGCGCTACTGGCTGCTCACCCACGCCCTGAGCCGGATGACCACGGCCCACGCCGCCCTGCTGATGCTGCTGGAACCGGTCTGGACTCTTATCCTGAGCACCCTCTTCTATGACGAGCCGCTGGGCCCCGCCAAGCTGGCTGGTGCCGGCCTGGTGCTGGGCGCCCTGGTGCTCTACCAGCTCCCCCTGCTGCTGCGCAGCCGAAGGCTGAAGTCACCGGTCTAGCCTGCACGGGCGGGGGATGCATAGAAAAGAAGGAGAGGGTCTGCATGGCAGACCCTCTTTGCGTGATGGCACATGTCGGGCTCCCTTTGCTAGGGGTTACCATCAGTCAGGCGGCTGAGCGCTGCGGGAAACGAGCATAAAAAAGCCCCCGCGTGGCGGGGGCTGGTGCATCGATGAGGGAGATCACTCGATGTTTTGGATCTGCTCGCGCATCTGCTCGATGAGGACCTTCAACTCGACGGCGGACTGGGTCACCTCGGCGTTGATCGACTTGGAGCCCAGCGTGTTCGACTCGCGGTTGAACTCCTGCATCATGAAGTCGAGGCGACGGCCGCAGGCGCCACCCTTCTTCATGATCTTGTTGGTTTCGCTGATGTGCATCTCCAGGCGATCCAGCTCTTCGGCCACGTCGATCTTCTGGGCCAGCAGCACGATCTCCTGCTCGATGCGGGCAGGATCCAGCTCCACCTTGGCCTCGGCCAGGCGGTCGGTGAGCTTCTGGCGCTGCCACTCGATGATCTGCGGCAGGTGCTCCCGCACCTTCTTCACTTCTACCTGAATGCCGGCCAGACGCTGTTCGATCAGCGCCTTGAGGTTGGCCCCTTCGCTGGCACGGGAGGCGAGGAAGTCTTCCATGGTCAGGTCGAAGCCGGCCATCAGCTCGGTGGCGACCACGTCCATGTCCTGCTCGGCGGCAGCCATGACCCCCGGCCAGCGCAGCACGTCGACCGGGTTGAGCTGACCCTGGCCCGCCTCTTTCATCACCCAGTTGGCGCTCTCGATGATGAGTTTGGCCAGTTCTTCATTGATGTGCAGCTGGCTGGCGGCGGCCTGGGCGGCCTCGAAGCGCAGGTTGCACTCCACCTTGCCGCGCTGCAGCTTGGCCCGGAAGCGCTCACGCAGAACCGGCTCCAGGCTGCGCAGTTGTTCCGGCAGGCGAATGTAGGTCTCCAGATAGCGCTGGTTGACCGAACGAATTTCCCAAACGGCTGTGCCCCAGTCGCCCTTGAGTTCCTTGCGGGCGTAGGCGGTCATGCTGTGAATCATTGATTGTTCCGGGCTTGATGAAGTGTGCGGCCAGTATACTCAGCCAGGCCTGCTCCGTCAGCCGACGAGGTGGTTTTAGCGGCTGATATTTGAGTAGCGATCGCTTATACTCCTGCGCCAATTCAGCCAGCCCAGAGGTCAGTCCCATGTCCCGTCCCAGCGATCGCAGCGCCGCCCAGGTGCGTCCGGTAACCATCACCCGCCACTTCACCAAGCATGCTGAAGGGTCCGTGCTGGTGGAATTCGGCCACACCCGTGTGCTCTGCACCGCCAGCGTCGACACCAGCGTGCCGCGCTTCCTCAAAGGCAAGGGGCAGGGGTGGGTCACTGCCGAGTACGGCATGCTGCCGCGCTCCACCCACTCCCGGATGAACCGCGAAGCGGCCTCCGGCAAGCAGAGCGGCCGCACCCTGGAGATCTCCCGTCTGATCGCCCGCTCCCTGCGCGCGGCGGTAGACTTGAGCGCTCTGGGCGAGCACACCATTACCGTTGACTGCGACGTGTTGCAAGCCGACGGTGGTACCCGTACCGCCGCCATCACCGGTGCCTGTGTGGCGCTGGTGGATGCGCTGAACTGGATGGTGGAGAAGGGGCTGATCAAACAGAGCCCGCTCAAGCAGATGATCGCGGCCGTCTCCGTCGGCATGTTCGAAGGGGAGGCCATCTGCGATCTGGAGTACATCGAAGACTCCGCCGCCGAGACCGACATGAACGTGGTGATGACCGAAGATGGTCGCATCATCGAGGTGCAGGGTACCGCGGAGGCCGAACCCTTCACCCATGAAGAGCTGCTGGCCATGCTGGCCCTCGCCAAGGGCGGTATTGCCGACATTATTGCGCTGCAGAAGCAGTCACTTGCATGATTTTAAAAACGCGGCATTGACCGCGTTTTTTTATACCCCACGAAAGTAAACGACAAGCCAAGCAAGGAGCCAGAATGAAAGCCTACCAGCGTCAATTTATCGAGTTCGCCCTGGAGAAACAGGTCCTCAAATTCGGTGAATTTACCCTGAAATCCGGTCGTAAAAGCCCCTACTTCTTCAACGCCGGCCTGTTCAACAGCGGCCGCGATCTGGCCCGTCTCGGCCGCTTCTATGCTGCCGCCCTGATGGATGCCGGCATCGAATTCGACGTGCTGTTTGGCCCGGCCTACAAGGGGATCCCCATCGCCTCCGCCACCGCGGTGCAGCTGGTGGAGCAGCACGATGTGGACGTGCCCTGGTGCTTCAACCGCAAGGAGGCCAAGAATCACGGCGAGGGTGGCAATCTGGTGGGCTGCCCGCTCAAGGGGCGCATCATGCTGGTGGACGATGTCATCACTGCCGGCACCGCCATCCGCGAATCCATGGATCTGATCCAGGCCAACGGCGCCTCCCTGGCTGGTGTGCTGATCGCGCTGGACCGTCAGGAGAAGGGCAAGGGCGAGCTCTCCGCCATTCAGGAAGTGGAGCGTGACTACGGTGCCCACATCATCGCCATCATCCAGATGAGCGACTTGATCCAGTATCTGGAAGAGAAGCAGGCCGAGCAGCCGGAGCTGGCGGCGCAACTGGCCGCCATGAAGGCTTACCGCGCCCAGTACGGTATCTGAGTCGCCGCGTATACCGCGCAATAGTTGAAGGCGGCGCCCGTTTGTTCTCTGGCAGCAAACGGGCGCCGTTTTTTCATCTGCAAAAAGTGGATCATGTGGCTTGAGCTTACCCTTACAGTAAAGGTTAGGGTTTGCCAGTCGGCGTTTTGTGGTGCCGACGGGTTCCTGGGAGGAACAACATGACCACTCATCTTCAATCACCCTTTCATCTGCAGTTGCCGCTCAGCGGCATGAGCTGCGCCAACTGCGCCGGCCGCATCACGACCGCCCTCAACAAGCTCGACGGGGTATCGGCCACCGTCAACTTCGCGCTGGAGCAGGCGGCCATCGAGCTGACCAGCCCCGACCGTCTGCCGGCGGTACTGGAGAGCATCCAGGCGCAGGGTTATGACTACGGCAGTGAGACCATCCTGTTTCAAATCACCGGTATGACCTGTGCCGGTTGCTCGGCCCGCCTGAACAAGATGCTGGCGGCGCTGCCCGGCGTCATCTCCGCCGACGTCAACTTCTCCATCGAGCAGGCTCGTATCGTGCTGGTACCCGGGATGCAGACGCCCGCGGCCCTGCGCGAGCAGATCGAGGCCCTCGGCTTTGGCGCCCAACTGGCGCAAGGCTCGGCCAGCGGCCGCCGCCAGCAGTTGCTGGAGCGGGAAGCGCAGAAGGCCGCCAGCGCCCGTCAGGCGCAAACCCAGGTCATCATCTCGGCGCTGCTTACCCTGCCGCTGCTGGTGGGGATGCTGGCCATGGCCGGTCTGCTGCCCTGGCATCTGCCCGCCTGGCTGGAGCTGCTGCTCGCCACCCCGGTGCAGTTCTGGATCGGGGCCCGCTTCTATCGCGGTGCCTGGCTCGCCATCAAGAACCGCTCCGCCAACATGGATGTGCTGGTGGCGACCGGTACCAGTGCGGCCTACTTCTACAGCCTCTATCTGCTGCTTAATCTGGGGGTGGCCGCCAGTGGCCAACTCTACTTCGAGGCGAGTGCCATCATCATTACCCTGATTTCCCTCGGAAAACTGCTGGAAGCGCGAGCCAGACGCAGCACCCAGTCCGCCATTCGCGAGTTGATGGCGCTGCGGCCGGACACCGCCACCGTCTGGCGCGGCGAGCGCTGGCAGAGCGTCGCCATCGACGAGGTGCTGCGCGGCGACAGGCTGCGGGTGCTGGTGGGGGAACGGGTACCGGTGGATGGCAGAATCGTGAGCGGTGAGAGTGAGCTGGACGAGTCGATCCTCACCGGCGAGAGCCTGCCGGTGCCGCGCGGTGAGGGCGACAAGGTGCTGGGCGGTGCCATCAACCGCTCCGGCGTGCTGGAAATTGAAGCCACTACGGTGGGGGAGGATTCCAGCCTCAGCAAGATCATCGCCCTGGTGGAGAGTGCCCAGATGGGCAAGGCACCGCTGCAACAGCTGGTGGACAAGGTCTCTGCCGTGTTCGTGCCGGTGGTGATGGCCATTGCCCTGTTCACCCTGCTGGTGTGGTACGCCATCAGCAACGACTTCGGTCAGGCGCTGCTGGCGGCGGTGGCCGTGCTGGTGATCGCCTGTCCCTGTGCGCTGGGGCTGGCGACGCCGGCGGCCATCGTCACCGGTACCGGGGTGGCGGCGCGCCACGGCATTCTGATAAAAGACGTGGATACCCTGCAGAAGGCCCACGCCATCAAGGCGCTTATCTTCGACAAGACAGGTACGCTCACTCAGGGCAGGCCCGTGCTGGCGAGCTGGAGCGGCACAGCCGAGCAGCTGCGTCTGGCCGCCGCCCTGCAGCAGGCGAGCGAACACCCGCTGGCGCTGGCCATGCGCGAGGCGGTCGGCAAAGAGGTGCTGCTACCCCAGCCGGAGGCGGTGGAGGTGCGGGTCGGTGCCGGTATTGTCGGTCAGGTCGCCGGTCATACGGTCGCCATCGGCAATGGCTCTTTGCTGGCCCAGCTCGGCATTGAGGTGCCCGCGCAGGATAAGCAGTCTGCCGACGGCGCGACCCGGGTCTGGGTGGCCATTGACGGCGTGGTAGCGGGCATTGCGGCGCTGGCCGATACCCTGCGCCCCGAGAGTCCGGATGCCATCGCCACCCTGCGTCAGCGCGGCATCGCCAGCTGGCTGGTGAGCGGTGATGCGCCGGCGCCGGTGGCCCATATTGCCGCCAAACTGGGGCTGGACGGGGCCTTTGACTCCGTGCTGCCAGCCGGCAAGGTGGAAAAAGTCGAGGCGCTGCGGGCGCAAACCAGCGGGCTGGTCGCCATGGTGGGAGACGGGGTAAACGACGCCCCGGCGCTGGCGGCGGCGGATGTGGGTATCGCCATGGGCTCCGGCTCCGACGTGGCGATGGAGACCGCCTCCATCACTCTCATGCGATCCGACCCGCGGCTGGTGGCCGATGCCATCGACATCTCGGCGGCCACCTGGCGCACCATCCAGCAGAATCTGTTCTGGGCCTTCGTGTTCAACATCATCGGTATTCCGCTGGCGGCGCTGGGTTACCTCAGCCCCGAGCTGGCGGGGGCGGCCATGGCCTTGAGCAGTATCACCGTCTTGAGCAATTCCCTGTTATTGAAGCGCTGGCAGCCCCGGGCGGGCAGCCTGCGTGCATCTGAATCCCAAAGGAGTCATTCATGAACATCAGCAAGGTCGCCAAGGCCACCGGCCTGACCGCCAAGACCATCCGCTACTACGAGAGCATCGGCCTCATTTCGTCGCCAGTGCGCAGCGACAACGGGTATCGCAGTTATACGGATGCCTCCCTGCGGGAGCTGCGCTTCGTCAAGCGGGCGCGGGAGACCGGTTTCAATCTGGAGGAGTGTCAGGAGCTGCTGGCGCTCTATCGGGACGAGCACAGAACCAGTGCCCAGGTGAAGAAGCTGGCCCAGGAGAAAATCGTCGATCTGCGCTCCCGCATCGCCGGTTTGCAAGCCATGCTCAGCGCCCTCGAGGAGGTGGTGAGCTGCTGTCACGGAGATGCGAATCCCCAGTGCCCCATCCTCGACGAGCTGGAGAAAGGGTGAGGGAGGGCTGCGCCATTCGACCCTGCAGAAAAGGGTCTGTAGGGGCCTGTACGGGAGAGGACGCGCTGAGTGGCAGCTTAATAGCGGTCGATTGATTGTTGAGCAGGAAAGGGGAGTGTTAAACTGTGCGGCTATTGTACAGGGAGTACCCAGTTGACACAGAGTGTGAAATATCAGGTGCGGCGGGCCATCATGGTCCAGCTCTATACCCATGCCTCCTTCAGCCTGCCTTGCCTGGGGCTGCTGGCGATCAGCTGGAGCCTGCTGTTCCACGATTACCTGCCGGCCAGCGAGTCGCTGGGCTGGCTCGGTCTGGTCCTGCTGCTGTTGCTGGGGCGCTGGTGGCATCTGCGCTGGCGCCAGCCCAGGCTGGCGGAGCTTCCGCTGCCGGTGCTCGAGCGCGAGCTCTTTGTCGGGGTGACCATCACCTCCATCGTCTGGGCACTGGGCGTGCTGCTCTACATGGACAAGCTGCCCGACACCTATCGTGCCGCCATGATGATGCTCTCCAGCCTGATCCTGACCGGCAGCGCCATCATGCTGTTCGGCAGCCGTCGTACCCTCTATGGGGCCGTGCTGCCCCTCGGGTTTGCCATGTTGTTCGAGCTCAGTGGCGGCAACACCCAGGAGCGTATCGTCTCCTGCATGCTGGCGGGGTATCTGTTCGTCTTTCTGCCGACCCTGCTGCGGCGCCTGCGGCGGGATCAGGTGGCCTCTCTCTACCACAGTTTTTCCAATGCGGATCTGGTGGCCGAGCTGAAGGCGGTCTCCGAGCACCTCAAGCTCACGTCCCGCCTCGACGGTCTGACCGGCATCGCCAACCGGGCCCATCTCGACGACTCCCTGGCGCGCGCCTGGCGTCGCTGCCACCGTGCCAGGGCGCCTCTCTCTCTGGTGCTGGTGGATGTGGACTACTTCAAGCAGTTCAATGATCACTATGGTCACCAGGTGGGGGACCAGTGCCTGCAACAGGTGGCGAGCCTGCTGGCCGAAGTGCTGCGGCGGGAAGACGATCTCGCTGCCCGTTACGGCGGAGAGGAGTTCGCCCTGCTGCTGCCTTGCACCACCTTGCAGGGGGCCATGCAGATCGCCGAGCAGGTGCGTACCTCGTTGCGAGCCCTCGGCATTCCCCACCACAAATCCCGGGTCTCGGGGCGGGTCAGTTGCAGCTTCGGGGTGGCGACCCTGGTGCCGGATCAGCATCACTCCATTGCCGAGCTCATCCAGAAAGCGGATGCGGCGCTCTATCAGGCCAAGCATAATGGCCGGGATCGTATCGAAGTAGCCTTGATGGGTAAGGTTGCCTGAGTTTCACAAGACAGATTAAAGAGGTCGTCTATGCAATGTCATCGTATCGAAGAGCTGCTGGAACTGCTGCAGCCTGCCTGGATCAAGGAGCAGGATCTCAGCCTGGTGCAGTTTGTTGCCAAACTGGCCGAGGAGGCGGGATTTGACGGTCCCCTGTCCGCACTGACCGACGACATGCTGATCTACCACCTCAAGATGCGGGAATCCGACAAGCAGGCGATGATCCCGGGGCTGGCCAAGGATCACGTGCCCGACTTCAAGGAAGCCCTGCTCAAGGCCCGCGGCATCAAGTAATCCGGGCGTCACATCGCCATCAGAGAAAGGTTTCAAGAGAATCTGTGAAAAGGCGCATAGTCAACTGGCTATGGGCCTTTTTTGTTGCCTGAAATTGCGACGGGACTCGAACTATAGATACATTTAACCCACACAATTAGCAGGTTGTTTAAGATATAATCGCTTTCATAACAATATGAGTGGAGCGATGTGTTGCAATGGCCGACAAGGACAAGATCGACATCAAGGATGTGACCGGTGACGTCACCGGGACTTTCAATCCCAACACCTTCAAGGCGGGAGATGACAGGTTCAACCCCGGCAACCGCATCTATGTCCGCTCCCAGACCGGCTACTGGCAGCGGGTGCGCAAGGCCATGGGCTGGTTCTTCGTCGCGCTCTTTGTCCTCCTGCCCTGGCTGCGTTATGACGGCCGTCAGGCGGTGCTGTTCGATCTGGAGCACCAGCAGTTCCATATCTTCGGTGCCACCATCTGGCCGCAGGATCTCACCCTGCTGGCCTGGGTCTTCATGATCGCGGCCTTCGCCCTCTTCTTTGTGACCACCTTCCTGGGCCGGGTCTGGTGCGGCTACCTCTGTCCCCAGACGGTGTGGACCTTCCTGTTCATCTGGTTCGAGGAGAAGCTGGAAGGGGCCGCCAACAAGCGTCGCAAGCTGGATGCGGCGCCCTGGAGCGGCGAGAAGCTGGCCCGGAAGGGCGCCAAGCACCTGGCCTGGATCCTGCTGTCGCTGGGCACGGGGCTGACCTTCGTCGCCTACTTCCAGGATGTCTTCCACCTGGTACCCGATTTCTTCACCCTGCAGGCGGGAGGCTGGGTCATCTTCTGGGTGCTGTTCTTTGCCGCCTGCACCTATGGCAACGCCGGCTGGATGCGCGCCATCATGTGTATCCACATGTGCCCCTATGCCCGCTTCCAGTCCGCCATGTTCGACAAGGACACCTACATCGTCGGCTATGACAGCCAGCGTGGCGAGACCCGCGGCGCCCGTGGTCGCAAGGCCGATCCCAAGGCTCTGGGGCTGGGGGACTGCATCGACTGCGACCTCTGCGTGCAGGTCTGCCCGACCGGTATCGACATCCGTGACGGTCTGCAGTACGAGTGCATCAACTGCGGCGCCTGTGTCGACGCCTGCGACCAGACCATGGAGCGGATGGGGTATCCGAAAGGGCTCATCAGTTACACCACCGAGCACAAACTGGCCCACAGTGAAACCCAGGTGGCGCGGCCCAAGCTGATTGGCTATGGCCTGGTGATGGTCGTCATGCTGGGGGTCTTCGTCTATAACGCCATGTCCATCATGCCCATGGGGCTCGACATCCTGCGGGATCGCAACCAGCTGTTCCGGGAAAACAGTGAAGGACTCATCGAGAACACCTATACCCTGAAGATCCTCAACAAGACCCTGAACTCCCAGACCTACCGGCTGGACGTGGAAGGGCTGCCGGAGTACCAGTGGTTCGGACCCCGCGAGGTGACCCTGAAGGCGGGCGAGATCTATACCCTGCCGGTGAGTCTGGCGGTGGATCCCTTCAACCTGAAGCGGCCCACTCTGGACGTCCAGTTCGTGCTCAAGCGGGAAGGCGCGGCGCCGGACGACAGCAAGGGGACCTTGCGCCAACCGAGCAAGTTTATCAGCAGGTTGTGACGGCAAGGCGCACCGCCATGCACGGCAACGGCAGACAGTGGTGATAGAATGGGGCGCAACAGCGCCCCTTTTCTATGGTGGATGACATGCGTTTCAACTATTCCGACCTCAATCCCGATCTCATCATGGATGCCATCGATCTCAGCGGCTTGCGCATCGACTCCGGCCTTATCGAGCTCAACAGTTACGAGAACCGCGTCTATCAGTTCCAGGATGAGGATCGCCGTCGCTACGTGGTGAAGTTCTACCGCCCCGGTCGCTGGAGCCGGGCCCAGATCCTGGAAGAGCACGCGTTTGCTGCTCGCCTCTGTGAAACTGAGATCCCGGTCGCCGCTCCCATTGCCTTTGCCGGCGAGACCCTGCTGGAGCATCAGGGCTACCCGTTTGCCATCTGGCATAGCGTCGGGGGGCGTCAGTTCGAGGTGGACAACCTGGACCAGCTGGAGTGGGTGGGGCGTTACCTCGGTCGCATTCACAGCGTCGGTGCCAGCCATGCCTTTCATCACCGGGTTCCGCTGGATGTGGAGAGCATGCTGCATGAGCCGCGTCAGTTGCTGGCGGCAGGCGAGTGGTTGCCGAGCGGGCTGGCCAAGTCCTTCTTCGGGGTGCTGGACGAGTTGATCCGGCACGTATGCGACGCCATGACCCTGGACGTGGCGCGCATCTCCCTGCATGGGGACTGCCACCCGGGCAACATCCTGTGGCGTGACGGCCCCCTGTTTGTCGACCTCGACGATTGCCGCACCGGCCCCGCCATCCAGGATCTCTGGATGATGCTGAACGGGGAGCGTCATGAGCAGCAGATCCAGCTCGATACCCTGCTGGCGGGGTATGAGGAGTTCATGGAGTTCGACCCGCGGGAGCTGGCGCTCATCGAGCCGCTGCGTGCCATGCGCATCGTCCACTACATGGCCTGGCTGGCAAGACGCTGGGAAGATCCCGCCTTCCCCCGCCACTTCTCCTGGTTCAACACCGAACACTACTGGCGCCAGCAGATTGCGACCCTGCATGATCAGCTCGAGGCATTGAAGGCCCCGCCGCTCAGCCTGATGCCGCAGTGGTAGGGGCGCGAACCCGACAGATCGCCACGCCACGGGGCGTCCGTTGGTGGTGTCGCCCGCACCATTGCCACAGCGGCAAGGTGCCCGTGGGAGGCGGGATGGCGGTCCCGCCTGTCTGCCTTTGCCATTGACGGCACGAGGGTGAGGCAATAGGCTTGGACTGCTTCGGTTCGCCGGGCGTGCCTCACAGTGATCCCTTAACAGGAAACGTCATGAAAAAAGTACTATTTTTCCTCGCTGCCATGCTGATGATCCCCATGGTTCACGCCGCCCCGCAATTCAAGGAAGGTGTCAACTATGACGTGGTCAGCCAGACCGGCAGCGCCCAGCCGGAAGTGATGGAGTTCTTCTCCTATTTCTGCCCGCACTGCGCCAAGTTCGAGCCGATTGCCGAGGATCTGAAGAAGAGCCTGCCGGAAGGCGTGCCGATGAAGAAGAACCCGGTGGCCTTCCTGGGCCGTGAAATGGGTCCCGAGATGCAGCGTGCCTACGCCGTCGCCAATCTGCTGAACGTGGAAGGCAAGCTGACCCCGGCCATCTTCGACAAGATCCACACCCAGCGCCAGATCCCCCAGAGCCGCGCCGACGTGAAGCAGGTCTTCGTGGACAATGGCGTGCCGGCCGAGGAGTTCGACGGTGCCGTCGACAGCTTCGCCGTCTCCGGCATGGTCTCCCAGTTCGATCGCAACACCGAGAGCTACAATGTGCGCGGTGTGCCGGCCTTCCTGGTCAACGGCAAGTACATGGTGAAGATTGAATCCATCACTTCCCAGGAGCAGTTCAACCAGTTGGTGAAATTCCTGCTGGCCAAGAAGGACTGATCATTCCTGAGTCGATACAAAAGCCCGCCGGTGCAAACCGGCGGGCTTTTTGTTTGGCGTCTCGCGGGCCTGACTCAGACCCCGACGTGGAAGGCCTGCTTGAGGTTGCGAATGAAGTCCGCATCCCGGCAGAGGGTCTTGCCCGGGCTGTCGGAGATCTTGGCGACCGGGCCGCCGTTGCACTCCATCAGCTTGAACACGATGTTCATCGGGCTGACGCCGGGCAGATCGCAGGTGAGCTTGGTGCCGATGCCGAAGCTGGTGTTGATGCGGCCGCGGAAGTGGCGCAGCAGCTCGACGGCCTTGTCGAGGTTGAGCCCGTCGGAGAAGACCAGCGTCTTCTCGGCAGGATCGATGCCGAGCCGCTGATAGTGGCTGATGGCCTTCTCGCCCCACACCACGGGATCACCGGAGTCGTGGCGCAGCCCCTGGTAGCGGCTCGCCAGCTCGAAGTCGAAGTCACGCAGGAAGGCATCCATGGTGATGCAGTCGGTGAGCGCGATACCGAGGTGGTTGGTGAATTCATCCAGCCAGCTGGTGAGGGCGGCGCGCTGGCTGAGCTCCAGCGGGAAGCCGAGCTGCTGGTGGGCCTGGAACCACTCGTGGGCCTGGGTGCCCACCGCGGGCAACCGGTACTTCTGGGCCAGCAGGTAGTTGCTGGTGCCGCGAAACGCCGGCAGCCGCTCCTTGAGGCGACCCACCACGGCGTCTTGTACCGCGAGGGAGAAGCGGCGACGGGTGCCGAAGTCGATGAGGTTGAACTCGCTCATCTCCTCCCGGCTCAGTTCCCGCTCCAGCTTGTCGATCTTCTGATCGAGCCGCTCCAGTGCCTGGCTGACACCGAACTGGGGATAACGGAAGCGGTTACGCATCTCGCTGATGATGGCGAGCACCGGGATCTCCCACAGGATCACGTCCTGCCAGGGGCCTTCGACCCGCACATTGATGCGGCCATCCTGCTCGAACACCTTGAGCAGGGAGGCGTCCAGCGGCTTGCGGCGCAGGTGGTCCAGGTAGTCGGGCGTGAAGAATGGGCGTTCGGCCAGGAAGTCGAGTTCGGACCGGGTCAGGCGCAGGGAGCCGGCGAGGCGCAGTTGTTCCTCGATCTGGCCCATCATGGGCAGCAGGTCTTCTTCGTTGCGGCTGTGGAACTCGGCGACGACGTCGGCATCCGGATAGCGATGGAACACCGCCTGCTGCATGTGCAGCTTGTAGGCATCGGTGTCGAGCAGGCTGTGGAGGATGGGAGGCATATCAGGCTCCTGTGATGAGTGCTGCGCGGGCAACGCACTCTGGCTGCATCTGTGACGGGTGGGCGCCGGTGTCGGGTGGGCAGTGGAAAATGGAAGGCATGTCAGGCATCCAGCAGGCGTTGAATGTCGGCCAGGGTCTGGGCCAGCTCGGCGCCGGCCTCGATCATCCGGGTGCGGGCCTGGTCGATTGTCTCGGGGGCGATGCCGCGGCAGGCGTCGAGGTGGACGATGACCCGGAAACCGGCGCGACGCAGTTGCAGCACGCTGGTCTTGACGCAATAGTCGGTGGCGAGGCCGCCGACCAGCACGGTAGTGACGCCGCGGGCTTGCAGAAACTCGATAAGCCCGGTGCTGCGCCGCTCCGCCAGGTCGTGATAGCAGGCGCCATAGGGATGCAGGTCCGGCTCGACCCCCTTCCAGACGAAGAAATCGTAGTCGATGGGGGCGGGCAGGCCGTCGAGCAGCTCGAACCCAGGTGTGCCGGGCACGCAGTGGGCCGGCCAGGTGAGATCGGCATTCGCCAGTGCAAGGGGCTGCAACATGGCGCCGGGTTCGGTCACCACCCAGGGGGCGTTCGCAGGGTGGGCATCCTTGCTGCCGACTCGCAGGGTGGCGAGGGCAGCCTGGGCATTGAGCGCCGCCACTATGGTATCCCCGCCAGCGACGGGCAGCTCGTTCGGGCAGAGGGGGGTGAATCCCTTCTGCGCATCAATATCCAGGCTGGCGACGGTTCCCATGGATGGCTCCTTCACATAATATTCTTGTGATATTATCTACCAAACATTATTAGAAGGCGAGCAGGTCGACCAGGATGCCGAGAATGAGTCTGGATATGGTGGTGCTGCGGTTGCGCGAGGAGCGGCTCGAGCTGCTTCTCGAGACCCGGGATCGCCCCCCCTTTGCCCATTGCTGGCAGTTGCCGGCCCTGCGCATCGACGAGACCCGGGATCGGGATCTGGACGCGGCTCGCCATCGCCTTCTGGCAGAGTGGGGGCTGGAGCACTGCTACAGCGAGCAGGTCTGTACCCTCGGCAACCTGGAGCGGGATCCCCGCGGCTGGTCCACCACCCTCGTCTATCTCTGTCTGGCGGATCCCGATGGGGGGGCGGTGCGCGGTCGCTGGCATCCTCTGGACGATCTGCCCGGCCTGCAACTCGCCTTCGATCACGGCAAGCTGGTCGCCATGGGGCTGGAGCGGCTGCGCATCAAGAGCCGTTACAGCACCCTGCCGCTGCATCTGCTGAGGGCAGAATTCACCCTCTCCGAGGTGCAACGGGCGTTCGAGATCGTCCTGCAGACCCCCATGAACACGGCCGCATTTCGCAAGCGGCTCCACCGTGCCGACATCCTGGTGGACACAGGGCGCAAGCGCACCGGCAAGCAACGTCCCGCCATCCTCTATCGGCTGGAGACCCCCTGTTGCGTCATGTTCGATCAGGTGATGCACGGTGCGGAAGCGTGAGTGAGATCAGCGTGCACAAGGTATTGGTAAGTGCCTGTCTGCTGGGCCTATGTTCGTTGCGCTATGAGGGCCCAGGTTTTAGCCTGCGGGGGAGCAAAGCATGAGTGGGACCAGCGTGCACAAGGTGCTGGTGAGCGCCTGTCTGCTGGGGCAGCCAGTGCGTTACGACGGCCAGAGCAAGGGGATTGTCAGCGACTGGCTGCAGGCGCTGGGAGCCGAGGGGCGGGCACTGGCCTTCTGCCCCGAGGTGGCGGGTGGCCTGCCGACGCCACGCCCCCCTGCCGAGCGCCAGGGGGAGCGGGTGGTTACCGAAAGCGGGCTGGATGTGACGGAGGAGTTCGATCGGGGCGCCGCCCTTGCGCTGGCCCTCTGTCAGCAGCAGGACATTCGCTTCGCCCTTCTGAAGGAGGGGAGCCCCTCCTGCGGCAGCGGCCGCATCTACAATGGCCGCTTCGAAGGGGTTTCACTGGCGGGAGAGGGCAAGGCCACGGCTTTGCTGCGCCGCCACGGCATCGCGGTGTTCAGCGAGGATCAGCTGCCCGAGCTGGCCTCGGCGCTCGCCTTGGCTGCCTGCGGATCGGTCTGAGCCGCCGCATCGGCCGCCTGCCACTGCGCCAGCACCTCGTCTTTTTCCTTCCAGCGTGCATTCAGCCACTCCTGGAAACCACGTTTGAACTGCTTGTCGTTGAAGTAATCCCCCACCAGTTGCTCGTCCACCGGCAGCTCCTCGATCCGCACCCGGATGCGCTTCATCTTCCCCATCAGGAAATCCTTGAAGGGGGTGTCGGGGTTGTCCGGGTAGCTGATGGTGACGTTGATCAGGCTGTCGAACTGATCGCCCATGGCTGCCAGGGTGAAGGCGAGTCCTGCCGCCTTGGGGGGCATGAGATGGCGATAGCGGGAGCGGGCGGCCTCGCGCTTCTGATCGGTGAAGCGGGTCCCCTCCACGAAGTTGATGACGGTGGTGGGAATGTGGCGAAACTTCTCGCAGGCGTTGCGGGTGGTCTCGATATCCTTGCCCCGCAGATGCGGATTTCTTAACAGAAACTCTCTCGAATAGCGGCGCATAAAGGGCATGTCCAGCCCCCAGCAGGCGAGCCCCAGCAGCGGGATGTAAATGAGTTCGTGCTTCATGAAGAACTTGGGCACCGGCAGCCGATTGCGAAACAGGTGGCCGAGCACCACGATATCGGTCCAGCTCATGTGGTTGCTGATGATGAGATACCAGCCATCCTTGCGCAGCCGGGTATTGTCCTCAATCTGCCAGTCGATGCGGGTAGTGAGGCGGATCACCAGGGCGTTGCAACTGAGCCACAGGCCCATGAAGCGGTTGTTGAGCCGGCTGCAGGCGCGACCAAAGGCCGGCACGGGCAGCAGCAGTTTGGCCAGTGACACCAGCAGGATCAGGCTGGCGCACAGGGCGGTAAACAGTATGGTCAGGCCGGCGCTGATGAACAGCACCAGGGGGCCCGGGAGCAGGTTTGGCATGAGTGTCTTACTGCGTCTTGTCCGCCAGCAGCTTATCCAGGGTCTGGTCCTTCTCGTGCCAGATCCCGTTCAACCACTGTTGAAACTCTTGTTGGAACTCGGGGTCATTGAAGTAATCCCCCACCAGATTGCGTTCGATCGGCAGAAAGCGGACCCGAACCTTGATCTCCTTGACCCGACCGCACATGAAGTCCCAGTAGCTGGGGACGCCGCCGGGATAGGCGATGGTCACATCCACCAGCTTGTGCAGTTGATCCCCCATGGCCGCCAGGGTGAAGGCGATGCCCCCTGCTCTCGGGTGCAGCAGATGACGATAGGGTGCCCCTTGCTTGTCGTGCTTGCCGACGGTGAAGCGGGTCCCTTCCACGAAGTTCATCACACTCACCGGCATATGGCGGAAGCGGGCACACGCCTTGCGCGTGGTTTCTATGTCTTTTCCCCTCAGATGCGGGTGCTTTTCCAGAAATTTTCGGGAATAACGCCGCATGAAGGGGAAATCCAGCGCCCACCAGGCCAGACCGAGAAAAGGTACCCAAATCAGTTCTTTCTTGAGGAAAAACTTCAGGAAGGGGATTTTTTGATTAAAAATCCGCTGCAATACCAGTATGTCGACCCAGGATTGGTGGTTGGCAATCACCATATACCACTCATTCCGGCGCCCTTTGTCCACTCCGACCACATCGAAAGGGGTGTTGATGATGGTTTTCTGGATCAGATTGTTAAAACCTATCCAGTGGGTGGCGCAACCGTCCAGGAGCGTGTTGCAGAGACGTCGCCCCCCCTTGAAGGGCAGCAGCAGCTTGATGAGGCCAAGCAGCAGGACGGGGACAAACCAGAACAGGGTGTTGATGAAATAGAGCAGGGTCGAGAGGCTGCCGCGCAGTCGCTCTATCAGCTTGTTGGGCATGGTGGAATCCGTCTTCGTATCGGTGGATGGCAACCAAGTGGTCAGATCTGTGGCCATAATATCAGCCGGCCCACGACTAGACCATGGTGGCGCCCTTTCCGGGTCGGGAGGTGGCTGCTGCCGTTCCCCCGCTCACTGGCCCCCGCGCAGCCGTGACAACAGCCTGTCCATGGCACGATAGCCCAGGGCTTCGATCAGATGCGCTCTCTCGATGGTGGCGTGCCCCGCCAGATCGGCGATGGTGCGCGATACCCGCAGGATGCGGTGCCAGGCCCGGATGCTGAGCCCCAGCTTCTGGATGGCACCTTCCAGAAACTCGGCATCCTGTGGCGATAATCTGCAAACATCTTCGATTTCACGACTATCCAGCAGGTTGTTGAGTTTTCCGCTGCGACTCAGCATGCGCTCTCGCGCCCCCAGCACCCGTTCGCGTATCTGCTGGCTCGATTCCCCCCGCTCCGCCTTGCCGGTCAGGCTTCCCCTGGGCAAGAGCGGGACCTCTACCGTCAGATCGAACCGATCGAGAAAGGGGCCGGAGAGCTTGCCCAGATAGCGCAGGATCTGATCCGGGCTGGAGCGGGTCTGGCCGTCGCCATAATGGCCGCAGGGGCTGGGATTCATGGCACCCACCAGCTGGAAGCGGGCGGGAAAATCCACCTGGCGGGCGGCACGACTGATGGTAATGTGCCCGGTTTCCAGCGGCTCGCGAAGGGAGTCGAGCACCTTGCGCTCGAACTCCGGCAGTTCATCCAGAAACAGGACCCCGTTGTGGGCGAGGGAAATTTCGCCAGGCCTGGGATGGGTACCCCCGCCCACCAGCGCCACCGCCGAGGCGCTGTGATGGGGCGTGCGATACGGCCTGTGGTGCCAGTGGCCGGCGCGGGGGGTGAGGCCGCCGATGGAGTGAATGGCGGCGGTCTGCTGCGCCTCCTGTTCGCTCAGCGGTGGCAGAATGCCGGGCAGACGGCTGGCCAACATGCTCTTGCCGGTGCCGGGGGGGCCGATGAACAACAGGTTGTGGCTGCCAGCTGCGGCGATCTCCAGCGCCCGCTTCGCCTGGGACTGACCGATTACGTCCTGTAGATCCGGCACGTCGGGCAGGGTCTCCGCGCTCTGGGGTTCCGGCAGCGGCAGTTCGTACTGGCCCGCCAGCCAGGCGGTGACCGCCAGCAGCTGGTGGGCGGTGCGCACCTCGGCATCCTGTATGAGGGAAGCCTCCGGACCGTTCTCCCGTGGGACCAGCAGGGTGCGCCCCGCGTCGCGGCAGGCGAGCACCGAGGGGAGCACCCCAAGCACGGGGCGGATCTCGCCGGTCAGGGCCAATTCCCCTAAAAATTCGTGATCGAGCAGGTATTTTGCAGGTATCTGCTTGGATGCGGCGAGAATGCCGATGGCGATGGCCAGGTCGAAACGGCCCCCCTCCTTGGGCAGATCCGCAGGGGCCAGGTTGACGGTGATGTGCTTGGCCGGAAATTCGAAATTGCCGTTGAGCAGGGCGCTGCGCACCCGATCCCGCGACTCCTTCACCGAGGTTTCCGGCAACCCCACCATGTTGAAGGCGGGCAGGCCGTTGGAGAGGTGCACCTCCACCGTGACTTGCGGCGCCGCTATCCCCAGGCTGGCACGGCTATAAACAACAGCTAATGACATAAATACCGTCCTTGGTTTGATGTATATGCTGGTTAACCGTTTTTTATTAGTTTTTTGTTCCAGTTGTCAGGTTTCAGAGCAGTTAAAATCAGAGTCTTGTCAGGTAAAAAGTGCTTGCCCAATAAAAATCACCGTGCTAGTTCTAATAGCCATTCGCGGCAAGCTCCGCTCCCATTTCACAGGATTTCCGGTTGTAACTATGAACATGGCCTCCCGTTTCGTCAGCATTATTGTGGTCCTAGTGGTGATTATTATCTCACCGCTCGGGGCTCGTTTGGCTGCACGGAACAAGGGATAGACCCACCACCGGACAGAACGAAACAAGCGACCCCCGAGCCTCACGGCCCGGGGGTTTTTTTTCGACCAAAGGACAGGATTTTCCACATGAACGGCGCGCAGTTTTTGGTACAGGCTCTCAAGAAACAGGGTGTGACCCAGGTGTTTGGTTACCCGGGCGGGGCCATCATGCCGGTCTACGACGCCCTGTATGACGGTGGCCTGGCCCATCAGCTCTGCCGCCACGAGCAGGGTGCCGCCATGGCTGCGGTGGGTTATGCCCGCGCTTCCGGTCAGGTGGGGGTCTGCATCGCCACCTCTGGCCCCGGCGCCACCAACCTGGTCACCGGCCTTGCGGAGGCACTGCTCGACTCTGTACCGCTGGTGGCCATCAGCGGCCAGGTGCCCTGCGCCTCCGTCGGTACCGATGCCTTTCAGGAAGTGGACGTGCTCGGCATGTCCCTCTCCTGCACCAAGCACTCCTTCATGGTGACGGACCCGGCGGATCTGGGACGGGTCATTGCCGAAGCCTTCGCCATCGCCACCGAAGGGCGTCCGGGCCCCGTGCTCATCGACCTGCCCAAGGATGTGCAACTGGCCGCCGTTCCCTCTCAAAGCCCGCTGTTTGCCGTGGAGGAACCCGACCCCCTGAATCCGGCCGAACTGACGGTCGCCCGTACCCTGCTGGCCGGAGCTGAGCGTCCGGTACTCTACGTCGGCGGCGGGGTGGGCATGGCCAATGCCGAGCAGCAGCTGCGCGACTTTGCCGCCACCACGGGGATGCCGGCGGTCACCACCCTCAAGGGGATAGGTGCCCTCGACCCCGACAGCCCCGTTTATCTGGGCATGCTCGGCATGCACGGTACCAAGGCCGCCAACCTGGCGGTACAGCAGTGCGATCTGCTGGTGGTGGTAGGCGCCCGTTTCGATGATCGGGTGACCGGCAAGCTGGAGGAATTTGCCCCCGAGGCGAAGGTGATCCACCTGGATGTGGACGCCGCCGAGTTCGGCAAGCGTCGCGCCGCCGATGTGGGCATCACCACGGATCTCAAGCGTGTGCTGCCCGCCCTGGCGATGACGCTGACCCTCGACCCCTGGCGCGAGCACTGCGCCATCATGGCTCGGGAATACGCCTTCCGCTACGACCATCCGGGTCAGGCCATCTACGCCCCGGCCCTGCTCAAAGAGCTTTCAAGCCAGCTGCCTGACACCAGCGTGGTGGCCTGCGACGTGGGTCAGCACCAAATGTGGGTGGCCCAGCACATGCGTTTCACCAGCCCGCGCAACCACCTGTCCAGTGCCGGCCTAGGCACCATGGGCTTCGGCCTGCCCGCCGCCATCGGCGCCAAGATGTCGCGCCCCGATGACGAGGTGGTGCTGGTGAGCGGCGACGGCTCCTTCATGATGAACGTGCAGGAGCTCGGCACCATCCGCCGGGCCCGGCTCAAGGTGAAGATGGTGCTGCTGGACAACCAGCGCCTCGGCATGGTGCGCCAATGGCAGGAGCTGTTCTTCGACGGTCGCTACAGCGAGACCAATCTGTCCGACAACCCCGATTTCGTCGCCCTGGCTGCCGCCTTCGGCATTCCCGGCGAGACCATCACATGCAAGGAAGAGATAGGTCCGGCACTGGATCGCCTGCTGGCGAGCGAGAGTGCCTATCTGCTGCATGTGGCTATTTCAGAGGAAGAAAATGTCTGGCCCCTGGTTCCGCCAGGAGTCGCCAACCACAAGATGATGGAGCAACGCCCATGAACCAGCTCAATACCAGCACCCTGGAAATCCATGCCCAACCCAGACCCGAAGTGATGGAACGGGTGCTGCGGGTGGTCCGTCACCGCGGTTTCAATCTCTGCGCCCTCAACATGGAGCAGGATTGCCAACAGCTGCGGATCACGGTTACTGTCGAATCGGTACGTCCCATCCAGCAGTTGTGGAGCCAGCTGGTGAAGCTGGTGGATGTCTCCCGGGTCGATGCACTGGAACAGCAACCCCGGATCAGAGCTTAAGGAGCCAAGCCAATGTCACAGCCTTCCCAATCCGCCGCCCACCCCCAATACATCTGGTTCAACGGCAAGCTGGTCCCCTGGCAGGATGCCCAGGTGCATGTCATGAGCCATGCCCTGCACTACGGCTCCTCGGTGTTCGAGGGGGTGCGGGCCTATGACACTCCCAAGGGGACCTGCATCTTCCGCCTGCAGGAGCACACCCGCCGCCTGTTCGACTCCGCCAAGATCTACTGGATGGACGTCCCCTACAGCGAGACCGAAGTGAATGAAGCCTGCCGCACCGTGGTGCGCGAGAACGGCCTGAAGAGCGGCTACCTGCGCCCGCTGGCCTTTGTCGGCAACGTGGGGCTGGGGCTGCATCCGCCGCTGGATGCCAAGGCCGACCTCATGGTCGCGGCCCTGCCCTGGGGCGCCTACCTCGGAGAAGAGGGGCTGAAAAACGGGGTGGATGTGTGCGTCACCTCCTGGAACCGGCTCGCTCCCAACACCATCCCGACCGGTGCCAAGGCGGGGGGTAACTATCTCTCTTCCCAGCTCATCAGCCGCGAGGCCAAGCGCAACGGCTTCGCCGAGGGGTTGGCGCTGGATGTGAACGGCTATCTGAGCGAAGGGGCGGGGGAGAACCTGTTTCTGGTGAAGAACGGCGTGCTGTTCACCCCGCCCGCCACCGCTGCCATCCTGCCCGGCATCACCCGCGACACCATCATGACGCTGGCGCGCGACTTGGGTTACGAGGTGCGCGAGCAGGCGCTGCCCCGTGAGGCGCTGTATGTCGCAGACGAAATCTTCATGACCGGCACGGCGGCCGAGGTGACCCCGGTGCGCTCGGTGGATCGGATGAAGGTGGGCGCCGGTTGCCGTGGCCCGGTGACCGAGCAGTTGCAGAACGCCTTCTTCGGCCTGTTCAACGGCAAGACCGAAGACAAGTGGGGCTGGCTGACGCCGGTCAACGACTGATGATAGCGGGGAGGCGTCACGCCTCCCCGAGTCGCTTCCGGTGAAGGCTCCCCGAGGTGCCTTCACCAGGATCGATTCCCGATCCGCGAATCACACATTCATGTTGAAAGACAATGCGCCCCAGGGGCATTCAGGGAGTAGAGACAATGCCGAAGTTGAGATCCGCCACCACCACCCACGGACGTAACATGGCCGGGGCCCGCGCCCTCTGGCGTGCCACCGGCATGACCGATCAGGATTTCGGCAAGCCCATCATCGCCGTGGTCAACTCTTTCACCCAGTTCGTGCCGGGCCACGTCCACCTCAAGGATCTCGGCCAGCTGGTGGCCCGGGAGATCGAGGCCGCCGGCGGCGTCGCCAAGGAGTTCAACACCATCGCCGTGGATGACGGCATCGCCATGGGTCACGGTGGCATGCTCTATTCCCTGCCGTCCCGCGAACTCATCGCCGACTCGGTGGAGTACATGGTCAACGCCCACTGCGCCGACGCCATGGTCTGCATCTCCAACTGCGACAAGATCACCCCGGGGATGCTGATGGCTGCCCTGCGCATCAACATCCCGGTGATCTTCGTCTCCGGCGGCCCCATGGAAGCGGGCAAGACCAAGCTCTCCGACCAGATCATCAAGCTGGATCTGGTGGACGCCATGATCCAGGGCGCCGACCCCAAGGTCTCCGATGCACAGAGCGATCAGATCGAGCGCAGCGCCTGCCCCACCTGCGGCTCCTGCTCCGGCATGTTCACCGCCAACTCCATGAACTGCCTGACCGAGGCACTGGGTCTCTCCCAGCCGGGCAACGGCTCCCTGCTGGCGACCCACGCCGATCGCGAGCAGCTGTTCAAGCTGGCGGGCCAGCGCATCGTCACTCTGGCCAAGCGCTGGTATGAGCAGGACGATGCCTCGGCACTGCCGCGCAACATCGCCACCAAGGCGGCGTTCGAGAACGCCATGGCGCTCGACATCGCCATGGGCGGCTCCACCAATACCGTGCTGCACCTGCTGGCGGCAGCCCAGGAGGCGGGCGTCGACTTCACCATGGCCGACATCGACCGCATGTCCCGCAAGGTGCCCCAGCTGTGCAAGGTGGCGCCTTCCACCCAGAAGTACCACATGGAAGACGTGCACCGCGCCGGCGGCGTGGTCGCCATCCTGGGTCAGCTGGAAAAAGCGGGCCTGGTGCACGGGGATACCCGCAACGTGCTGGGCACTTCCCTGGTGGAGCTGCTGGCCGAATATGACGTCAGCCGCAGCAATGACAAGGGGGTTCACGACTTCTACCGTGCAGGCCCTGCCGGCATCCGTACCACCAAGGCGTTCAGTCAGGATTGCCGCTGGCCCGAGCTGGATCTGGACCGCGCCGAGGGGTGCATCCGCTCCTTCGAGCACGCCTACAGCCAGGAAGGTGGCCTGGCGGTCCTCGCTGGCAACCTCGCCCTCAACGGGGCCATCGTCAAGACCGCCGGGGTGGACGAGGAGAACCTCACCTTCCGCGGCCCGGCCCGGGTATTCGAGAGCCAGGAGAGCGCGGTGAGCGGCATTCTGGACGGCACGGTGAAAGCCGGTGAAGTGGTGGTGATCCGCTACGAGGGCCCGAAAGGGGGCCCCGGCATGCAGGAGATGCTCTATCCCACCACCTATCTCAAGTCCATGGGATTGGGCAAGGCGTGTGCCCTCATCACCGACGGTCGCTTCTCCGGCGGTACCTCGGGTCTCTCCATCGGTCATGTCTCCCCGGAGGCGGCCTCCGGTGGCACTATCGGTCTGGTGGAGGATGGCGACATCATCAACATCGACATCCCGGCCCGCAGCATGGTGCTGGAGGTGGCAGACAGCGTGCTGGCTGCTCGTCGCGCCGCCGTCTCTGCCCGTGGCTGGAAGCCGGTCGATCGTCAGCGCGAGGTTTCCTTTGCCTTGCGCGCCTACGCCATGTTCGCCACCAGCGCCGACAAGGGCGCGGTGCGCGATCGCACCCTGCTGGGGGAGTGAGAGGATGAACTGTCATGATATGGGCGCATTGCACGCCCTTCGCCACGAGACGGGGGTATAAACCATGGTCTCTGCGGCGGATTATCTACGCAAGGTACTGCTCTCCCCCGTCTACGAGGCGGCGAGGGTCACCCCTTTGCAAACCCTGAAGAAACTCTCCGAGCGGCTCGGCAATCACGTCAGCCTGAAGCGGGAGGATTTGCAACCGGTTCACTCCTTCAAGCTGCGCGGCGCCTACCACAAGATCGCCACCCTGACCCAGGAGCAGAAAGAACGCGGCGTCATCGCCGCCTCTGCCGGCAACCACGCCCAGGGGGTTGCCCTGTCGGCCGCCAAGCTCGGCATCAAGGCGATCATCGTGATGCCCAAGACCACGCCGGACATCAAGATCGACGCGGTGCGCCGTCAGGGCGGCAACGTCATGCTGTTTGGCAACAGCTTCGATGAGGCCTACGGCGAGAGCCGCCGACTCGCCGAGTTGGAGGGCTACACCCTGATCCCGCCGTTCGACGACGTCGAGGTGATCGCGGGCCAGGGCACCATCGGCAAGGAGCTGCTGGAGCAGGATACCCACCTCACCCACGTCTTCGTGCCGGTGGGCGGCGGCGGCCTGGCCGCCGGGGTGGCGGTCTACATCAAGCAGCTGCTGCCGGATGTGAAGGTGATCGGGGTGGAGGCGGAGGGGTCCGCCTGCCTCAAGGCGGCGCTGGCGGCCGGCGAGCCGGTCAATCTGGAGCGGGTCTCCCTGTTTGCGGACGGGGTGGCGGTCAAGCGCATCGGCGAGGAGACCTTCCGCCTGTGCAACCAGTATCTGGACGAGGTGGTGACCGTCTCCAACGACCAGATCTGCGCCGCACTGAAAGACATCTTCGATGACTGTCGCGCTATCGCCGAGCCGTCGGGGGCCTTGTCCCTGGCAGGCCTCAAGGCCTACAGCGAGCGAGAGCAGGTGAAAGGGGGACGGATGGCGGCCATTCTGTCCGGCGCCAACGTGAACTTCCACAGCCTGCGCTACGTCTCCGAGCGCTGCGAGATCGGCGAGAAGCGCGAGGGCATGCTGGCGGTGACCATCCCCGAGCGCAAGGGGGCCTTCCTCGACTTCTGTCGTCAGCTGGGGCCGCGCATGGTGACCGAGTTCAACTACCGCTATGCGGATGCCGAGCAGGCGTCGCTGTTCGTTTCGGTGCGCCTCACCGGCGGTGACGAGGAGCTGGGCCAGATCATCGATCAGCTCGGCGGCAACGGTTATCCGGTGGTCAACATGACCGAGAGCGAGCTGGCCAAGAACCACGTGCGCTACATGATTGGCGGCCGCCCGGCCCGGCCCCTCGGTGAGCGTCTCTACAGCTTCAAGTTCCCGGAGCAGCCGGGGGCCCTGATGCGCTTCCTCGAGACCCTGGGCTGCCGCTGGAACATCAGCCTGTTCCACTACCGCAACCACGGCGCCGACTACGGCCGGGTGCTCTGTGCCTTCGAGCTGCCGGACGAGGACGTGGCGGCTTTCCACGATTACCTGCACGAGATTGGCTACGGCTGGAAAGAGGTGAGCGAGGATCCCGCCTACCGGCTGTTCCTGGCGAGCCAGGGCAGTCAGTGAGCCATCCCCTTGCCAGATGAAAAACGAAGAGCCCGGCTCTTCGTTTTTTTATGGGCAACGCGTCGGCCCCCATGATTGGGGGCACGGTGGCTGATAATGTCGCCAATATCACACTCCTGAGTCCCTGGTCGTTTGAGGCTGGTTGCAGATGGGATAATCTGAATGCGGGGCTTGGGTTCAGGGCCCCGTCAGGGAAGAGAGACGCAGCCGCGTCATAACAATTCATTGCAGGGGCTCATCCATGAACAGATCTATGCTCGCCGTCCTGATCGGCGCTTTGATGGCAACAGGGACGGTGCAGGCTGCCGCCCAGGACAACACCTGGTATGTCGGCGGCAAGGCCGGCTGGTCAAATTATTACGGGGTGGATTACAACGCTCAGGTCGAAGAGCTGTTCGATGCGACCAAGGTGAACGAGAACAGCGATGATCTCGGTCTGGGGCTGTTTGCCGGTTATCAGGTGAACAGAAACGTGGCGGTTGAGCTCGGTTATGACTGGCTCGGCAAGTATCAGGTGGACAAGCACTACTCGGGCAACGGGGTTGATTTCGCACTCGATGGCGAGGCCAAGGCCCAGATGGTGCAGGCCACCATGAAGATTATCCTGCCTGCAACCTCGGCACTGGATATCTACGGCCGTCTCGGGGGGGCCTATGCCTGGACCGAGAGCTCACTCAACGTCAGGGCCAGCGATGGCACCAGCAGCCTCTCCGAATCCCATGAGGGCAACAAATATCATGGTGCCGCCTTTGTCGGGGCGCTGGGGGTCGAATACGCCATCGACAAGGATTGGGCCGCCCGCCTCGAATACCAGTACACCACACCCCTGGGCAAGACTTCCCTCGACGAGTCAGGCATCGAGATGGACAACGGCCTGCTGTCGGTCGGCATGCTCTATCGCTTCGGCCAGATCGGCGACGAGCCGGTGGCACCAACGCCTGCGCCCGAACCTGCGCCCGCCCCGGCCCCTGTGCTGGTGGAGAAGCAGTTCAGCCTGGATTCCGATGTGCTGTTCGAGTTCAACAAGGCGACCCTGAAGCCGGCCGCCAGCCAGGCCCTCGACAACCTGTTTGCCCAGATCCTGGCGGCCAATCCGAAAGACGGGGTGGCGACGGTGATCGGTCATACCGACCGCATCGGCTCGGAGGCCTACAACCAGTCCCTCTCCGAACAGCGTGCCCGCACGGTGGCGGATTATCTCATCGCCAAGGGATTGTTTGCCGACAAGGTGCGTGCCGAAGGGCGGGGAGAGTCTTCGCCCGTGACCGGGGGCAGCTGCCCGGATGGCGCCAAGGCGCAGATGATCGCCTGTCTGGCCCCGGATCGCCGGGTCGAGGTACGCCTGACCGGGGTCTCCCAGATCGCCGAATAAGCCATCTTTGCCTTGCTATTAAACAACGAGGGGGCCAAGGCCCCCTCGTTGTTTATGTGGGTGTGAGCCGTGACGTTTGCAGCCGCCTGGCGCAATGACTCACCATGATCAGCAGCAAGGCGCCGGGCAGCACTGTTTGCCAGAGGAAAGGCCAGGACTGGGTGGTGAGCAGGATCAACAGTGGATTGGCTCCGGCGGGGGGGTGGATCAGCCCCAGTCCCTGCATGAGTGCAATGGACAGGCCCACACCCAGCGCCAGCTTGAGTTCCATCGGTAGCGGGAGCAATTGCACCACCAATCCCACGGTGGCCGATAACAGGTGGCCTCCCAGCACGTTCTGCGGACGGGCCAGCGGACTGTCCGGCAGTGAGAAGAGCAGCACACAGCTTGCCCCGAACGGTGCCATCAACAGGGTTGACTGCCAGCTCATCTCCAGCCAGCCGAGCAACATTATGGCCAGGCAGGCACCGAGCCCTGCCAGCCAGGCACTTCGCCATCGTCTTGTTTCCATCTCCTGTCTCCTTGTCTGTGCTGGATCACTTGATCCAGCCTGCGACATTAGGTAGACAGATCGGTGTACTTCAAGAGGAAAGTCACCATGAGCGACAAACGGCAACAGCTGATGACGACAGCCTATCGGTTGTTCAATCGTCACGGCTTTCACGCCACCGGCATCGATCGCATCTGGGCCGAGGCGGGCAGTACCAAACGCACCCTCTATCGCCACTTCCCCACCAAGGATGCCTTGATCGAAGCGGTGCTGATGGCGCGGGATGCGGAGTTCTTTGCCCTGCTCGATGCCAGGATGGATGGGGTATCGGGGCGGGAGGCCAGGTTGCTCGCGCTGCTCGATGGCTTTGCGGACTGGTTTGGCCGCAGCGACTTCTACGGCTGCAACTTCATCAACGCGAGCGCCGAGTTCTCCGATCCTCGCCACCCGGTACGCAAGCTGGTGGTGGCCCACAAGCGGGCGTTGCTGAACTGGGTCAGGGAGGCCCTCGAATGCACCGAGGTGCAGGCCACCGGGTTATGCCTGCTGCTGGAAGGGGCCGTGGTGATGGCCCACAGCTATGAGCAGCCCCTGGCTCTGGAACAGGCCAGGGTGTTGGCGGAGGCCGTGCTGGCAGAGCCGCGCTAGTTCAGTTCCGTGGGGTCGATATCCAGACTCCAGCGCACCCGCTTGGTCTCGGGCCACCCCTCCAGCTCCGTCACTGCCCAGTCGAGCAACTGGGCCAGTGGCGCCCGGCTGGGCCCCTGCACCAGCAGCTGCATGCGAAACTTGCCCGCCTTGCGCTCCATGAAGCCGCTGATGGGTCCCAGCACCTGCACCTGGGGATAGCGGGCGCTGCGCAGGGTATCGGCGAGACGACTGAGGAACAGCTGTACCTCGTCGCGGCCGTTGGCCTCGGCCCGGAACAGTCCCTGATGGCTGAACGGTGGCAGCCCCAGCAGGCGGCGCTCTTTCAGCGCCGTGTCGGCGAAGTGGCCGTAACCGTTCTGGGTCAGATCCTGCAGCAGGGCGTGTTCGGGATGGTGGCTCTGCAGCACCACCAGCCCCGGTTTGCTGGCGCGACCGGCACGGCCCGCCACCTGGGTGTAGAGCTGGGCCAGCTTCTCGGCGGCGCGAAAATCGGCGCTGAACAGGGCGCCATCCACATCCAGCAGCCCTACCAGGGTCACATCCGGGAAGTGGTGGCCCTTGGCCAGCATCTGGGTGCCGATCAGGATCTTGTACTTGCCCGCCTTGATGTCGCCGAGGTGCGTCTCCAGCTCCCCCTTGCGGCGGGTGTTGTCCCGGTCGATGCGCACCACCGGATATTGGGGGAACACGGTGCCAAGCAGTTGCTCCAGCTGTTCGGTGCCGACCCCGGAGCCGATGAGCTCGCTGCTGCCACACTCGGGACAGTGGTGGGGCAGGGGGCGCACGCTGTCGCAGTGGTGGCAGTGCAGCCGCCGCCCGGCCTGGTGCCAGGTGTACCAGGCGTCACAGCGCTCGCAGGCGGCACTCCAGCCGCACTGGTGGCAGATGAGTGCCGGCGCATAGCCCCGGCGGTTGAGAAACAGCATCACCTGGTTGCCCGCAGCCAGGTGTTCGGCCATCAGCTGCTCCAGCTGGGGGGAGAGCCCCGCCTGCAGCCGCACGCTCTTGATGTCGAGGATCACCTGGCGAGCGGTCTGGGCGTTGCCGGCGCGGCGAGTGAGAGTGAGGTGGTGATACTTGCCGCTGCGGGCGTTGTGCAGCGTCTCCAGCGACGGGGTGGCAGATCCAAGCAGGATGGGAATGCCGGCGCGATGGGCCCGCATCACCGCCAGATCCCGCGCGTGGTAGCGAAAACCGTCCTGCTGCTTGAAGGAGCCGTCGTGCTCCTCGTCGATGATGATGATGCCGAGGTTGTGAAACGGGGTGAACACCGCGGAGCGGGTGCCGATCAGGATGGCGGCGGCGCCGTCGCGGCAGGCGAGCCAGGCGTCGAGCCGCTCCCGATCGTTCATGGCCGAGTTCATTGCCACCACCGGCACGTTGAAGCGGCGCCGGAAGCGGTTGATGGTCTGCGGGGTGAGGCCGATTTCCGGCACCATCACCAGCGCCTGCTTGCCCGCCTTGAGCAGGGGTTCGAGGATGCTCAGGTAAACCTCGGTCTTGCCGGAGCCCGTGATGCCGTCCAGCAGGAAGGCACCGAACTTGTCGCTCTGACTGGTAACGGCAGAAACGGCCAGCGCCTGCTCGCCGTTGAGGCGTAGCCCCTCCCCCGGTTCAAAACGGGCAGCCCAGTCGCCGTCGTGACTCGGCTCCAGCAAGCGCTTCTCCAGCAGCCCCTTCTTCTCCAGCGCAGTGAGTGCGGCGCTCTGGATCTCCTCCTGCTTGAGGGCGGAGGGGGTCTGCGGCCCCTTGCGCAGCAGAGCAAGCGCCTGCTGCTGCTTGGCTGCCCGCTTGAGTTCGTTGAGGTCGATGGCCATGCCGGCCTCGGTGGCGAACCAGAACTCCAGCTCGCGATAGGCGGCCGGCTCCCCCTTGCGCACCAGCACTGGCAGGGCGTGCGGCAGCACCTCTCCCAACGGGTGCTGGTAGTAGCTGGCGCTCCAGTTCATCAGCGCCAGGATGTCGGGCCCCAGCACGGGGGCGCTGTCGAGCACCCTCTTCAAGGGCTTTAATTTGTTGCGGGGGACCTGGCTCTCGGTCGGGTGATCCACCACCAGACCGACCAGGGTCTGCGGGCCGAACGGGATCTCGACCCGGCAACCGGGGGCAGGCAAGGGCAGGGGAGAGAGATAGTCGAAATGACGGCGTAACGGCACCGGCACAGCCACACGAACCAGATCCAGCGTTTGGGAAGAATTCACCAGGGGTTGCCTATTTTTTCTGCGAAGCCACTTGCCTGATCTCAGGCGTTTCCTATATTATTCGCAGCCTTTGAAACTGTGTTCAACAATCGTGTGGTGTCCGACAAGAGATCGGATGGCGACACGGCCTGATAATTGAGGTTGTCCATGAAAGCTGGTATCCATCCTGACTACGTAGCCATCACCGCCAAGTGCTCTTGCGGTAACGTCATCAACACCTTCTCTACCATCGGTAAAGATCTGAACCTGGACGTGTGCTCCGAGTGCCACCCGTTCTACACCGGCAAGCAGAAAGAAGTTTCTAGCGGCGGCCGCGTAGACAAGTTCAACAAGCGTTTCGGTGGCTTGACCTCCAAGAAGTAATCTTGCTTCTGAAGAATTCTGAAAAAGGCGCCCATCGGGTGCCTTTTTTATTGGCCGCCATTCTGTAATTCCCCGCTTTGCCCTATGGTGTTGGCTCAACCAAGGGAGAAGAGCCGATGCGTACATGTCTGGTGATGGGAGCTGCCGGGTACATAGGATCCTACCTGGTGCCCCATCTGCAGGGTCTGGGGTACAGGGTCATCGCCGGGGCCCGTCGTCCCTGCCGTCTGCCGGAGGGGGTGGCGTTTCGCCTCGCCGACAGCCTCAAGCCTGCCACCCTGCCCCCTGCGCTGGCGGGGGTCGACACCGTCTTCTATCTGGTACACGCCATGGGGGCGGGGGCCGGTTTTCACCGGCTGGAGCAGCAGGGAGTGAAGAACTTCGCTGCTGCCGCCCGTGCCGCCGGGGTGCGCCGCATCGTCTATCTCGGCGCCATCCAGCCCGAGCCCTGCAACAGTCGCCACCTCAACTCCCGGCGCTACTGTGGGGAGCTGTTTCGCAGCGCAGGGGTACCCACGGTAGAGCTGCGTGCCGGCATCATCATAGGCCCCGGCTCGGCGGCGTTCGAGGTGATGCGGGATCTGGTGTACAACCTGCCCATGATGGTGACGCCCAAGTGGGTGCGTTCCCGCACGCCCCCCATCGCCCTCTCCAACCTCTTGCACTATCTGGGCGGGCTGGTGGAAGCCGACGGGGTGGATGGCCAGATCTTCAATGCGGCGGGCCCCGAGCTGCTCAGCTACCAGCGGCAGCTCCAGAAATTCGCCGCCCATATCGGCAAACGCTGCCCCATCATTCCGATCCCCTTTTTGAGCCCCCGGCTCTCCGCCTGGTGGCTGCAGTTCGCCACCTCGGTTCCCCAGCCCATCGCCAAGGCGCTGGTGGGGGGGCTCAAGCACGACATCCCGGCGGATGACGGCCCCTTGCGCGCCCTGCTGCCCCAGCATCTGCTCAGCTTCGATGAGGCGCTGGCGGAGAGCCTGGCGCTGGAGCAGAGGCTCGGTGCCGAGCAGCACGGGGAGGAGACGCCCCTTGGTCTGCGCTGGCGCCATCCCGAATATGGCTTCTACGACCGCACCGCCAGCGGGGAGGCGGATTGCCTCGCCGCCCCCGAGGTGGTGTGGCAGGTGTTGCAGCAACTGGGGGGTGAGCAGCGCTACTTCTACATGAACGAGCTGTGGGTGGTGCGCGAATGGATGGATCATCTGATCGGCGGCCCGGCCCGGACCCGGGGACGCACCAACCCGGATCGCTTCGTGAAGGGGGACATGCTGGACTCCTGGCAGATCCTCGGGGTGGATGAAGGACGCAGGCTGGATCTGCTGTTCAACATGAAGGCCCCCGGCGTCGGTCGGCTGGAGTTCAACATCCAGCCCCTGGAGTCCGGCCTGACCCGGCTGCGGGTGACGGCCCACTGGCATCCGCAGGGGGCCTGGGGGCTGGCCTACTGGCTCGCCATGCTGCCGTTCCACCTCTTCATCTTCCAGGGGATGACGGAGGCCATCGCCCGGCAGGCAGAGGCAAAAGCCGGCATTCCAGTCATGGATTGAAATCGAATCTATAACTAATTGGGTAGTTTTGGGTGGCATGACATGCTGCTGACTAGTCTGTCATTGCTATCCAGCGATATTTTATGCTGTGAAAGGGCGGGGGATTTCTTTATGATCCTCAGCCCTCGCCCGCTGGCGAGCCAACGCATCACTCATTCATTTCCGTATCGGGGTCCCCCATGTCCGATCAGCAGCACGATCTCCGCCAACAGGCACTCGATTACCACGCCCAACCCGTTCCGGGCAAAATCGCCATCGCCCTCACCAAGCCCGCCGAGACCGCTCGCGATCTGGCGCTGGCCTACAGCCCGGGCGTTGCCGAACCGGTACGCGAGATCGCCGCCAATCCGGCCGATGCCTACCGCTACACCGGCAAGGGCAATCTGGTGGCCGTCATCTCCAACGGCACCGCCATCCTGGGGCTGGGCAATCTGGGCCCGCTGGCCTCCAAGCCGGTGATGGAGGGCAAGGCCCTGCTGTTCAAGCGCTTTGCTGGCATCGACGCCATCGACATCGAGGTGAAGCACGAGACCAGCGCCCAGTTCATCGATACGGTGGCCGCCATCGCCGACACCTTCGGCGGCATCAACCTGGAAGACATCAAGGCCCCCGAGTGCTTCGAGATTGAAGAGGCACTGATCGCCCGCTGCGACATCCCGGTGTTCCACGATGACCAGCACGGTACCGCCATCGTCACCGCCGCCGGGCTGCTCAACGCGCTGGAAGTGCAGGGCAAGGAGATTGGCACCAGCCGCATCGTCTGCATGGGCGCCGGCGCCGCCGCCACCGCCTGCATGGATCTGCTGATCAAGTGCGGGGCTGCGCCGCACAACATCTTCATGCTGGACCGCCAGGGTGTGATCCACAGCGGCCGCACCGATCTCAACCAGTACAAGCAGCGTTTCGCCAACGACACCCCTCTGCGCACTCTTATGGATGTCATCGACGGGGCTGACGTCTTCGTCGGCGTCTCCGGCCCGGACGTACTGCCCGCCGAGACGGTGGCCCTGATGGCCCCCAACCCGGTGATCTTCGCCTGTTCCAACCCGGACCCCGAGATCAAGCCTGCCCTGGCTCACGGAGTACGCGGGGATCTCATCATGGGTACCGGCCGCTCGGACTACCCGAACCAGATCAACAACGTGCTCTGCTTCCCCTTCATCTTCCGCGGCGCCCTCGACGCCCGTGCCAGCCGCATCAACGATGCCATGAAGATTGCGGCAGTGGAGGCGATCCGGGCTCTGGCCAAGGAGCCGGTGCCCGCCGAGGTGCTGACCGCTGCTGGCGTGAGTGAACTCGCCTTCGGCAAGGACTACGTCATTCCCAAGCCCATGGACGCCCGCCTGCTGCCGCGGGTTGCCCGTGCGGTGGCACTGGCGGCGGTTGCCTCCGGGGTGGCCCGCATCGAACTGCCGGCGGATTACATGCTGGGTTGAGTCACGGCAAGCGCGTAAAAAACAGAAGGGGCCCCCTGTCGGGGGCCCCTTTTTCATGGCGGAAGCGGGCAGCTTACTTGGTCTTGGGGGCAACCTTGACGGCCGGCGCCTTGGCGTGGGCAGCCTTGTGATGCTTTTTCACGACCTTGGTCTGGGTGGCGTGGGGAGCGGCGGCCTTGGTCGGGGTGGCGGCCATGGTGAAGCCGGAGGTCAGGGCGAAGACAGCGGCCAGAGTCAGGGGGATCAGCTTGTTCATATTCCAGTTCCTCGTTCGGTTTGATGACATGGAGCGTTTCTCCATGACTTCATCCTAGGGCTGTTCGACCTGCGGTTCAGTGAGCGACTGGTGACGGTTTGTATCCAAATGTACGGGCAGGGTCAGGCAGAAACGGGCACCGCTGCTGCCGGGCAGCAGTTGCACCTCGCCGCCGTGGTGGTGGGCGATGCTGCGCACGATGGCCAGCCCCAGCCCGGCGCCGCCGGTGCGTCTGTCCCGACTCTGATCCAGGCGCACGAAGGGCTCGAAGATTTGCGGGGCCAGCGCGGGATCGATGCCGGGGCCATCGTCGGCGACCTCCAGCAGATAGTCGTCCCCCTGTCGCGCTATGCAGAGGCTTGCCTGGCTGGTGGCATGGCGCAGGGCGTTGCCGATGAGGTTTTCCAGCGCCCGGTCCAGCAATCGGGTGTCGCCGCGCCAGGGCAGAGCCATGGCCGGGCGCACGAAGTCGAGCCGCTTGTCCGGTCGCAGGGCCTGCCAGTCGGCCAGGCGGCTGCCGGCCCAGCTGCCGAGCTCCAGATCGCTGCATTGCAGCGGCAGTTCGGGGCGATCGAGCCTGGCATAGGTCAGCATCTCCTCGATGAGGGCATCGAGGGCGCCGAGGTCCCGCTCCAGTCCCTGCTGCTCCTCGGGTGAGGGAGGCTCGGCCAGCATGGCGAGGCGATAGCGCAGCCGCACCAGGGGGGAGCGCAGCTCGTGGGCGATGGCGTCGGTCAACTGCTTGCGACTGGCCAGCATGGCCTGCAACTGCTCCGCCATCTGGTCGAAGGTGCGGCCGACCCGGCCCAGGCTGCTGCCGGGCGGCAAACGGGTGCGACAGGAGAGATCCCCGTCGCCGACCCGGCGGGCGGTCTGTTCGAGCTGTTGCAGGCCGCGCCAGTGGGGGCGCAGCCAGAGCAGGATGGGCAGGCCGAGGGAAAGGCCGATGAGCAGCAGCAGCCCCACGTCCACCCAGTGCAGCTCGTGCAGGTAGGAGAGGTAGGGGACGGGGCCGACGATCAGCACCTTGTCGGTGTTCGGGATGCGCTGCAGGAAGGTGTCATCCTCCTCGACGATGACGATGTTTCCCGCCTCGAGGAAGGCCTGATCCTCGCTGGCCAGGGGCTGGTTGGCGAGGACGCCGATCTGCAGCGGCAGATTGAGCTGGCGGCTCTGCTCGCCGGTGCGGGTGGCCCAGTGTTCCGGCGGCAGCCGGGCCAGCTCGCCAGTGAGCAGGCCGAGGGAGCCTTGCATCATCCGCTCCAGATAACGGTCCCCCGCCCGCTCTGCACTGACCTGATAGACCAGCCCGATGAGCAGAATGGCGAGGGTGAAGCAGCCTATCAGCAACAGATAGAACTGGATAAACAGGCGTCGCATGGGGGCTCTCCTCTTGCCTGGATTGCGTCTGGACATTGCCTTGTTGCCCCTCATCCCCAACCCTTCTCCCGCAAGGGGAGAAGGCTGAGTGCATCAAGGTCATTCGGCGGGGCTTATTCCCAGGCCTGGGGCACCAGCAGGTAACCTTTTTGGCGCACCGTCTTGATCCAGATCGAGTTGTTGCTGTCATTCCCTGGCTTCTGGTGTGCAGGCGTGTGAGACACCAGCTCATTCCCAAGCCTGGGGTACGAGTAGATAACCCTTCTGGCGCACCGTCTTGATCCAGATCGAGTTGTTGCTGTCATTCCCTGGCTTCTGGTGTGCAGGCGTGTGAGACACCAGCTCATTCCCAGGCCTGGGGTACGAGTAGATAACCCTTTTGGCGCACCGTCTTGATGCGGGTCGGGTTGTTGCTGTCATCCCCGAGCCGGCGGCGCAGACGGGAGATGGCCACGTCCATGCTGCGATCCTGGCCGTCGTAGTCGCGCCCCCGCAGGCTGCGAAACAGCGCCTCCCGCCCCAGGATCTGGCCGGCGTGGCAGGCCAGCTCCCACAGGAGGTCGAAATCGGCGGTGGAGAGGGGAATGCTCTCTCCATCGAGGCGCACGTCCCGACCCGGGCCGTCTATCTGGAGGCGGCCGAACTGCAGGCGCTGGGGCGGGGCGGCGGGGACCACAGCCTGCTGGCTCTGCCCCTGCTGGCGAAACTGGACTCGCAGCCGGGCCAGCAGCACCGGGGGGGGCGTGGTCTTGAGGATGTAGTCGTTGGCCCCCAGCTCCAGGCTCAGGATCTGGTTCATGTCGCTGTCGAGCGAAGTGAGCATGACGATGGGGCCGGCAAAGCGCGGGCGCAGATCCCGGCACAGGGAGAGGCCATCCTGCCCCGGCAGCATGATGTCGAGCAGCACCAGATCCGGCTGCTCGGCCAGGGCCCTGTCGAGTGCCCGGTCACCCCGGGTCTCCAGCAGCACCTCGATGTCGTGGCGACCGAGCCAGCTGCTGATGAGCTGGCCTATCTCGGGATCGTCTTCAACAAACAGAACGCGTGGCATGGTGGCGTGGTTCCCCGGTCATGGCGTGAGTGGGCGTGTCGCCAGCATAACGGCTGCGTCCGCGCTCTGCACCGGGATAACTAATCAATGCGGGGGTTTTTGCCCCTTCTCCCGGGGGGATGGGGGGCAGAATGAACCGGTTGGCATCGGGCCGCCCCACTTGTCCCATGGCGGGTCGGGGCGGCGTGATGAGGCAGGATCCACACCCTTCAGGGGCCAAAGTGGCCCCGGCTGCCATGGGTCAGCCGGGAAACCGCCCGGATCAGCCGCCCTTGCGCTTCAGGTACACCCCGGCTTCCATGTGGTGGGTCCAGGGGAACTGGTCGAACAGGGCGAAGCGGGCGATCTCGTGGGTTTCACCGAGCACGGCCATGTTGGCCTGCAGGGTCTCGGGGTTGCAGGAGATGTAGAGGATATTGTCGTAATCCTGCACCAGCTTGACGGTGGCGTCGTCCAGACCGGCCCGGGGCGGGTCGACGAAGATGGTGTTGCACTGGTAGGCGCGAAGATCGACCCCCTTGAGGCGGTTGAACTCCCGCTCGCCGCGCATCGCCATGGTGAACTCCTCCGCCGACATGCGCAGGATGATCAGGTTGTCGACACCGTTGGCGGCGATGTTGAACTGGGCGGAGTCCACGCTCGGCTTGGCGATCTCGGTGGCCAGCACCTTGCGAAAGTTCTGCGCCAGAGCGATGGAGAAGTTGCCGTTGCCGCAGTAGAGCTCCAGCAGGTCCCCCTCGCTCCCCTTGGTCACGTCCAGGGCCCAGCCCAGCATCTGTTCGTTGATGGCGGCGTTGGGCTGGGTGAAGCTGTTTTCCACTTGCTTGTAGACCAGCTCGCGCCCCTGCACGGTCAGGCGTTCGATGACGAAGTCATCCCCCAGGCAGATCTTCTGCTTGTGGGCGCGGCCAATCAGTTGCAGCTCGAACCCCTTGGCACGCAGGTCGGTCTGCAGCGCCTCGGCGGCCTGCTGCCACTCGGCTTCCAGCTTGCGGTGGTAGAGCAGGCTGACGCAGATCTGGCCGGACTGGGTGGAGAGGTAGTCGATCTGGAACAGCTTCTTGCGCAGCACGGGGTGCGGGCGCAGCCCGGCCAGCAGCACCGGCATCAGCCGGTTGATGAGCAGGCTGGCGGTGGGGAAGCTGTCGACCCGGATAATCTCCTTGGTGGCCGGTGCATACATGCAGTGGAAGAGGTCATCCCCCTCGTGCCAGATGCGGAACTCGGCGCGCATCCGGTAGTGTTCGGCGGGGGAGGCGTGCAGCTCCAGCGCGGGCGGATTGAAGGGTGCGAACAGCTGGGTGAGGCGATCGCGCTTCTCGTCGAGCTGGGCCTGGTAGTCGGCAGGAGTCCGTCTGCCCTGGGCGTCGGCGGAAGAGGGCTGGGATTGAGTCATGGATACCTCGCATGCACCGGGCTGAGCCGGGGAAAGACCGGGGGAAGGCCGCAGCCAACCAAAGGGTGGGGATTTTAAAAGGCCGTTGCGGATTGTCCAAGTTTTTTGTGGTCAAGAAGTGGCCAGTCGGGCCGATAACCGATCCACCACTATAGGCGGGAGAGTAATGATGCAAATTGATGGCATGGGCGCAGCCCAACCCAAGGGAGTGGGCATTGCTCCCAAATCGCCTCAACAGACGGAGTCGAAAACGGCGGACAAGGGGGATGAGGTCTCCCTGAACAAGCCCCCGAAATGGGCCCAGGTGCTGATCCAGCAGGCGCTGCAATTTGCGCTGGAGATCAACGGCCAGGGCTACAAGGCACCCAAGGTGCAGGAACCCCAGGAGGTCACTCCGGAGACCCTGTTCGATTTCCAGTCGGTGGCGGACAACGTGTTGCAGTTCGTCACCGGGCGGATAGGCGCGGCCCGTGCGGACGGCAAGTCCGACGACGACCTGACCAAGATGATGGAGCAGGCCCGCAAGGGGGTGGACAAGGGCTTCGGTGACGCCAGGAAGCAGCTCGGTGACTGGGCGGACAACGAGGACATCAAGACCGGCATGGATCAGAGCTACAAGCTGATCCAGAAGGGGCTAGACGAGTTCGAGAAGGAGTTCTTCGGCAAGGTGTCGACGACGGATCTGGGGGATGCCAGGATGGCCAGCCGCCAGCAGGCCCTCCTCGAGATCGAGACCCGGGATGGGGACAAGGTGATGTTGCGCTTCAGCGACAGCTGGCAGTTCAAGTCCCAGAGCGATGGGGGCGGCAGCCAGTTCAGCCTCAAGTCGAGCCAGAGCTTCGACTTCTCCCTGGAGGGGGATCTCGACAGTGCCGAGATGGATGCCATCGGCACCCTGGTCAAGGGGCTGGACGAGCTGGCCGGGCAGTTCTTCAAGGGGGGCGACGGCAAGACCCTGGCGGACGGGCTGAACGGGCTGCAACTGGATGACAGCCAGCTGGTCTCCTACTCCCTCAAGCTCAAGCAATCGGCCAAGTTGAGTCAGACCTACCAGGGGGCCAGTTCCCTGCAGGAGAGCCTCAAGCCCCTGGCGGACTACCTGCCGAGGCTCAGCCGGTTGCAGCAGCAGGCCGACGCCCTGCTGCCCCCTTCCCAGCAGGAGGCGCTGACGCCCACCGTGCTGGCGGCGCGGGGTCAGGACGGGGCGACCCAGGGGGCAGGCTTCATGGGCTTCAACCAGCGGATGCTGGAAGCCATGAGGCTGCTTGGCCAGCAGATGGCGACCGGCTAGTCTGGCGACGCCCCCGTGATGCCGACGGGGGCGGGGTGTTTGCCAGCCCGTCCCCGGGCTGGCACACTGCCCTTTTCCCCAGCCCGGCGATGCCATGAACCCCAAGAAGCCAAGAGACAAGCGCGAGCTCTGCTACCCCTTCATCTTCGAAACCCAGTTCCAGTGCGATTACGAGATCGCCACCGACGAGCTCTGCTGCCAGGTGGGGGCCGTGCTCTCTCATCTGGTGCCGGATGAGGATACCCGGCCCGTGATGGCGGATCTGGCGACCCTGCAGCGGCTCATCTACAACCTCAACGGCTCGGTGCGGGGACGGCTCGGCATCTTCGAGGAGGATCTGGACTGGCTGAAGGGACGGTACGATCACTACAACGAGGCGAGTCGCGGCCGGGTGACCGGCTTCGTGCTGCCCCAGGGGCCCCAGCCCATTCCCACCCTGCACCTGTGCCGCTGTGGCAGCAAGAAGGTGGTGCGTCTGCTGGTACGCCTGGAAGAGAGCGGCGTGCGCTTCGATCCCATCCTCTATCGCTTCGCCAATCTGCTGGCCAACTTCTTCTTCGTGCTCACCGTCTACCTCAAGCAGGCGTGGGATGTGACCGAAGTCCCCTATGTCAGCATCAACTACTGATGAAGAGATGATGTTTGATGTATTCGTCGCATCACACATGGCGATGTAGAGGTATCGGATCGAAAAACAGCGATGAGGCAGCATCCGCCACTTCGGGGGATGCAGGCATAAAAAAACCGGCGCCCCGAGCGCCGGTTTTCTATTGCCGCGATCCCTAGCTCGACAGCAGTACCCTGGCCGAGTTGGCCGGGATGGTGAGCTGCACCTCCCCCAGCACCACCTCGAACTTGTCGCCGTTGAAGGCGTCGGTGAAGCGGCTGGCGGGGCTGGCGGTCTGCCACAGGGGCAGGCTGATGGTGCGCGGCTCCGTGGGGTGGCGGTTGCAGGCGACCACCACCTGATCGCTTTGCAGGGTACGGGCGAACACATAGCTGTGAGGGCCGGCGTAGAGGGTCTGGATGTCTCCCCGACGCAGGGCCGGGCGCTGGCGGCGCAGCTGGATCAGGCGGCGATAGTGGTCGTGCAGCACGTGATCCCAGTCGGTGGTATCCCAGGGGAAGCAGCGGCGGCAGTCCGGGTCATTGCCGCCGGAGAGCCCCACCTCGTCGCCGTAGTAGATGGAGGGCACGCCGATGTAGGTGATGAGCAGGGTGGCGGCGAGTCGCATCCGCTGCTTGTCTTCTCCCAGCAGGTGCAGGAAGCGGGCGGTGTCGTGGCTGTCCAGCAGGTTGAACTGGGCCAGCTGGTTCTTGAACGGAATATGGGCCCGCGCCAGCTTGAGCCAGTGATCCAGCTCGGTGGCGCTGATCTTGATGGGGTGATAGGCGATGTCCTGCCCCGCCAGGAAGGCGCGGATGGGGTGGGCGAAGCCGTAGTAGTTCATGGCGCCGTCCTCCTGATCCCCCTGCAGCCACTGGCTCGCTTCGAAGAAGTGCTCGCCGAGGACGTAGGCGTCCGGATTCTCCTGCTTCACCGCGCCGCGAATGGCGCGCACATGGCCGCGATTGCCCTCGGCTGTGCCTCGCTCCCCCAGCATGTGGATGACGTCGAAGCGCCAGCCATCGATCTGGTAGGGGGCGCGCATCCAGTAGCGCAGAATGGCGTTATCTGCCCGATAAACGGCGTCCTGCACCTGTTCACTTGAGAAATCCAGCTTGGGCAGGCTGCGGATCCCTTTCCAGCTAACATAATCCCCTTCCTGATCGAAGGTGTAGAAGCTGCGCCAGGGGGAGTCCGGGTTGCTCTGGGCGCCCAGCGGTGGGCAGAACCAGGGGTGCTCGGTGGAGGTGTGGTTGACCACCGCATCCAGGATGATCCTCATGCCGCGCTGGTGCAGGTTGCGGGTCAGCTCGGCAAACTGGGCATTGGTACCGAGGTGCGCATCCACCTTGAAGTAGTCCTGAGTGTCGTACTTGTGGTTGCTCGGCGAATCGAAGATGGGGTTGAGGTAGAGCGCCGTCACCCCCAGGGATTGCAGGTAGTGCAGTTTGGCGTCGATGCCCGCCAGATCCCCGCCGTAGAATTCACAGGCGCCGTGCCCCTCTTCGTGGCGGCTGACCGGCTCGCCCCAGGCCTTGCTGATGACCGCTTTGCCCCTGTACTCGTACTCGTGATGCTTGACGCTCAGCGACGGGTCGCCGTTGCAGAAGCGGTCGGGGAAGATCTGGTAGAACACCTGATCCTGTACCCAGGCCGGGGGCTGGTGATGGCTGTTGAAGCGGAAATGCTGCTCCCGCGGCGGCATGGCGGCGCTGACGCCCGCCCCGTGCAGCCACCACTGCTCCTTGTCGGTGAGGCACTTGAAGCAGTAGAGGTGGATCTCCTGCCCCCTGGCCAGCGGCAGTTCGACCTGCCAGACCTGAAGCCTGTCCCGGGTGGCGACCGGCGTCATGGCGACCAGATACTCCTCGTTGTCCGGCTCGTGGCGCAGCCACACCTCGCGGATGGGGGCGTCCAGCTCGCTGAACAGGGTGAGCTGCAGGGTGTCGGCACTCTCTTTGAACCAGGGTGCCGCCTGGGGGTGAAACAGGAAGGGATGGGTCATGGTATCTACTGTGTCAGAGAGGCTCAGGAGTGGGGGATGGGCGCAGGCCATCTTATCCCGTCCATGGGCGTGTGTATGTGACGACCGGCCAGAATGAGACGGTGCTTCCGGCTTGGCTGGGCGGTCTGCCGTGACGCTATTGGGTCAGCAAATCGGCAAGGGCGTTGCCCTGTTCGTGCAGCTGTTCGAGCTGATCCGCCAGAATGAGACGGGGATCCGGCTCCTGCTGATCGGCCGTTGTACATCTACTGGGTCAGCAAATCGGCCAGGGCATTGCCCTGCTCGTGGAGCTGCTCCAGCTGATCCGCCAGGCTGGCGGGATCCAGCCCCAGCTGGTCAGCCAGGGTTCTGGGGAAACGGGCGATGATGGCCTGGGCCGGTACGCCGGCCTGCCAGGCGAAGGAGACGAAGACGGCGAGCCGGATGAGCACGGCCTCCTTGCTGACCGGATCGTGGGAGAGGGGGTCGAGCTGCTGGGCGATGGCATCCACGAAGGCGGGCGACAGGCTCCAGCGCCGCGCCAGCTCTGCGCCGAGCTGGGCATAGTCGTAACCCAGCATCTCCCGCTGGGCATCGACCCGGCTGCTGCCTTTCTCGATGGCCAGATTGATGAGTCCCGCCTCTTCCGGCAGGGTGCTCTGGATCAGCAGCTCGCCGATGTTGTGAATGAGGGCGCAGGTGAAGGCGGTCTCGGGATCCACCGAGGTGGTCTGCTGTGCCAGGGTGCGGGCAATGGTGGCGACCTGGAAGGTCTGGGTCCAGAAGTGGAGCTTGTCAAAGCCGGGGGGGGCCTTGAAGCTGCTGATGATGCCGGAGGCGACCACCACGGAGCGCAGGCGGTTGAAACCGAGGCGGATCACCGCCTGTTCGATGGAGGTGATTTCATTGCCACGGCGCAGGGCAGCGGAGTTGGCCATCCGCAGTACCTTGACGCTGATCACCTGGTCCATGGCGATCTTGGCCGCGATCTCGTCGATGCGGGCATTCTCGTCGTTGAAACTCTGCATCAGCTCGTGCAGCAGTTTCGGAATTGTGGGCAGTTGCTTGATCTTGCCAAACAGGCGATCCATCGACATGGCTGAGGCAGCCTCCATTGCTAACAATGCCTCATATTGTGCCACAGCCTGGCCAGTTGTTCCTGCTGGCGAGCGGTTTTGTGAGCCCTAGTACACCCAGTCTTGCAGCCTGTATTCCAAACGGTGCCGTTTTCCCTGGAGGATCAGGGTCTGGGTGGAACCGCTCAGTGTGGCCCCCTCCGTCAGGGTGGCGAGCACGGCCTGCTCTATCAGATCGAGTTCGGGGGGGCAGGCCATGGCGGTGCTGCCGAGGCTGGTGACCCAGAGCTTGTTCCCCTTGAGGTGACCCTGGCCGAAGTAGCGGTTGCAACCGGCGATGCCGTTGACGGTGAAGTGCTCACCGATCTCGATGTCGGGGGGATTGCTGCGGCGGCTGGCGATGGCCTGGCCATCCAGCCGATCGAGCACCCAGTGATGGTGTTGCAGGTCTTGCGAGGCAAAGCGGGGAGCACTGCTGCAGGCGCTGAGCAGAAGCAGGGCGAGCAACAGTAGCAGGTATCTGGGCATTGAAGGGGCTCCGGTGGTGGGTATGACAAGCATACCCGTCCCCGGGCCCAGGCGGCAGGGCGAGGGGGGAGGAGCCCGACCGCTTCTGTCGCCCCGGGGGAAGAGGGGGTGTCGGCAAATGGCAACACCCGCCCCGAGCGAACCTGTCTACAGGTCCCCCATGGCTCCCCTGGCTGTTTCAGTCCGCAAACAGCCGCTCGGCATAGCGGGCGAGGCCCGAGGCCACCGAACCGAAGTCATCACCCCCCTCCAGCGGTACCTTGGGCAGTTTCTGCTGGATGAAGGCCTTGATAAGGGGGGAGCGGGCGCTGCCACCGGTGACGAAGACCCGATCCGGCGCCACGCCGGCGGCGGCGATCGCCTCGTCCATCAGCTCGCCAATCTTCTCCAGCAGCGGCGCCGAGGCACTGGCCAGCTGAGGGCGCGTGAGCTCCGCTGCCAGCCCCTTCTCCAGCTCGTTCAGGGTCTGGTGGTTGAGCTCGTGGTCGGAGAGGGCGATCTTGCCCTGCTCGGCGCGCCACACCAGCTGGTGGCTCAGCTTGTGGGCCCGCAGGCTGGCGAGCCGTGAGAGCTTGCTGCCCGGCTGGCTGTCGAGCTGCAGATCCTGCAGCTGGCGGGCGGTGTCCAGGCTGTAGAAGCGGCTCTGGGCGCTGACGTCGTTGATGGCGGCGGCGTCCCAGAACAGGGGATGGGGCAGTGGCTTGCCGGTCTTGAGGGTCTCGTGCATGCCGAGCAGCGGCATCATGCCCTCAACGGTCAGGCGGATGTCGAAGTCGTTGCCCCCGATGCGCTGGCCGCTGTGACCGAGCAGGTCGCCGCTGCGATCCAGCTGGTCACGGTGGCTCGGGCCCATGCGCAGCACGGAGCAGTCGGTGGTCCCGCCCCCGATGTCCACCACCAGCACCACCGCATCCTCGGTGAGGCGCGCCTCGAACTCGAAGCCGGCGGCCACCGGCTCATAGAGGAACTCCACCCGCTCGAACCCGGCGAGGCGTGCCGCCTCGCTCAGAATGGCGATGGCCTGGCGGTTGCTCTCTTCCCCCGCCAGTCCCTGGAAGTTGACCGGTCGGCCGATCACCGCCTGGCGGATGGTGCTGCCCGTCTGCTGCTCCGCCTCCCGGCGCACGTGCAGCATCATGGCGCAGACGATGTCCTCGAACAGGGCGATCTGGGGAGCCTTGAGGCCATAGGCCCCGAGAAAGGATTTGGGGGACTTGATGTAGTAGCCCTCGTCCGGTTCTTCCAGATAGCGCGCCAGCGCCGCACCGCCGAAGCTCAGCTCGTCGATGAGTCCCTCTTCGCGCATCTGGCGGCGCACCGCCTGTGCCCGGGTCACCATGGGACCGCGCAGCTTGAGGTATTCGCTCTGCTGGACGGGGGCCAGCCCTTCGGCCAGGAGGCCGGCGATGGCGTCCCGGTGGGGGGCGTGCAGGGTGGAGGGAAGGTAATGGGAACCGGAGAGGGTCAGCAGCCTGGGGCTGCCCTGTTCCATCACGGCGACGGCACAGTTGGAGGTACCGTAATCAAATCCGATGAACATGCTGGCCAGACTCCTGTACAAAAAAGGGCTGGTAGCCTACCCGATGCCGCCGGGTCTCACAACCCGGCGGCGGGATCAATGGCGTGGCGACAACGTCTCAGGGATCACTCCACTTCGTTGTCAGAGCGGCCCTGGCTCTCGATGGCCTGGATGTTGCTGAGGGTGGTGTCGGCGATGGCGTGCAGCGCCTCCCGTGTCAGGAAGGCCTGGTGACCGGTGAACAGCACGTTGTGACAGGCAGACAGGCGGCGGAAGACGTCGTCGGTGATCACCTCGTTGGACTTGTCCTCGAAGAAGAGGTCTTCCTCCTCCTCGTAGACGTCCAGCCCCAGGGCGCCGATGCGGGAGGTCTTGAGGGCCTCGATGGCGGCGTTGGAGTCGAGCAGGCCGCCCCGGCTGGTGTTGATGATCATCACCCCGTCCTTCATCTTGGCGAAGGCCTCCTTGTTCAGCAGGTGATAGTTCTCCTTGAACAGGGGGCAGTGCAGGCTGATGACATCGGACTGGCGGAACAGAGTATCGAGATCCACGTACTCGGCGCCCAGATCGATGGCCGCCTGGTTCGGATAGGGATCGCTCACCAGCAGGCGCATGCCGAACCCCTTGAGGATGCGCAAGGTGGCGATGCCGATCTTGCCGGTGCCTATGATGCCGGCGGTACGGCCATGCATGTTGAAGCCCACCAGCCCTTCCAGGGAGAAGTTGGCGTCCCGGGTGCGCTGATACGCCTTATGGATGCGGCGGTTGAGGGTCATCATCAGGCCCACCGCATGTTCGGCAACGGCCTCGGGGGAGTAGGCCGGCACCCGCACCACCTTGAGTCCCAGCTCCTTGGCGGCGGCCAGATCCACGTTGTTGTAACCGGCGCAGCGCAGGGCGATGACCCTGGTGCCGTACTGCGCCAGCTCGGTCAGCACTTCGCGGTCGGCATCATCGTTGACGAACAGACAGACCACGGGGAAGCCGTGGGCGAGACGGGCCGTCTTGGCCTCCAGCCGCACGTCGAAGAACTCCAGATCGAAACCGTACTGGGCGTTGGCCTGGTGGAAATGTTCCTTGTCGTAGCTCTTGGTACTGAAAACGGCGACTCTCATGGTGCGCTCTCCGTAGATAATGATGTGGTTAAATTACAACAAATAGTGACCGTCATCACGGGATAAGTGGTGCTGTTTCAACCCCAGGGCATGATGGGGACGGCACTCACTGCACTCTTGTACGAACCATCCACCAACTTGGTGCTGTAAGTCAGATAGACAAGGGCATTGCGCTTCTCGTCGTAAAAACGCACCACCTTCTGCTCCTTGAACACCAGCGAGGTGCTGACGTCGAACACCTCTTCCCCCGCCTTCAGCTTGGCGGGCAGGGTGATGGGGCCGATCTGGTGGCAGGAGAGGGAGGCGTGGGAGGGATCTTCCGCCAGCCCAAGGCCACCCTTGACGCCGCCGGTCTTGGGGCGGGCCAGATAGCAGGCGACACCGGCGATTTTAGGGTCGTCGAACGCCTCCACCAGGATCTTGTGGTTGGGTCCGAGCAGCTTGAAAGCGGTGCTCACCTCGCCGACGGGATCTGCCTTGTCGGCCAGCACCGGGCCGGCCATCAGTGCCCCCAGCAGCAGGGGCAGGGTGCGAGCAAGGGTCTGAAGATGTCTCATGGTCTCTCCTGTTGGCCTCCCTCAGAAAGGGATGCCCAAACGACGATAGAGGCTGGCCAGCACCCAGGCGGGGCCTACCAGCAGAAATTGCAGGTCGGTGAGAAAGGAGGGGCGTTTCCCCTCGATATGGTGACCGACGAACTGGGCTATCCAGAACAGCACGAACCCGATGAGGGCAGGCCACAGCAGCGGCCCCTGCCAGACGTGGCAGAAGGCCAGTCCCAGGGCGGTCAGGGCCGTCATCCCCGTAAAGATCGTCAACGACAGCCGCAGGTAGAAGACCAGCACCGGGATGGCCACCAGCCCCGCCCAGTTGAAGGGCGCTGGCAGGGGACCGGCGGGCAGGCACCAGAGCAGTGCCAGGATGCAGAGGTAGATGCCTGGCACCGCCACCTTGTGGATGGCCACATTGACGGGGTGTTGATGGCTCTGGCCGTAGTCGCGAAACCAGTCATCCAGTCGTTTCATGGCACCTCCCTGGTGCGCGTATTGAGGCCGGGCGACCTCGCGTTCCTGTGCGTCTGCAGCGGGCTGCGCCCACCGGATGGGATGACCCGCGGCTGATCACGCTCCCGGCGGCGGATATTCCCAATGCCGGGATACCGTGTCCGTTTATGCTCGCAGCGGTGGATATTCTCAACGCCGGATATCTTGTCCGTTTACTCCTGCGACGGTGGATATTCCCAATATTGGGCCGGAATGCTTTTGAGCAAGGGGGTCATGTCGGGATTGGGCAGGGCGATGGTGACTCTCTGCTCCAGATTCGCGCTGGCCAGGGCCTCGCGGATCTTGGGGTTCTCCCGAAAGAACGCCATGAAGCTGCCGTCGGCATAGGCACGCTCGAGGCCGGTCTGGATCGCCTTGGCCAGCTTCGGCGACTCCGGGCTGACGAAGAAGAACTCGGCGAAGGGGTAGCGGATCAGCAGGTGCTGATCGATCACCAGGTTGGGATATTGTGCCGCCAGCTCGCTGCGTTCGGCGAAGATTTCCACCAGGCCACGGGGGAAGAAGTCCAGCTTGTCGCCGTCATTCATCAGGCGAAACAGGTTGCTGTAGCGCCCGGCATAGGTGGGAATGCCTGCCAGTTCCAGGATCTTGTTGTCGGCCCAGCCCACCCCCTGGGCGGCTTTCAGTTTCTTGAGGTCTGCCAGGGTGTTGATCTGGTTGAACCGCTCCTGGGCATCGGCGTGGATGAAGGAGAGGCGCAGCCCTTCCAGGCCACGAAACAGCGGGATTGGCACTGCGGTGAGGGAGGATTCCAGCGCGCTGGAGGTACCCATCCAGAACACATTGATGACCTTGCCCTTGGCAAGCGCCTGCTGGAGGCTGTACTGGTTGAGATTGAGGTCGACCCGCTCCAGCTTGTAGGGCTGCCCGGCGTGGTTGAGCGCCAGTTCCAGCAGCTTGAGCTGGTATTCGTTGTCGAGATCGTTGATCGGTCGGCTGGGGACCTTGACGGTGAGCGTCTGTGCTTGTGCCAGCAATGGCAGGCACAAGCACAGCCTGATGAGCCATTTCACGCTTTGATCTCCTGTAGGATCCGGGACTTGCCCGGAGTCTAACAGAAGTTGTCACGCTCTTGCTGTGAAAGGGGCCGGGGATCACCCGGCCGCGTCATCTTCGGGCATGGCCTGCCCTGTGCCCGGCTCGTACCGAGGCCGGGCTTGTTCGCCGCATCAGGCGACGCGACGGAACACGTGAGTGTCGTTGAATTCCTTGGTGCTCTGGCATTCAACACAGAAGCGGGATTCAGGACGGGCCTGCAGCCGCTTGAGAGAGATCTCGTCGCCACAGGATTCGCAATAGCCGAAATCCCCTTCATTGATCCGCTTCAACGCCCCTTTCAGCTTGCGCAGGTGCAACTTGTCGTGCTCGATGCGGTTCAGCTCCAGGCGACGGGCCTCCTCGACACTGGCACGGTCAATTTCATCCGCCATCTCGTTGGTATCGGTGGCGATAGCCTGGCTGGCCTGGGAGTTGAGACGTTCTTCGAGCTCAAGGATTTGTCGCTCGATCTGGCCTTTGTAGAAGGTCAGTTGGTCTTCTGTCATGAAATCACACATACGGTTTGCTACCAGTCAGTTTCCCAATGTTACCCATTGATGGGGGCTGTCTGTCGTCAGACCAAGCCCTTGTATCCCGTTTTGCACCAAATCCATGCAGGAGAGTGCAAATCAGGGCGGGCCTTGTACCAAAAAAATGCAGACATGCAAAGGAAATTGGATAAGGAGTGTGCGCCCTTGCAAAGAAATGGGCCTTCTCCGACAGGGTCTGACTGAGTATCGAACGAGATCCCGCCGCCGTTGGCATCGAGCTTGCAGTGGGCTGATCGTGACACAAAGTGTTTAGTATTTGGTGCCGCGCTGGTCATTATACAGGCCGTTGTTTATAGTTTTTTAAACACCGCTGCTTGACAAAGGCCTTTATCACGGGCTTTTATGGTGTGGTCGATTACATTTTCTTAACAAGGGTGTTCCTTATATTAGACACCCTTGACAATGGCAACCGTAAAGTCGGGGTTTAACATGGACAGTATCAAGGGCTGGATGGAGAGCAATCGCATCACGGAAGTGGAGTGCCTGTTTCCGGATTTCACCGGCAATGCCCGAGGCAAGATCATTCCAGCCAACAAGTTTCTGCGCGAGGGGGGCATGCGGCTGCCCGAGGTCATCTTCACCCAGACGGTGACCGGCGAGTACCCGGATGACGACAGCATGATAGACCCGCTGGAGCGGGACATGCAGCTCTATCCCGATCCCAACACCATTCGTTTCGTACCCTGGGCGCTGGAGCCCACCGCCCAGGTGATCCACGACTGCTTTGACGTCAACGGCAAGCTCATCGACATCGCTCCCCGCTCCGTGCTGCGCCGGGTTCTGTCATTCTACGAGAAGCAGGGCTGGAAGCCGGTGGTGGCGCCGGAGCTGGAGTTCTACCTGGTGACCCGCAACGAAGATCCCGACTATCCGCTGGTGCCGCCGGTGGGCCGCAACGGCCGCCCGGAAACGGCCCGCCAGTCGTTCAGCATCGATGCGGTGAACGAATTCGACCCCATCTTCGAGGACATGTACGACTATTGCGAGGCCCAGGAGCTGGAGGTGGACACCCTGATCCACGAATCCGGCGCCGCCCAGATGGAGATCAACTTCCTGCACGGGGATGCCATCGATCTCGCCGACCAGGTGTTTCTGTTCAAGCGCACCATGCGCGAGGCCGCCCATCGCCACGGCATCTATGCCACCTTCATGGCCAAGCCCATGAGCAACGAACCGGGTTCCGCCATGCACATCCACCAGAGCCTGGAAGACATGGATGGCAACAACCTGTTTGGTACCAGCGAAGGGGGCAACTCCGATCTGTTCATGCATTTCATCGCCGGCCTGCAGAAATACACCCCGGCAGTGACCGCTCTGCTGGCGCCGAACGTCAACTCCTACCGCCGCCTCACCTTTGGCGAGAGTGCGCCGCGCAACGTGCAGTGGGGTGTGGAAAACCGCACCTGCGGCCTGCGGGTCCCCTTCTCCGAACCGAGCGCACGTCGGGTCGAGAACCGCTTCGCCGGGGCCGATGCCAACCCGTATCTGGCCCTGGCCGCCACCCTGGCCTGCGGCTACCTCGGCATGCTGGAGAAGCTCGAACCCATGCAGGAGATGAAGGCGAGTGCCTATGACCTGCCCTACAGCCTGCCCCGCTCCCTGGAGGAATCGCTGAGCCACCTGGAGCAGTGTGAACCCATCAAGGACATGCTGGGGGAGCGTTTCATCCGCGCCTTCGTGGCCGTCAAGCGCAAGGAGTACGAGACCTATTTCGGCGTGATCAGCCGCTGGGAACGGGAATTCCTGCTGCTGAACGTCTGATCTGTCCCCGGGGGAGGCGAGGCCTCTCCCCGTCATATCGCAAGCAAGGGGCCGAAGGCCCGTCTGGCGGGGGCGCCCGCGACCCGGAAGGCACCGAGTATAGGTGAGGCCCGCTCCCGCAATGGAGAGGGGCGTCACCTGCAATCAACTGGCGACGATGTTCGCCCCATGGAAAGGCATCGAGCAGGCAAGAGAGCGCCAGCCCCGTGAATGGCAGTGACCGGGCAGGCCACCCGTGCCCTCATGAATGGCGACAAGATTCGCCGAATCGAAGGAACCGAGGAGCAAGCAATGCAGCACACCACCCGTGAGTGGCAGCAACTGGAAGCCAGCCATCATCTGCATCCGTTTACCGATTTTCAGGCCCTGAACAAGAAGGGCAGTCGCATCATCACCAAGGCCGAAGGCGTCTATCTGGAAGACTCCGAAGGCAAGCGCATTCTGGACGGGATGGCGGGTCTGTGGTGCGTCAACATGGGCTACGGCCGTCAGGAGCTGGTGGATGCCGCCACTCGCCAGATGCAGCAACTGCCCTACTACAACCTCTTCTTCCAGACCAGCCACCCCCCTGCTGCCGAGCTGGCCACCCTGCTGGCCGAGATCACGCCTTCCCACCTCAACCACGTCTTCTTTACCGGCTCGGGCTCGGAGTGCAACGACACCGTGCTGCGCATGGTGCGCCACTACTGGGCCAGCAAGGGACAACCTGACAAGCAGGTGATCATCAGCCGCCACAATGCCTATCACGGCTCCACCGTGGCGGGGGCCAGTCTGGGCGGCATGAAGGGGATGCACGCCCAGGGCGGCTTGCCCATTCCCGGCATAGTACACATCGACCAGCCCTATCACTTCGGTGAGGGAGAGGGCATGAGCGCCCACGAGTTCGGTCTGGCCCGTGCCCGCCAGCTGGAAGAGAAGATCCTGGCACTGGGGGTGGACAAGGTGGCCGCCTTCATCGGCGAGCCTATCCAGGGTGCGGGGGGGGTCATCATTCCCCCCGAGAGCTACTGGCCCGAGATCCAGCGCATCTGCGACCAGTACGGCATCCTGCTTATCGCCGACGAGGTGATCTGCGGCTTTGGCCGCACCGGTCACTGGTTTGCCAGTGAAGGTTTTGGCATCAAACCCGACCTCATGTGCCTGGCCAAGGGCATTACCTCCGGCTATCTGCCGATGGGCGCCGTGATGGTGGGGGACAGGGTCGCCAGGGTGCTGGTGGAAGAGGGGGGGGAGTTCAACCATGGCTTCACCTATTCCGGCCATCCGGTCGCCTGCGCCGTGGCCATTGCCAACATCCAGCTTATGCAAAGGGAGAGCATAGTTAAGCGAGTTCATGATAGTATCGGCCCCTATTTGCAGCGCCGCTGGGCTGAGCTGGCGGACCATCCGCTGGTGGGGGAAACCCGTGGAAAAGGCCTGGTCGCCGCGCTGGAAATAGTGCAGGACAAGCAGACGAAACGTCGCTTCCCGGCCGAGCTCCATGCCGGGATGACCTGTCGGGAGTTCTGTTTTAACAATGGCTTGGTGATGAGGGCTGTCGGCGATACCATGATCATATCGCCCCCCTTGGTGATCACCGAGGAACAGGTGGATGAATTGGTCAAACTGGCCAGGCTCAGTCTGGACCTGACGGCTGCAAAGCTGCGGGAATAGGCGGGAACCGGGCAGGTTGGCTTACGCATACAATTTGCTTAGGAGACAAGGACTATGTCTTTTAAAAAGGGAATGATGGCTGCTTCCGTGGCGCTGGTCATGATGAGTACCGGGGCGATGGCCGACGAGAAGGTGCTGCACGTCTACAACTGGAGCGACTATATCGCGCCGGATACGCTGGAAAACTTCCAGAAGGAGACGGGCATCAAGGTGGTCTACGACGTGTTCGACAGCAACGAAGTGCTGGAAGCCAAGTTGCTGGCAGGCAAGTCGGGCTATGACATCGTCGTACCGTCCAACCCCTTCCTGGCCAAGCAGATCAAGGCAGGTGTCTTCCAGAAGCTGGACAAGTCCAAACTCTCCAACTGGCAGAACCTGGACGTCGACCTGCTCAAGGCGCTCGAACCGAGCGATCCGGGCAACCAATACTCCATCCCTTACCTGTGGGGCACCATCGGCTATGCCTACAACGCCGAGAAGGTGAAGGCCGTGCTGGGGGCCGATGCGCCGGTCAACTCCTGGGATCTGGTGTTCAAGCCGGAGAACATGGCCAAGCTGAAGGAGTGCGGTGTCTCCTTCCTCGACTCGCCGACCGAAATGCTGCCGGCCGCCCTGCAATACCTGGGTTTCAAGCCGGACAGCCAGAAGCCGGATGAACTGAAGAAGGCAGAGGAGCTGTTCCTCTCCATCCGTCCCTATACCGCCTATTTCCACTCCTCCAAGTACATTTCGGATCTGGCCAACGGCAACCTGTGCGTGGCGGTCGGTTACTCCGGTGACCTGCAGCAGTCCAAGGCGCGTGCCGCCGAGGCCAAGAACGGTGTCAGCCTGACTTACACCATTCCGAAAGAGGGGGCAGGCAGCTTCTTCGACATGATCGCCATCCCGGCGGATGCCAAGAACGTCGAGGCGGCCCACACCTTCATCAATTACCTGATGAAGCCGGACGTGATCGCGAACATCACCAACGTGGTGCAGTTCCCGAACGGCAACAAGGCGGCCACGCCGCTGGTGGACGAGGCGATCCGTACCGACCCGGGTATCTACCCGACGCCGGATACCCTCAAGAAGATCTACACCTTCCCGGATCTGCCGGCCAAGGTGCAGCGTCTGATGACCCGCAGCTGGACCAAGATCAAGTCAGGCAAGTAAGAGTGACGAGTACCCCTCCCGGTCCGCAGTTCGGCCGGGAGGGTGGTGACCACCCGACAGGTTGGACGGCGCGTATGGATGCGCGACTGGCAAAATCACACAAATGAGGACTGATAAGTGCACATGACCAAGATGGCAACGCTGGCCCTGACCCTGGGGTTTGCAAATCTGACCCAGGCAGCCCCTGTGGTTCATTTTTACAACTGGTCCGATTATATCGGCGAGACCACCCTCAGTGACTTTCAGCAGAAGACCGGGATCAAGACCGTCTACGACGTGTTTGACTCCAACGAGACGCTGGAAGGCAAGCTGCTGACCGGACGCACCGGCTACGATCTGGTCGTGCCCTCCAACAATTTCCTGGCCAAGCAGATCAAGGCGGGGGCCTTCCAGAAGCTGGACCTCACCCTGCTGCCAAACCTGAGCAACCTGGACCCCATGCTGCTCAAGCAGCTCGAGAAGGTGGATCCGGGCCATCAGTACGCCGTGCCCTACCTCTGGGGCACCAACGGCATCGGCTACAACGTCGACAAGATCAAGGAAGTGCTGGGTGTCGACAAGATTGACTCCTGGGCGACCATCTTCGAGCCGGAAAACATGAAGAAGCTCTCCCAGTGCGGCGTGGCCTTCCTCGATTCGGCGGACGAGATGATCCCGGCTGCCCTCAACTACCTGGGGCTCAACCCCAACAGCCATGAGCCGGCGGATATCAAGCGGGCCGAAGAGCAGCTGCTCAAGGTGCGCCCCTACGTGGCCTACTTCCACTCCTCCAAGTACATCGGTGACCTCGCCAACGGCAACATCTGCGTGGCGGCGGGTTTCTCCGGCGACATCCTGCAGGCGGCGTCCCGGGCCGAGGAGGCGGGCAAGGGGATCAATATTGCCTACAGCATCCCCAAGGAGGGTGGCAATCTCTGGTTCGACATGATGGCGATCCCGGCCGATGCCACCAACGTGAAAGAGGCTCACGCCCTGATCAACTACATTCTCGAACCGCAGGTCATCGCCAAGGTGAGCGACTATGTGGGTTACGCGAACCCGAACATCAAGGCGGGAGAGTTCATGGACAAGGCCGTTCGCGAGGACGAGTCAGTCTATCCCCCCCAGGCGGTGCTTGAGCGTCTGTATGTGCAGGAAGCACATCCCCGTTCGGTGCAGCGCCTGATCACCCGGAGTTGGACCAAAATCAAATCCGGAACCTAACCTTGGCGCCCATCCCGGGGCGCCAGATTGTATTGATGGATCGGCCCAGGCCGGAATCACCTTTGGGAGTTTGGTAATGGCGATAGCCTCCAGTGCCTACAAGAAAGCCCTCGAGGGCAGCCAGCAGCGTAAAGAAGTGCTGGTCAAAATAGACAGGGTAAGCAAGCAGTTCGACGAAACGCTGGCGGTCGACAACGTGTCTCTCAACATCCACAAGGGCGAGATCTTCGCCCTGCTGGGTGGGTCCGGCTCCGGCAAGTCCACCTTGCTGCGGATGCTGGCCGGGTTCGAGCGACCCACGGAAGGACGGCTGTTCCTCGACGGCGTCGACATTACCGACATGCCGCCCTATGAACGCCCCATCAACATGATGTTCCAGTCCTATGCCCTATTCCCCCACATGACGGTGGCCCAGAACATCGCCTTCGGCCTCAAGCAGGATGGCCTGCCCAAGGCGGAGATCGATGCCCGGGTGGAAGAGATGCTCAAGCTGGTGCAGATGACCCAGTACGCCCGCCGCAAGCCGCACCAGCTCTCCGGTGGTCAGCGTCAGCGGGTGGCCCTGGCTCGTTCCCTGGCCAAGCGTCCGAAACTGCTGCTGCTGGACGAGCCCATGGGGGCGCTGGACAAGAAGCTGCGCTCCACCATGCAGCTCGAGCTGGTCGAGATCATCGAGCGGGTGGGCGTGACCTGCGTCATGGTGACCCACGATCAGGAAGAAGCCATGACCATGGCCGAGCGGATCGCCATCATGCACCTCGGTTGCATCGAGCAGATCGGCAGCCCGATGGACATCTACGAGACCCCGGCCAGCCGGCTGGTGTGCGAGTTCATCGGCAACGTCAACCTGTTTGACGGCCTGCTGGTGGAGGATGAGCAGGACCACGCCATCATCGCCTGTGCGGATCTGGAACAGCCCATCTATGTGGGTCACGGCATCAGCTCCCGGGCGGAGAACAAGAAGGTCACCTATGCCCTGCGTCCGGAAAAATTGCTGATGAGCCTGCAAAAGCCGGAAGAGATCGAGCATCCGGACTTCAACTGGACCAAGGGCGAGGTTTATGACATCGCCTATCTGGGCGGCCATTCCGTGTATCACATCCAGTTGCCCTCGGGCAAAATCGTTCAGGCTTTCATCGCCAATGCCGAACGCCACGGCAAACGGCCGACCTGGGATGACCAGGTGTTCCTCTACTGGGAAGATGACAGCGGCGTGGTGCTGCAATCATGAAGGCATTGAGACGACTCAAACAGGTGGGAGGGCGGCAGCTGGTCATCGGCATCCCCTTCTTCTGGCTGTTCCTCTTCTTCCTGCTGCCCTTCATCATCGTCGTGAAGATCAGCTTCGCCGAAGCGGACGTGGCCATCCCGCCCTACACGGACGTGGTGAGCTGGGCAGACAATCAGCTCACCATACTGCTCAACCTGGGCAACTACCTGCTGCTGCAGGAGGATGAGCTCTACATCGCGGCTTATCTGGGGTCCCTCAAGATAGCCCTGGTCAGCACCCTGCTCTGCCTGTTGATCGGTTATCCCATGGCTTACGCCATTTCGCGGGCCAACAAGGAGACCCAGACCGTTCTGCTGCTGCTCATCATGATGCCGACCTGGACGGCGATCCTGATCCGGGTATACGCTTGGATGGGGATCCTCAGCAACAACGGCCTGCTCAACAGTGTCCTGCTGGGCATCGGGGTGATCGACGAACCGCTGCAGATCCTCAATACCAACCTGGCGGTCTATATCGGCATCGTTTACTCCTACCTGCCGTTCATGGTGCTGCCGCTCTACGCCAACCTGGTCAAGCACGACCAGAGCCTGCTGGAGGCGGCCTCCGATCTGGGTGCCCGCAACCTGACCCGGTTCTGGCAGATCACGGTGCCACTCTCCAAGAACGGCATCATCGCCGGTTGCATGCTGGTCTTCATCCCGGTGGTGGGCGAGTTCGTCATCCCCGAGATGCTGGGTGGCCCAGAGACCCTGATGATCGGGAAGGTGTTGTGGCAGGAGTTCTTCAACAACCGTGACTGGCCGGTGGCCTCCGCCCTGGCGGTGGTGATGCTGGCGGTGCTGATCATTCCCATCATCCTGTTCAACCGCAACCAGGCCAAAGAGCTGGAGGGCAAGGCATGAGACGTTTCGGTTTTGCCAAGCTGATGCTGTGGCTGGGGCTGCTGTTCATCTACCTGCCCATGATCATCATGGTCATCTACTCCTTCAACGCCTCCAAGCTGGTGACGGTGTGGGGAGGCTGGTCGCTCAAGTGGTACTTCGGCCTGCTCGACAACAAACAGTTGATCGGGTCCGTGTTCCGCTCCTTGGAGATCGCCTTCTACACCGCCATCGCGGCGGTGGCGCTGGGGACAGTGGCGGCCTTCGTGCTGACCCGGATCCCTCACTTCCGTGGCCGGACCCTGTTCGGCGGCATGGTGACGGCGCCGCTGGTGATGCCCGAGGTGATCACCGGTCTCTCCCTGCTGCTGCTGTTCGTGGCCATGGCCCAGCTGGTGGGTTGGCCCGCGGAGCGGGGCATGCTGACCATCTGGATAGCACATACCACCTTCTGTACCGCCTATGTGGCGATCGTGGTGTCGGCGCGGCTGCGGGAGCTGGATCTCTCCATCGAGGAGGCGGCCATGGACCTGGGAGCCAAGCCCTGGAAGGTGTTCTTCCTGATCACCATCCCGATGATCGCCCCGTCGCTGGCGGCGGGTGGCATGATGTCGTTCGCCCTGTCGCTGGATGATCTGGTGCTGGCGAGCTTCGTCTCCGGCCCGGGTTCGACCACCTTGCCGATGGAGGTGTTCTCGGCGGTGCGTCTCGGCGTGAAGCCCGAGATCAACGCCATCGCGAGTCTGATCCTGCTGTCGGTATCCCTGTTCACCTTCGGTAGCTGGTATCTGATGGCCCGGGCGGAGAAACGCCGCCGTGCCGAAATCGCCATGACCACCCAGATGCAGGCAGTTGCCTGACTTGCCCCGTGATAAGATCCGCATTCCCCCATCCGTCAGGAGAATGGAATGCGGATCTCCCTCTTCATCGGCCAGAGCGTCGAACTGAACCCAGAGCAGGCCCCCGGCCTCATCAGTGCCATCCACAAGCAGCCTGCCAACGCCCCTCTGTGGTGCGATTTCCTCGGCCTTCGCGGGGATGAGCAGAGCGACAGACGCCATCATGGCGGCCCGGATCGGGCCCTGCACCATTACCCTGCGGAGCATTACGCCTGGTGGAAAACCTGGCAAACCGCGCTGGGACTGCCTGTACCACGCACACCCTGGCAGCCTGCTGCCTTTGGCGAGAATCTCTCTGGTTCGGGGCTGACGGAGGCGCAGGCCTGCATCGGCGATGTCTATCGACTTGGAGAGGCGCTTATCCAGATAAGCCAGCCCAGATCCCCCTGTTTCAAGCTCAACCAGCGCTTTGGCTATGGCCAGCTCTCCCAGGTGATGCAGTTGAGTGGCCGCTGTGGCTGGCTGCTGCGGGTGCTGGAAGAGGGAAGGGTGGAGCCGCAGGGGGAGCTGACACTGGTGGACAGACCCTACCCTGAGCTGACGGTGAAGCGCACTGCCGACATCCTGTTCAACCAGGTTCGCAACGAGGAAGACCTGCAACTGCTGCTGGAGAACCCGGCGCTCTCTCCCAATTGGCGCCAGCATGCGGCTCATTGGCTGGAACATGGAGTGGTGGCGGATTGGAGCCGGCGTTTGCTGGGGCCGACCGAGTTCAGGTTGCCTCGACAGGGCTGAAGGCAGGCGGAAAGATGCCTTGTGGCGATTTTTGCTGCGACTCGCTGAATTATTGAGCGTAAAGCCATTTTTTTAGAGTGAATGAAAAAAAAGGCTTGTGTCGGGTCGGGGCTTTCGGTAAATTCTCGCCCCGCAGACATCGGTGTGTAGCGCAGCTTGGTAGCGCACTTCGTTCGGGACGAAGGGGTCGGAGGTTCGAATCCTCTCACACCGACCACATTTGAAAAGGCCGCTCAATGAGCGGCCTTTTCGCATTTGGTCTGTTGAAGAAAAGCTGACATTTCCATTGTCGATTGCTGCAGCTGCTGCTCCGATCTTCCTCATTTGCCCAACTAAAAGGGCCACCGCTCGGTGGCCCCACTGGTGGAGTCTGATCCTGACTCCGGCACTCTAGATTGTGACAATCTCGTTATGGGTCTTGTCGATGGTGCCCTCCTTGCGCCCCAGGCGCTCATTCAGATATGCCAGTGTTGATGCCGCAATGCCTTGAAACCGTGTTGGGTTTGCAGGGCCGCATGCTTGGGGTACTCACTAATGAAATGTGCTATTCCCTCCATCAGTTGTGAACGCAGCGAAGACACGGGCTCATGCCAGGCTTGCAGGCAGAGATGACCAGGGATCAGCTGCTCTCGATACGCTTCCAGCAGCGATTCCGGCCAGGGCTCGATATGGGAATCGTGACGCAGTAAATAGTGGGCGGCGGGTTCACGGGCATAGATGAACTGAACTTGGGCCAGGTCGCGTTGGCTTAGCGTTTGGCTGCCGATATGGCAAGTCAGATATTTTCCCGTCTTCAGATTCAGGAAGTGACCGCGTTGCCGACAGGCAATGATGCGATACCAAGGCAGGGGTGAACAGAGAGAATACCCCTCCAGCTCCTGCTCCAACCAGTGACGGCACTCTGGGGTCTGCACTTCTTCGCGCATGGCCTCAAGTCGTGTCAGCAAGGCTCTGGATGGTTGGGTAGCCAGTATCGCGCTCATCGTCTGCAATCCTCCCTCTGCACAGAATCCCGACTTTCAGTATGGACCTTGAGCGGAGGAGGGGGTAAGAATTCTAATGATTAAAATCAGCTTAGAAGCGCACTTTTTATGCAATAAAAACCATTAGCCGACGAGGTAGGTCCCCGTGCCGAAGGCGATGTGAGTGCCCTCTTCGTTGTGCAGCTCCATGCGGGCGACCGCGACCTTGCTGCCTGCCCGGATGATGTGGGCGGTGGCGATGAACTCGTTGCCGCGACCGGGACGAAGATAGTCCACCCGCAGATCGATGGTGCCAAGCCGCGAGAAGCGCTCCTTGAGATAGCTGGGGGAGAAGTCCTCCAGCTCGTCGATGCAGGAGGCTGCGACTATCATGCCGCCCGCCACGTCGAGCAGGCTGGCGGTGACGCCGCCGTGCAGTATGTTGTGGAAAGGGTTGCCGATGAGCTTCTGTTCCATCTTGATGCGCAGCTCCACTTTATCGAAGTCGTAGTGGGTGACTTGCATGCCGATCAGCTTGTTGAAGGGCATCTTTTCGGCGAACAGGTTGGCTATGCCACTGAGCGCCATCTTCTTGAGCATCTGTTTCATTCCTTGAGTCCGCCCTGTCATCAAAGCCGAGTAAAAACTCCAGCCAGTCTGCAACACTTCCTTAACACTCGCAATGGCAGGTTTATTGTGGGCGGCGGCTGCTTTAGAATGGCGACCCCAAAGGAGAGCCCATGACCGTCATTGCCGAAACCCTGCCTGACCCTCAGCCAGAGAATCCCCTTGCCCTGTTGCAGGCGGTGTTTGGCTATCAGCAGTTTCGGCCGGGCCAGCTCGAGATCATCGAGCAGATAGTGGCGGGGCGCGATGCCCTGGTGCTCAAACCCACCGGCGGCGGCAAGTCGCTTTGCTACCAGATCCCGGCGCTGCTGCGACCCGGGCTCGGTGTGGTGGTCTCCCCCCTCATCTCGCTGATGAAGGATCAGGTCGACACCCTGCGCGCCAACGGCGTGGCGGCGGTCTACATCAACTCGGCACTGAGCCGGGAAGAGATGATCCAGAACTTCGCCGCCATGCGCCGGGGCGAGATCAAGCTGGTTTATGTTTCCCCCGAGCGTTTGCTGCAGCACGAGTTCATGGACCGGTTGGCGGAGCTGCCCCTCGGCCTGTTCGCCATCGACGAGGCGCACTGCGTCTCCCAGTGGGGGCACGATTTTCGGCCGGAATACGCGGCGCTGGGACGGCTCAAGCAGTGGTTCCCCCAGGTGCCGGTGGTAGCGCTCACCGCCACCGCCGACGAGGCGACCCGCAGCGACATGCTGCACCGGCTGGAACTGAACGATCCCTTCATCCACACCGCCAGCTTCGATCGGCCCAATATCCGCTACAGCCTGGTGGAAAAGTTCAAGGCGGCGGAGCAGCTGCTGCGCTACGTGCAGAGCCAGAAGGGCAACTGCGGCATCGTCTACTGCTCCAGCCGCAATCGGGTGGAGGAGGTGGCCGAGCGGCTATCCCGTCACGGCTGCAAGGCGGCACCCTATCATGCCGGTCTGCCGCTGGAGCTGCGTCAGCAGACCCAGGAGGCCTTCCTCAAGGATGACATCGAGATCGTGGTGGCGACGGTGGCGTTCGGCATGGGCATCGACAAGCCCAACGTGCGCTTCGTGGTGCACTACGACATCCCGAAGAACATCGAATCCTACTATCAGGAAACCGGCCGTGCCGGGCGCGACGGCACCCCGGCCGAGGCGCTGCTGCTCTACGATCCCGCCGACATCGGTCGGGTGCGCCGGCTGCTCGACAACATCGAAAACCCACAGCAGTTGCAGGTGGAGCAGTACAAGCTCAACGTGATGGCGGCCTTCGCCGAGGCGCAGACTTGCCGCCGTCAGGTGCTGCTCAACTACTTCGGCGAGTACAACGACAAGCCGTGCGGCAACTGCGACATCTGCCTCGATCCGCCCCAGAGTTATGACGGCACCGAAGACGCCCAGAAAGCGCTCTCCTGCGTCTGGCGGGTGGGACAGAATTTCGGGGTGGGTTATGTGGTGGAGGTGCTGCGCGGATCGCTGAACCAGCGCATCAAGGATCACGGTCACGACAAGCTGTCGACCTACGGCATCGGCAAGGATCAGAGCCACGAATACTGGATGAGCGTCATCCGCCAGCTGATCCACAAGGGGTTGCTGACCCAGAACATCACCCGCAATCTGGTGTTGCAGCTGACCGAAGCGGCTCGACCCGTGCTGCGTGGCGAGATGAAGCTTGAACTGGCAGTCCCCCGCCTGCAGCCCATCTCCAGTCGCAAGGAGAAGCGCAACGGCCTGCTCGACAACGCCAACTACGACAAGCGGCTGTTCAAGGAGCTGCGCGCCCTGCGCAAGCAGATCGCCGAGGATGAAGAGGTGCCGCCCTATGTGGTGTTCAACGACGCCACCCTGGTTGAGATGGCGCAGCTGATGCCGATGACCGAGGAGGAAATGCTGGCGGTCAACGGTGTCGGTCACCGCAAGCTGGAGCGCTTCGGTGAGGCCTTTATGGACCTGATCATCGACTACTGCCGCCGGTAGGGTCGGCCCAGGTAGATCTTGTCATCGACCGCTGCAGGCCCAGGCCGGTAGGCTGGCACAACAAACAGTGGAAAGGCGCCCGTTGGTCGGCGCCATGCATTATTTCAGGCTGGCGTAATAGGCTGCCAGATTCTCCATGTCCGCCTCGGTCAGCATCGCCATGAAGGGAACCATCAGCGGCTCGGTACGGGAACCCTCCTTGAACGCTTTCATCTGCTTGAGCAAATAGGCCTGGTTCTGGCCCGCGAGGTGGGGGTAGGTCGGGACGCTCGCCTTGCCATCCGCGCCATGACAGGCGGCACAGACCAAGGATTTGGCCTTGCCTGCGTCTATGTCGGCCGCCTTGGCCTGATGGCCCCAGGCAAGCGCCAGCAGGGGCAGGGTATAGACCCACTTTGGCATCGTCTTCTCCTTGAAATGAATAATCGTGATCGCCTGTTAGCCTCGACGAGCCGACGGCGGTATAAAGAGTGACACGAGCATACGCAGGGACAACCTCCATCACCATGAAGTTGATCAACACTTTTGCCACCGAACTCCCTTGGGCTTGCGAGCCCGTTGCCCCGCAGCCGCTGCATGGCCCCAGATTGCTGCATCTGAACCGTGCGCTGCTTGGTGAGCTGGGGCTCGGGGAGGTGAGCGAGGCGCAGTGGCTCGCTTGTTGCGGCCAGGGGCAGCCCCTGCCGGGCATGCAGCCGGTGGCCCAGGTCTATGCGGGCCACCAGTTCGGTGGTTACAGCCCGCGCCTCGGGGATGGCCGCGCTCTGCTGCTGGGGGAGCAGCTGGCGCCTGATGCCAGCCGCTGGGACCTGCACCTCAAAGGGGCGGGCAAGACGCCATTCTCCCGCTTCGGCGACGGCCGTGCCGTGCTGCGATCCAGCATTCGCGAGTACCTGGCTTCCGAGGCGCTGCATGCCCTCGGCATTCCCACCACCCGGGCTCTGGTGCTGCTGGGCAGTGACGAGCCTGTCTACCGGGAGCAGGTGGAGAGCGGGGCGACCGTGCTGCGCACCGCGCCGAGCCATCTGCGCTTCGGTCATTTCGAGTATTTCGCCTGGAGCAGGCAGGGGGAGAAGATCCCCGCCCTCATCGACTATGCGCGGCGTTACCACTTCCCCGAGCTGGCCGATGGCGCCGAGCTGTTTGCCGAAGTAGTGCGCCGCACCGCGCGGCTCATCGCCAAGTGGCAGGCGGCGGGGTTCTGTCACGGGGTGATGAACACCGACAACATGTCCCTGCTCGGGTTGACCCTGGATTACGGCCCCTACGGCTTCATCGACGCCTATGTGCCGGACTTCGTCTGCAACCACTCGGATCCGGACGGTCGCTATGCGCTGGATCAGCAGCCTGCGGTCGGATACTGGAACCTGCAGAAGCTGGCACAGGCGCTGGCCGGCCATGTGGATGGCGACGCGCTCGCGTCGGCCCTGGCCCAGTACGAGCACCAGCTGATGTTGCACTACTCCGAGCTGATGCGCGCCAAGCTGGGGCTGGCGGTGTGGGAAGAGGAGGATCCGGCGCTGTTCCGCGAGTTGTTCCGGCTGCTGGCGGCGCACAAGGTGGATTACCACCTCTTCCTGCGACGTCTCGGTGAGGTGACGCGAGAGGGAGCGTGGCCCGCCCGCCTGCTGGCGCTGCTGCCCGATCCTGCCGTCTGGCAGGGGTGGCTTGAGGCCTATCGGGCGCGCCTCGCCCGGGAAGGGAGCGTGGATGGCGTGCGCAAGGGGCAGATGGACGCAGTCAATCCCAAGTATGTGCTGCGCAACGCCCTGGCCCAGCAGGTGATCGAGGCGGCAGAACAGGGCGACATGGCGCCGTTCGAGCGGCTGTTTGCGGCCCTGCAGCACCCCTATGATGAGCAAGCCGAATACGAGGATCTCGCCACCCCGTCCCCCGCATGGTATTGCGGGGGCGAGCTCTCGTGCAGCAGTTGAGGAGCAACGGATGAACTGGCGTATCACGCAGACAGACAGGGAAGCCGGGGTGGTGATGCTGACCTGCCCGGGCCTTGACTGGGACAGCTTCCCGACTCTGGCAGAGGCCCTGTTGCAGGAGTGGGAGCTGGCGGCACTCGAGCGGGAGTGGGGGGCGGATCGCCACAGCTGGCTGCTGGAGTTTGAAGGCAGCCGCTTTCGGCTCGAGTACGAACATTACAGCGGCTGCTGGCTGGCGGCGGTGCAGCCGGACGACGCGGAGGCGCTGCTCTGGCTGGCTCGGCAGTCCCAGGAGTAAGCTTGGCGTGCGATGCGAGTCAATCCCTTGAGATAACCGCATAAAGATTGAACTATCAATTTTGGGGCGTATAATCTCGCCCCTTGATTATCGCCATGGTGGCGATATGGGTTCCCTAACCCCATTAACCAAAAAGGTCACAATATGAACCTGACTCCGGCTCAGTACCAGACGGCACTGATGCGTCTCTCGTTGTTCCACATCCTGATCATTGCCAGCAGCAACTACCTGGTGCAGCTGCCGATCACCATCTTTGGCTTCCACACCACCTGGGGTGCCTTCAGCTTCCCGTTCATTTTCCTGGCCACCGATCTGACGGTGCGGATCTTCGGCGCAGGCCTGGCGCGCAAGATCATCCAGACCGTGATGCTGCCGGCATTGACCGTGTCCTACGTGCTCTCGGTGCTCTTCTTCGAAGGGAGCTTCCAGGGGGTGGGCAATCTGGCAGAGTTCAATCTCTTTGTTGCCCGGATCGCGTTAGCCAGCTTTATGGCCTATCTGGTGGGCCAGTTCATGGACGTGGTGGTGTTCAACCGCCTGCGCCTGCTGAAAGCCTGGTGGGTGGCTCCGGCGGCCTCCACCCTGTTCGGCAATCTGGTGGATACCATCGCCTTCTTCAGCATCGCCTTCTGGCGCAGCACGGATCCCTTCATGGCCGAGCACTGGGTCGAGATCGCGACCGTGGATTACGTATTCAAATTGCTGATAAGTCTGGGGTTGTTTGTGCCGCTTTACGGTGTGCTGCTGCGCTATCTCAGCCGCAAGCTGGTGGGGGAGGCCGGATTGGCTGGCCTGCAAGCTGCTACGCGACAAGCCTGATGAGATTGACCACCCCCATGGGTGGTCAATTTTTTTGTGATCTTCACAAATAAGGCTTGCACAGTTAAATGAGAATGATTATTGTTAACTTGTTTTCCGGGAAAGACTTCATTTGTTCCAACGTGATGGACTTCTTGTGAAGGCACGACATTGCTCACATTGCTTCCAGTTAAGGGGCCAGTAGTTTACTGGCCCTCTTTTTTTGCGTCTTTTCCGCCATCAGCGGGCATAAAAAATGGGAGCCAGGGCTCCCATTTTCACTCAGCGCTGTTTACTCGATGTCGAGGGCATCGGGGGAGAGGATCACCCCTGTGGTATCGGCATAGAGGTGGTCATCCGGCAGGAAGGTAACGCCGCCGAAGTTGACCGGCAGATCGGTCTCGCCCACGTCCTTGCTGTCGGCGCCCACCGGAATGGCCGCCAGGGCCTGAATGCCGATGTCGAGATCTTCCAGGATATCGACCTCACGGACGCAACCGTAGCAGACGATCCCTTCCCACTCATTTTCCGCCGCCGTGGTGGCGATCTCGCTGTCGATCAGGGCACGTCGCATGGAGCCACCGCCGTCGATCAACAGCACGCGACCAACGCCGTTCTCCTTGACCAGTTCACGGATAAGACCGTTCGATTCGAAGCACTTGACCGTGGTGATGACGCCGCCGAAAGAGGCGCGGCCGCCGAAGGAGCAGAGCATGGGTTCGAGTACATCCACCATGTCCTGATAGATGTCGCACAGTTCTGAAGTGTTGTATTCCATTGTGTCAGATCCACCGCTGGAAACAGGTGGATCCAGTATAAGGAGTGGGGTTGGCATTTCAACGACTATTCCTTGCCCTGTGGCGGGAAATGCCGTTTTTGCGCGAAAGCGGCCCCGCGTCATGGCAGGAGCCGCAGACGGTCAGCCTCGGGCCCTAGAGCAGGAACAGGGTCGCCAGCCCCAGGAAGATGAAGAAGCCGCCGGTGTCGGTGATGGCGGTGATCATCACGCTAGCCCCCACCGCCGGGTCGCGCCCCAGCCGGCTCATGGTCATGGGGATGATGACACCCATCAGGGCCGCCACCAGCAGGTTGAGGATCATGGCGAGCGTCATCACAGCGCCCAGCGCCGCATCCTGATAGAGCAGGAAGGTGGCGATGCCCATGATGCCGCCCCACACCAGGCCGTTGATCAGGGCCACCCCCAGCTCGCGCCACAGCAGGAAGGAGACGTTGCCTGTCTGGATGTGCTGCAGCGCCAACGCCCGCACTATCATGGTGATCGTCTGGTTGCCGGTGTTGCCGCCGATCCCCGCGACGATGGGCATCAGGGCTGCCAGCGCCACCAGCTGGGAGATGGTGTGCTCGAACAGGCCGATTACCCGCGACGCCACGAAGGCGGTGCAGAGGTTGATGGCGAGCCAGGCCCAGCGGGTCTTGACCGCCTTGGAGACGGGGGCGAACACGTCTTCTTCCTCGCTGATCCCCCCCATGCGGCGCAGGTCGGTGTCGCTCTCCTCATAAACCAGGTCCACCACCTCGGCGACGGTGAGCCGTCCCATCAGCTTGCCCCTGGCATCCACCACGGCGGCGGAGACCAGGTCGTCCCGCTCGAAGGTGCGGGCGGCGGCCTCGTCGTTGTCTTCCGGATCGAAGGTGACCGGATCCTTCTCCATCGCGTCGCTCACCAGGGTTTCGGGCTTGTGCAGCAGCACGGCGGTGAGGGGCAGCTCCCCCTGCAGCCGGTTGCGCCGATCGGTGACGAATAGCTTGTCGGTGTTCTCGGGGATCTGGCCGCGCAGGCGCAGATAGCGCTGGACGGTGGCCAGGGTCACGTCGGGCCGCACCGTGATGAGCTCGAAGTCCATCATGGCGCCGACCGTGTGCTTGCCGTAGCGGATCACCTCCCGCACCTTGTCCCTGTCCACCGGCGCCATGGAGGTGAGCAGCCGCCCCATCAGGTTGCGGGGCAGGTGCTGGCCCAGGTAGATCTGGTCGTCGATGTCGAGGGTGCTCAGGGCGTGCAGCAGCTCCTTGTCGCTCATGCCGCTGATGAGGCTGTCCCACACCGTCTCCGACGCTTCCACCAGGATCTGGCCGTGCTTGTCTGCATCCACCTGCTGCCACAGCACGTGGCGCTCGTCCGGCGGCAGGGATTCCAGCGCATCGGCGATATCGGCGGCGGGCAGGCTGTTGACCAGCCGGGTCAGCTCGCTGGTCTGGTCCCGAAGCTCTGCGTCCTGCTCCCCTTGCGGGTCGAGCAGGCTCTCGGTGAGGGCGTCATCGGCCAGCAGCAGCGTGAGGATGCGGGCTCTGTCGTGTTCACGCTGTTTGGCGCTGTTCTTGGCGGGGAGGGACATGAAGCAGAATTCCTGAATTCGGTGATCCGGCGGACAGTCCCCATAGGATACCAGACTCAAAACAAGAGGTTATGACAGTAGATGCAGAAAAAGAAACGCCACCCGAGGGTGGCGTTGGAATGGATGCAGCGATCAGGCCGAGGCCAGGGCCGCGTCGGCGGTGCATCCTTGCCCGAACCAGGCAAGCTGGTCGGCCAGGGTCACCACCGAACCCACCATGATGAGGGCCGGGCTCTCGACCCCCACCGCCAGTTCGGGCAGCTCATCGAGAGTGCCGCGAATGACCCGCTGGCAGGGCTGGGTGCCGCGCTCGATCAGCGCCACCGGGGTGTCGCCTGCCTTGCCGTGGGCCAGCAGCTGCTCACGGATGGTGGCGCAGGAGGAGAGCCCCATGTAGAAGACCAGCGTTTGCCGATCTTTGGCCAGCAGCGGCCAGTCGAGATCCCGGGCGCCCCCCTTGCCGTGCGCGGTAACGAAGCGAACGCTCTGGGCGTGGTCGCGGTGGGTCAGTGGAATACCGGCGTAGGCGGCGCAGCCGCTGGCCGCGGTGATCCCCGGCACCACCTGAAAGCCGATGCCTGTGCCAACCAGCGTCTCCAGCTCCTCGCCGCCCCGGCCGAAGATGAAGGGGTCACCCCCCTTCAGCCGCACCACCCGCTGGCCTTTTTTAGCCTCCTCCAGCAACAGCTGGTTGATCCCCTCCTGGGGCACGCAGTGGTTGCCCGCCTGCTTGCCGACGAAGATGCGTTTGGCGTCGCGGCGCACCAGCGCCATCACCTCGTCCGAGACCAGCCGGTCATAGACCACCACGTCCGCCTGCTGCATCTGGCGCAGGGCGTGCAGGGTGAGCAGACCCGGATCGCCGGGGCCAGCTCCCACCAGTACCACCTCGCCACCGGTCTGGCTTTCGTCGGCAAACAGGCTGTCGGCCAGCTGATTGGCAGAGGCACTATCACCGCGGGCCAGCGCCTGCCCGAGCCGATCCGCCCCGAGCAACCGTTCCCAGAAGCGGCGCCGTTCTCCCATGCTGGCGAAGCGCGCCTTGACCCGCTCCCGCAGGCTGCCGGCGAAGGTCGCCACGGCCCCCAGATGTTGCGGCAGCAGGGCCTCGAGTTTTTCCCGCAGCAGACGGGCCAGCACAGGCGCCTTGCCACCGGAGGAGATGGCCACCATCAGCGGCGAGCGGTCGATGATCGACGGCATGATGAAGCTGGAGCGTTTCGGGTCATCCACCACGTTGGCAAAGATCCGCGCCTGATTGGCGCTCTGGTAGACCAGCGCATTCACCTCGCGCCGATCTGTAGCGGCCACCACCAGCCACTTGCCCGCCAGTTGCTGCGGCGCGAATTCACCGGCGAGCCACTCGATGCTGCCGTTGGCAGCCAGTTCTGCCAGCTCGGGGTCGAGCTCGGGCGCGACCACGGTGAGCTGGGCACCGGCATCCAGCAGCAGGCGCGCCTTGCGCTCCGCCACCTCGCCGCCGCCGATCAGCAGCACGGGTTTGTTGTCGAGTCGGCAAAAGATGGGCAAGTAGTCCATGGGGCCTCCTGATCAGGCGGTTTGGGTCTGGCTGGCAGTGGAGGTGGTCTCGCTCACCGCAACCGGGCGCTCGGCCTTGGGGGTGGCATACCAGTAGCCGAGGCCCATGAAGAGGGCGCCGGAGACGGTGTTGCCCAGGGTCACCCACAGCAGGTTGTGGCCGATGCCACCCAGGGTGTAGGCCTCGGAGTGGGCACCGAACCAGGAGAGGGCGAACAGGGTCATGTTGGCGACCGAGTGCTCGTAGCCGGAGGCGATAAAGGCCAGCAGGCACCACCAGATGGCGATGAACTTGGCGGCACCCTCGGTGCGCAGCGCCATCCAGATGGCGAGGCAGACCAGCCAGTTGCAGAGGATCCCCTTCATAAACAGGGTCAGGGCCGGAGCCTGGGTTTTGGCCAGCGCTACCTTGTGGGCCAGACTGCCCGCATCCGGCAGCAGGCTGCCGCCGTAGGAGTAGATGAGCGCCACCACGACGGAGCCAATCAGGTTGCCGGCCCAGGTCTGCGGCAGGATGCGCAGCAGGTCGGCCATGGTGATCTTGCCCGTCTTCACCCCGAAGGTGAGGAACATGGTGTGGCCGGTAAACAGCTCGGAGCCGGCGATGATCACCAGCGTCAGGGCGATGCCAAAGGTGGCCCCCATCACCAGCGGCCGGATGGCGGGATCCACCAGATTGCCGAGGGTGAAGATGAGGATGATGCCGAGGCCCACATAGGCCCCCGCCATGGCGGAGCTGAGCCAGAAGCCGAGCTTGTCGCTGCGCTCGAAGCGGTTGATGCGGGCCGCGTTGGCGGCGCACTTGTTGATGGTTTCGGTATACATCTTTGGTTCCTTCAAGAGGGCCGCCCGCAGGCAACCCTGATTGTTTCTTCAACCCCCTCCCAGCCTCCC